>NZ_JAIYEP010000068.1 GCF_020515525.1 Rhodococcus yananensis
GCCCCAGCTACCAGAAACGCGCACGGGGTGGGGTGTGCGGTCGGCTGCGCAACTGGTGCATCTCGTCGTGGTCGGCCGGCACGGCCCGAACCCGGTGTTCGTCGAGCGCGAACTCCTCCCATCCGATGCGGGTGAACACTCCCGCCGCGGCCCAGGAACGCCAGGGCCGCCGTCACGCGGAATTCACCCACCGTGGATGAGGTCGCGCGGACGAGAACGTGCGAAGCTGGACGCACCCGAGGTACGTCACCTGCACGGCGCCGAGCGTCCGTCGAATCGAGGAGCGTCGCATGACCGACGCCGACTCCCGCCGCTGGGTGTCGCTCGCCGCGACCTGCACCGCGGCGGGTCTGGTGTGGCTCGCGTTCGCCGACTTCGGGGTCGCCACGCCGACGATCGCCGACGTGATGCACGCCGACATGGCCGGGTTGCAGTGGGCGAACAATGCGTTCAGCCTCGTTGCGGGCGCGCTCGTGATCGCGGCCGGCCGGTTCGGTGACATCTTCGGGCAACGACGGATCCTGATGATCGGCATCGGTCTGTTCGCCGGTTTCTCCGTCGTGGCGGCTCTCGCCCCCGGCACCGAGGTGTTGATCGCCGGTCGTGGTCTGATGGGTATCGGTGCGGCCCTGATCCTCCCCGCGACACTCGCGTTGATCCCGCTGCAGTTCTCCGGGGCCGCGCAGCTCACGGCGTTCGGTGTGTGGCAGGCCGTGGCGTGGGGTGGGCAGGCGCTCGCGCCGGCGATCGGCGGGGTGATCACCGACGGTCCGGGATGGCGATGGCTGTTCTGGATCAACCTTCCGCTCGCCGCGATCGCGATGGTGGTGATCCGCTCGGCGACACCCGAATCCGGTCGGGGACCGGTGAACCGCAGGATCGACCGGGCGGGACTTGTCACGATCGGACTCGCCGTGTTCGCGTTGCTGTACGCCCTGACGGACGGGCCCACCGCGGGTTGGACGAGCCCGCTCGTTCTCGCCCTGTTCGCAGCGGCCGTGGTCCTCGCGCTCACCTGGGTGTTCATCGAACGGAGGACGGCGAACCCGCTCGTGAACCTGTCGCTGTTCCGGCTGCGGCCGTACGACGGGGCGCTCACCGCCAATCTGATGATGAACCTCGGTTACGCCGGTCTGAGCTACCTGCTGGTGCTGTGGTTGCAGAATGCCCGCGGCTACAGCGCGGTCCAGTCGGGTCTGCTCATGCTTCCCGCGCTCGTCGGCATCTTCGCGCTCATCCCGCTCGGTGGCCGTATGAGCGGCAGACGGGGAGCGCGGTCGCCCGTGTTACTCGGGTTGGTCGTTCTCGCTGTCGGCTCCGTGATCCTGGCCCCGATGAACGCCGGAACCGCACTGTGGGTCGTTGCGCTGGCGCTGGTCGTCATCGGGTGCGGGCTCGGTCTGCTGTCGACACCGGTGTCGAACACCGCGGTCGGTGGGGTGCCCGGAGAACTCGCCGGTGCGGCCGCAGGTGTGTTCAAGATGTCGAGCATGGTCGGTGGTGCGCTCGGAGTCGCGATCATGACCGCATTCACCCGAGGATTCGCCATCGCGGATTCGGGGGCGGCCGTGCAGGAGTCGGGGATGACCGACGACGAGGTCGACCAGGCGCATGCGGCGCTGGTCGACTCGTCGTCGTTCCGGGAGGCGTTGTCGCGGCTACCCGAAGACCTGCAGGCGAAGGTGACCGACGCCGTCGTCGACGCGTTCTCCCGCGGTCTCGGTGTCACCATGGCCGTGATCGCCGTCGCGGTGCTGCTGGCCGCAGTGATCGTGAGCCGGGTGTGGCCGTCGACGAGCGGATCGGCGACGACGACACCGGCGGGGAGATGATCGACGACGGATTCCGCGCACGGGGACGAACCCCGATGCCTCGACGTCGATCAGGTGCCCTGACCGCGGGCGATCGCCGCGAGCTCGGCGAGCCGTGACCGAGACACCGACCCCGGTTCCGTCGTGTACACGAACAGGGTCTGATCGGCTTCCCCGGTGACGTCGAGTGCCTCGTAGTACACGTCGATCCGCCCCACCAGTGGATGGTCGAGGCGTTTGATGCCGTCGCGACGCTCGACCACGCGGTGATCGGCCCACCACATGCGGAACTCGTCGCTGCCCTCCGACAGTTCCTCGACCAGTCGTGCCAGCAGCGGATCACCCGGGTGGCGTCCCGCATCGAGCCGCAGCGTGCCCACCATCGACGCCGCGATCTTCGCCCAGTCCACATACCGGTCGCGGGCGACCGGGTCGAGGAACGCCCACTGCAGCAGGCTGCGTCGCCGCGCCGGTTTCGCGGGGAAGTCGGTGAGCAGCAGCGCCGCGAGCCGGTTCATCGCCAGCACCTCGGTGCGCCGTCCCCGCACGAACGCCGGATGTTCGGTGAACGAGTCCAGGAGCCGGTGCAGCGACGGACGGACCCGCTGGACGGTGTCTCGGGCGGCAGCGGAGCGCGGTGCGCTCACCGAACGCGCGAGATCGAACAGATGCCGGGTCGCGAGTTCGTCGAGTTGCAGTGCGGTGGCGAGCGAATGCAACACCGACTCCGACGGGCGTTTGTGCCGGCCCTGCTCGAGGCGGGTGTAGTAGTCGGTGCTCACCCCGGCTGCCGCGGCGACTTCCTCGCGGCGCAGGCCGGGCACACGCCGCCGCGCACCGGCACCCGCGACCGGCGACACGAGCGCGCGACGGGCCTTGAGGAACTCCCCGAGTTCGATTCCCGAACGTTCACCACCGACAGTCAACGGACCTCCTCGCTCCGGTCCCGTCCATGATGCTCCACCCGGATGCTTCCCCGGCGATCCTGGGCATGGCGTACCCAGGATCCGTTGGGCACGGTCCACGGCATCGGGGCGGTGGAATCGCTGATGAACTGGAACGGACCGTTCACCTCCGTCGACTCGGGAGAAGCCGATGTCCCTGACCGCACCGACGTCGCCCGTCGATTCCGGGAGTGACGAACCGGACCGGTTGCTCGAACGCCCCGGCGTGCGTCCCGCGGGGATGCGGGATCTCGTCCGCGACCTCGGAGCCGGCTACGTCTCCAACGGGCTGATCGGGCTGATCTTCTCCGCGTCCGGACCCATCGCCGTGACCCTGGCGGTGGGGGCAGCCGGTGGGCTCACCGAAGCGCAACTCGCGTCGTGGGTGTTCGCGATCTTCCTGTCCGCCGGTCTGGCCACCGTCGTGATGTCGCTGGTGTACCGGCAGCCGTTCGGGTTCGCATGGTCGATTCCCGGCACCGTCCTGCTCGGCCCGTCCCTGCAGCATCTGTCGTTCGCGGAGGTCGTCGGTGCGTTCTTCGGTGCCGGTGTGCTCGTGCTCGCGCTCGGTTCCACCGGGGTGGTGCGACGGGTCGTGTCGGCGATCCCGATGCCGATCGTCATGGCGATGGTCGCGGCGGTGTTCCTGCGATCCGGTACCGACATCGTCACCTCCACCCGCGACAACCCGGTCGTCGCGGCGCCGATGGTGGTCGCGTTCGTCGGGCTCACCGCGCTGCCGGTGCTCGGCCGGTTCGTGCCGCCGGTGCTCGGTGCGCTGATCGTCGGCGTCGTCGCGGTCGTGGTGAGCGGCCAGTTCGTGCCGGCGGCGGAGGCCGGCGCGATCCTGGCGTCGCCGACGTTCACCGTGCCCGAGTTCACGTGGGCCGCGCAGCTCGAACTGGTGGTTCCGCTGGCGGTGACCGTGCTGGTCGTGCAGAACGGTCAGGGTGTCGCGGTGCTCCGGGCCGCCGGTCACCGGCCGCCGATCAACGTGTTCGCGATCGTCTCGGGGTTGTTCTCACTGGTCAACGCGGGGTTCGGGGCGGTGTCGGCGTGTGTGACCGGCCCGACGAACGCGCTGCTCACGTCGTCCGGTGTCAAACACCGGCAGTACACCGCGGCCGTCGTGTACGGGCTGCTGTCGCTGGTGTGCGCTGTGCTCGCACCGGGCCTGGTTCGTTTCCTGCTCGCGACCCCGGAGGCCTTCGTGTCGGCACTCGGCGGCATCGCGATGCTCGGTGCGTTACGGCAGGCGTTCGTCGTCGCGTTCTCGACGAAGTTCACCCTCGGGGCGTTGATCACCTTCGTCGTCACGATCGCCGATCCGAACCTGCTGGGCATCCATGCCGCGTTCTGGGGGATCCTCGTCGGCTACGTCCTGTCGCGGATGCTCGAACGCGACGATCACGTGTCGGCCCCCTGACCCGTGCGCACTTCTGGTAGCTCTAGCTACCAGAAGTGCG
>NZ_JAIYEP010000069.1 GCF_020515525.1 Rhodococcus yananensis
AGCTACCAGAAGTGCGCACGGGTGGGGTGTCGCCGGGGGAGAGGATCGACGTCGCCAACGCCCGGATCAGGAACTCGAGCTCCGGCGACGGGGTCGTGCCCGACCGCACCACTCCGCACACGGGGACCCGCAGCCGGTGGTTGCTCTCACGCATGAACTTCAAGCCCTTGCGGGGGGTCTCGTTCGCGGTGCTCGCATACAGCACCGTCCACGCGCGGGGGTTGGTGAGCACCTCCAGCGTCGCCGTGTGATCGCTCGCGATCGCCGGACCCAGCAGCACCCGCCGCCCCACCTCGACGAACGCGTCCTCGACGACGCGGTGCAGCAACACCTGGCTGCTGCGCGGCGGCAGCAGCAGCGGGTAGTGGGCGAGTTCGCCCAGATCGACCGTCGAGAACGCCGACAGCGGGTGACGGCTCGACGTGACCACGACCAGGTCTTCGACGCCGAGCCGGACCGTCTCGAGTCCGGGACGGTCCACTTCGCCGCGGATCAGCGCCAGGTCGGCCTCCCCGGACGCGACCGCGTTGACCCGGTCGGTGAAGTCCTTGATGACGAACTCGACATCCAGTTTCGGATTCCGCTCGCGCACCTGGGAGATCGCGTCGAGGCTCTGCGCCGCGAAGCTCATGTTCGCGCTGATGCGGATACTGCCGCGCGGCTCGTGCCCGACCTCGAGCGCCCGCGCTTCGAGCGCGAGGACCTCCTCGGCGATCGGCATGAGCCGCTGCCCCGCGGCGGTGAGTCCGACCGACCGCGTGGTGCGGTCGAACAGGGTCACGCCCAGTTCGCTCTCGAGTTTCGCGATCTGGTGGCTGATGGCGGACTGGGAGATGAAGCACCGCTGCGCGGCGCGCGAGAAGCTCGACTCCTCCCCGACCGCCAGGAAGTAGCGCAGTTGCCGGAAGTCCATCACACACCGATTCATGAGCAAAACAGATAACAGTCTTTCGAATATCCCAGGTTACTGGAGATGTCGAACCCGAGATACCTAGGTTGGACTCATATCGAACTTCAATGTGGAGGTATCGGGAGAATGACAGCGACCGACAAGGGAGAGGCCGACTTCGTAGACCGGACCGAGGTGGTCATCGTCGGATCCGGATTCGGAGCGCTCGCCGCAGCGAAGAAGCTGGGTAAGGCGGGTAAGCCGTTCGTACTGATCTCGGAGACCACCGAGCATCTGTTCCAGCCCCTCCTGTACCAGGTCGCGACCGGCGTCATCTCGCCCGGCGAGATCGCCCCGTCCGTCCGCGCGATCCTCGCCAAGTACCCGAACGCCGACGTTCGACTGGGCCGCGTCGTCGACGTGAATCCCGACGACAACACCGTCGTGTACGAGTCGCACGGCCAGCGCCACACCCTCGGCTACGAGCAGCTCATCGCCGCGACCGGCGCGCGGCAGGCGTACTTCGGCCGCGACGAGTTCGCCGACGTCACGTACGCCCTCAAGACCGTCGACGACGCCGACCGGCTCCGTCGCCAGATCGTGCGATGCTTCGAGGAAGCCCACACCACGACCGACGCCGAGCGCCGCAAGAATCTGCTCAGCTTCATCGTGGTCGGTGCCGGCCCGACCGGTGTCGAGCTCGCCGGTCAGATCAAGGAACTCGCCAAGCGTTACTTCGGGGAGTCGGTGCACAACGTCGACCCGGCCGACGTGACGGTCACCCTCGTCGAGGGCGCCGACAAGGTGCTGCCGCCGTTCGGAGGCAAGCTCAGCGAGTACTCGAAGGACTCCCTCGAGAAGGCCGGTGTCGACGTCGTCCTCAACACCCTCGTCACGGACATCGACGAGTCCGGCGCCACGCTGAAGACCGCCGGCAGCGACGAGACCCGCCGGCTCACCGCGGAGACGATCATCTGGTCGGCGGGCATCCAGGCCAACGACTTCGCGGGTGTCCTCGCCGAGCGCACGGGTTGCGAGACGGTCCGCGGTGGTCGGCTGCTCGTCGACGACGACTTCACCGTCGGCAGCGCCGACAACATCTACGCCATCGGCGACATGGTGACCCTGAACAATCTGCCCGCGCAGTCGCCGTTCGCGATGCAGGGCGGCCGGCACGTCGCGAAGATGATCCTCGGCAAGATCCCCGCGGGTACACCGTTCAAGTACCGCGACAAGGGCAGCATGGCGATCATCAACCGCTTCAGCGCGATCACGCGGGTCGGCCGGATCCAGCTCACCGGTTTCATCGCGTGGGTGTTGTGGCTCGCCGTGCACCTCGTGTACCTGGTGGGCTTCCGCAACCGCTACATCGCCGTCATGTCGTGGTGCGGTTCGTTCCTCGGCCGCCGGCGCCCGCACTTCTACTACGCGCAGGAGACACCGCGACCGGCCGACGAGAAGCCTCGACCGGCACAACCGGCGACGGCCGCCTCCGCCGGCACGAAACCGAGCGCGAACAACAGCTCGAAGAGCCCGACCAAGAAGAACCGCGGTGCGAACCGCAAGAAGGTTCCGGTGCCCGTCTCCTGACGGGACCGACGACCGACCCGGGGAAGGCCTGATCGCTGCGGCGATCGGGCCTTCCGGCATCGTGGATCCGGATCTGCGCAGCAGCCGGGGTCCGCACGTCGCCGTGGTGTCCGACAACGGCGACGTCGGGGTGTTGTGGCGCGTGGCGCGCCGAGAGTGCCTGCGTGCGTTACGTGCATCGAGCATGTATATGTAGTCCAGGGGGTCGCACACCCAGTCCGCACATTCCGTGCACGGTTTCCGGTTGTCGCGCTCTCGTTCCCATCCGAGAGGAGCCGATGTGTCGATTCGTTCCACATCCAACGTGTCCCGCGGACGCGCACAGCAGGCGCAGCGGCCCACCCGCCGTGCCGACCACGACGGTCCGTCGTTCACCGAACTCATCCATTCGCGGCTGTTCTCGAGCTACGAACCGCCGCGCGGTGAACGTTCCGGGGCTGCGTGACGGGTGCCGCCGGTCGGTGATCGGGAGGCTTCCGCAGCCGAACGGTTCACCGGCCACCGCGCCGTAGGGCACACTGTGCAGGTATGAGTTCCACCGCGTCCCGTACCACCCGCATCGTCCTCGCTTCCCGCCCGGACGGAGCGCCCACCGTCGACAATTTCCGCACGGAGGTTGTCGATCTTCCTTCGTTGGGGCACGGTGACGTGCTCGTCCGGACGGTGTATCTGTCGCTGGACCCGTACATGCGGGGGCGGATGAGCACGGCCAAATCGTATGCACCGCCCGTCGAACTCGGCGAGGTGATGGTCGGTGGCACGGTCGGGCAGGTCGTCGAATCCCGGCACCGTGACCTCGAGGTCGGAGACTACGTGCTCGCCGGGGCGGGCTGGCAGTCGCACGCCGTCCTGGACGCGACCACCGTGCGTCGCCTCGATCCGGAGGCGGCGCCGCTGTCCACGGCGCTGGGGGTGCTCGGGATGCCCGGGTTCACCGCCTACGCGGGGATGCGCAAGATCGGGCAGCCGCAGCACGGTGAGACCGTGGTCGTCGCCGCCGCGACCGGCCCGGTGGGGTCGGCGGTCGGGCAGATCGCGAAACTGAACGGTGCGCGCGCCGTGGGTATCGCCGGCGGCCCCGACAAGTGCCGGGCGCTGATCGACGACTTCGGGTTCGATGTGGCCCTCGATCACCGGGATCCCGACTTCGCCGCGAACCTGGCGGCTGCCGCGCCGCGCGGTATCGACGTGTACTTCGAGAACGTCGGTGGTCATGTCGCCGACGCGGTGCTTCCGCTGCTCAATCGGTACGCGCGCGTGCCGGTGTGCGGGCTGGTGGCCCAGTACAACGGGGTCGAATCCGACCGGCGCGACAGGTTACCGGCGTTCTTCTCCCAGATCCTCGTCAAGAGCCTGACGGTGCGCGGATTCATCCAGTCGGAGTTCGCGGCCGAACTCTCCGCCGATTTCCTGCGCGAGGCGACGCAGTGGGTGCGCACCGGGAAGTTGAGGTACCGGGAGGACATCGTCGACGGGCTGGAGAACGCACCGTCGGCGTTCCTGGGTCTGCTCGAGGGGAAGAACTTCGGGAAGTTGCTGATCCGGGTCGCGCCGGAGACGTAGGGTTCCGGACCGCACCCCGGCCGCGTCGTGGGGCGCGGCCGGGGCCGTTTCGTCAGGCGATGCGCTCGAAGACCGCGGCGAGGCCCTGACCGCCGCCGATGCACATGGTTTCCAGACCGTATCGGCCGCCGCGCCGGTCCAGTTCGCGCAGGAGGGTCGCGAGGATGCGGGCGCCGGTCGCGCCGACGGGGTGACCGAGCGAGATGCCCGACCCGTTCGGGTTGAGGCGTGTGTCGTCGGCGTCGATGCCCCACGATCGGATCACGGCGAGGGTCTGCGCGGCGAACGCCTCGTTGAGTTCGATGACGTCCATGTCGGCGAGGGTCAACCCGAGACGACCGAGGGCTTTCTCGGTGGCCGGCACCGGGCCGATGCCCATGGTGCGCGGGGGAACTCCGGCGACGGCCCAGCTCGCGAGGCGGGCGAGGGGGCGCAGGCCGAGCTGGTCGGCCTTGCGGGCGGTGGTGACGATCGCGAGGGCGGCGCCGTCGTTCTGGCCACTGGCGTTGCCCGCGGTGACGGTGGCGTCGGGATCCTGCCTGCCCATGATCGGACGCAGTGTCGCGAGGGAGTCGACATCGGTGTCGGCACGCGGGTGTTCGTCGGTGTCGACGACGAGCGGGTCGCCCTTGCGTTGCGGCACGGTCACCGGAACGATCTCCTGGGCGAAGATCCCGTTGCGTTGCGCGGCGACGGCGCGCCGGTGCGACTGCACGGCGAGGGCGTCCTGGTCGGCTCGGCTGATGCCGAATTCGGCGCGCAGGTTCTCGGCCGTTTCGATCATGCCGCCGGGGACGGGGAAGTCGCGACCGCCGGCGGTGACGCGGGCGCGGGCGAGCCGGTCGTTCAGCGCGACGGCGTCACCGCGGACACCCCACCGCATTCCGGTGGCGTAGAACTCGGCGCGGCTCATGGATTCGGTGCCGCCCGCGAGGATCAGGTCGCTGCCGCCGCTCTGCACCTGCATGACGGCCTGCAGGATCGCCTGCAGACCCGACCCGCAGCGGCGGTCCACCTGTACTCCCGGAACATCCACGCCCAGACCGGAATTGAGTGCGGCGATGCGTCCGATGGCGGGGTTCTCGCCGCTGGGGGAGGCCTGGCCGAGGATGACGTCGTCGACGTCGGATCCGCTGATGCCGGTGCGGGTGACGAGTTCGCGGATGACCGTGGCGGCGAGGTCCTCGGGCGCGACATCCTTCAGCACGCCGCCGAACCGTCCGACGGGGGTGCGCAGCGACTCGCAGACGACGACGTCGTTCGCGGAATTGTCGAGGGTCACGTTGTTCTCCGAATCGTTCTCAATTGGTCTGGGTGCGCGCGTAATCCGACGAGATGGCATCGGCGGTGGCGACGAGCGCCGGGGCGAGCTCGGCGCGCAGGCTCTCGGTGCTGTACCGGGCGGCGTGGGTGGAGATGTTCACCGCCGCGACGACGGTGCCGGCGGCGTCGCGGATCGGTGCGGCGAGCGAGCGCAGGCCCTCCTCGAGTTCCTGGTCGACGATGCAGTATCCGTCGCGGCGTACCGCCGCGAGCTCTGCCCGCAGGCCGTCGGCATCGCGCACCGTGTTGCCGGTGATCGACGTGAAATCGGTGTGTTCGAGATGCTCGTCGAGTTCGTGCGGGGGAAGCCCGGCGAGCAGGACCCGCCCCATCGACGTCGCGTACGCCGGGAACCGGGTGCCGAGGGTGATCGTCACCGTCATGATGCGGTTGACCGGAACCCGGGCGACATACACGATGTCGTCGCCGTCGAGCACGGACACCGACGTCGATTCGTGGATCCGGTCGGCGAGGGCTTCGAGGTGGGGTCGGGCGATCTCGGGCAGCGACAGAGCCGACAGGTAGCTGTAGCCGAGCTCGAGAACCCTGGGGGTGAGCCAGAAGTGGGATCCGTCGGTGCGGACGTAGCCGAGTTCGACGAGGGTGAGCAGGAATCGGCGCGCGGTGGCGCGGGTGAGTTCGGTGGCGCGCGCGACGTCCGACAGGGTCAGCCGGGGCGAATCGGCGCCGAATGCGCGGATGACCGACAGGCCCCGGGCGAGGGACTGCACGTAGTCGGGGGACGCGGTGGGTGCGGCGGTGTCGGCGGAGGGTGCGGAGGTGTCGGTCACGACGTCACCCCGAGGTGCGCGGTGATCAAGGTGGTGACGAGTTCGGGTTGTTCGACGTTCGCGAGATGTGCTGCGGGATCGGCGATGTGGAACGCCGAGTCGGCGATGCCGTCGGCGAGGGCCTGCATCGTCGACGGGGGTGTCGCGGGGTCCTGCTCGCCGGCGATCACGAGGGTCGGCGCGGTGATGCGGGCGAGGTCGTCGCGGCCGTCCCAGGTGGCGAGGGCCTCGCAGCACGCGGCGTAACCCTCGTCGGTGGTGCCTTTGACCATCTCGACGTGTCGCGCGACGAGTTCGGGGTCGCGGGCGGCCCGGCCGGGGCTGAACCAGCGGGAGACGATCGCGTCGGCGATGGAGGCGAGCCCGTCAGCGCGGACGGTCGCGGCGCGGTCGTACCACGGTTGTGCCGGTTGGAATGCCGCGGAGGTGCACAGCAGGGTGAGGGTGCGGATGCGGTCGGGACGGTGCGCGGCGAGCCACTGGCCGACGGCCCCGCCGAGCGACAGCCCGACGTGGTCGACGGAGTCGAGGCCGAGGGAGTCGAGCAGCGCGACGATGTCGCCGCCGAGTTCGGCCATCGTGTACGGGCCCTGCGGGGTGGGGGAGGAGCCGTGACCGCGGTGGTCGACGGCGACGACGTGCCGGGTCTCGGCGAGTGCGTCGATCTGGGGCTGCCACATCGACAGGTCGGAGCCGAGTGAGCCGAGGAACAGGACGGTGGGCGCCGACGGGTCGCCGTGCCGTTCGTGGTGCAGGGTGACGGTCAATTCGAGCTCCGGTCGTGGGTCGGGTCCGCCGCGAGCGTTCGCGATATGGACGAATGGACGCTATGCGGACAGGTTAGTTCCGCCACCGCCGCGAATCAACGATTCCGCCGGGAAATGTTCGTATCGCGAACAGGGGTTCACGTCACGTACGAACGACGCTATGGTGGCATGCATGGACAAAGTTGTCGCCTCCGCTGCCGAGGCTGTGGCCGATGTGCCGGACGGCGTCACCATCGCCGTCGGCGGGTTCGGCCTGGTCGGCATCCCCGAAATCCTCATCGACGCGCTGCTGGAACAGGGCGCGACCGGACTCGAGACCGTCAGCAACAACTGCGGCACCGACGGCTTCGGTCTCGGCCTGCTGCTCGAGAGGGGGCGCATCCGTCGCACCATCTCGTCGTACGTCGGTTCCAACAAGGAGTTCGCGCGCCAGTACCTGTCCGGCGAACTCGAGGTCGAGTTGACCCCGCAGGGCACCCTCGCCGAGCGCCTCCGCGCCGGCGGCGCGGGCATCCCCGCGTTCTTCACCCCCGCCGGTGTCGGCACGGCCGTCGAGGAGGGTGGGTTGCCGCTGCGCTACGACGGCGACGGCGGTATCGCCGTCGCGTCGAAGCCCAAGGAGACCCGCGAGTTCGACGGCGAGACCTACGTGATGGAACGCGGCATCGTCGCCGACTACGCGCTGGTCCACGCCTGGAAGGGCGACCGGCACGGCAACCTCGTGTACCGGGCATCGGCCCGCAACTTCAATCCCCCGGCCGCCGCGTCGGGCCGGATCACCATCGCTCAGGTCGAGCACCTCGTCGAGCCGGGCGAACTCGACCCCGACGAGATCCACACCCCCGGCATCCACGTGCAGCGCGTCGTGCACGTCGGGCCGGTCGAGGTCGGAATCGAGAACAGGACGGTGCGGGCATGACATCGACGACAGCCACCGAGCGCAAGGGCATGACCCGCCAGGAGATGGCGGCGCGGGTCGCGGCGGAACTGTCCGACGGGCAGTACGTCAACCTCGGAATCGGCATGCCGACGCTCGTCCCGAACTACCTCGATCCGGGTGTCGAGGTCATCCTGCACTCCGAGAACGGTGTGCTCGGAGTCGGTCCGTACCCGACCGAGGAGGAGCTCGACCCCGAGCTCATCAACGCGGGCAAGGAGACGATCACCGTCGTTCCCGGCGCATCCTTCTTCGACTCGTCGCAGTCGTTCGGCATGATCCGCGGTGGCCAGATCGATGTCGCGGTGCTCGGTGCGATGCAGGTGTCGGCCTCCGGTGACATCGCGAACTGGATGATTCCCGGCGCGATGGTCAAGGGTATGGGCGGTGCGATGGATCTCGTGCACGGTGCCAAGCGCGTCATCGTGATGATGGACCACGTCAGCAAGAAGGGCGAGCCGAAGATCCTCGACGAGTGTGTGCTGCCGCTGACCGGCAAGCGCTGCGTGCAGCGGATCATCACCGATCTCGCGGTCATCGACGTCGCCGCCGAGGGGCTGACTCTCGTGGAGACCGCTCCCGGTGTGACCGTTGACGAGGTTGTAGCCGCGACAGGAGCAACGTTGATCGTCTGACCGGGCGTTCGCCGTCGAGGGTGGCCGGGGTGCCGATTCGGTGCCGTCACCCCGGCGGCACAACGGCTCCCAGTAGAGGCTGCACCAGTCGCGGTGTCGTATGGCGGAGCCACAGCGCTTGAACAGGGGCCATCGGTGGATCCTCGATCGGTATCACCACCGCTCGGCCATGATGGCAGGGTCCCGGCTCAGCCGTTACGAATGCGAAGTGCCCGTTCCCGATGACTGCGGTCGTCGGTGTGGTTCCCTGAATATGATTGACAGTGACACTCGGCTCGAAACCTGCGCGTCGGCACACCGACATCAGGAAGTCGGAGTAGAAGGACTCACCGGGTGGTCCCCACAGAATGAGACCGAACCCGGCGAGTTCACCCATCGTGATGGATGCCTTCCAGGCCAGGGGATGCTCGGCCGATACCGCAATGTTCAGCATGGAGTACGCAATGATCGCCGCGGCCAAATCTCGCGGCGTTGTCGAACCACGTCTCAGTCCGACACTGATGGTGCCCGCGCGCAGCGCGGGTGCCAGATCTCCGGGAAAACACTGTCTGGCGGTGATCGATGCGTCGGGGAACGCTTGTCGAACCGGCTCGGTCAGGTCGAACACCTCATCGGACGTGAGGGCGGGGGTGTGGCCGACTATGAGGTGATCGGGTTCGGCTGCCGCGGCCGCGCGGGTTGCGCGGACGAGAGCGCGGGATGCGTCGATCAGTGGTCCACCACCGTCGCGCAATGTCTGGCCGGCAGGAGTCAGATCGATGCTCCGGCCCGTACGCCGGATGAGCGATACCCCGAGTTCACGTTCGAGCGATTTGAGTGTGCTGCTGACGGCCTGCTGGGTGAGCTGTAGATCTGCGGCAGCGCGGGTGATGTTCAGATGTTCGGCCACGGCCATGAATTGACGAAGTCGATGGGTGTCGAGATGGGGATCCATCATGGTTGGTCTCGAAGTCTCGTGGTCATTGCGCGGGGGTGGGTGGGCTCCGAGATGCTCACGTCGAGCTTCGGATCGGCCTGGGAAGGACGAGGCGTGTCGTGGGGCATTCATCACGGCGCCTGCTCCGGCTCGAGCAGCCGGGCGAACTGGACGCCGCGTTGACGCAACAGTGGCAGCGCGGCGAGCAGCCCCGACGCCGATCCGCTGAATGGCTGGTTCATGTGCATCAGCACGATTGCGCCGTCGGGCGCCTCCACCAGGTTTGCTGCGACCTGCGGTGCGGTGAGTGTGGCGCCGCCGTCACCGTTCACAGAGAATCCCGCTATGGACAAGCCGAGTTCCGCGACGATGTCGACCGCGACGTCGTCGTAGTGTGCCGTGCCTGCCCGGAACCAAGTGGGTGGTAGTCCGGTGATATCCGCGAGTACCTTCTGATTGTCGACAACCTCCCGAATAGCATCGTCGACACCGGAGGTTCCCTCGATACCGTAGGCGGTGCGGCCGGCGACCGACAGCGGAACGTGACGTGTTCCGTGGTTGCCGATCTCGAAGAGGTGATCTGACGCGAGGTCGGCGGCGGTCTTCCGGTTTTCTCGAACCCAGCGTGCATTGAGGAAGAGTGTGGCCGGAATAGATTCTCTCCGCAGGGTGTTCAGCAGGGCGACGTCGATGAGCGATCCGCCGTTGCCGCCGCACGCATCGAATGTCAGATGCAGTGTCGGATGGTCCAGACCGCTGATCCCGGTTGTGGTGATCCCGGGAAGATTCGTACCCCACATGGTCGGCACGCGACGTTCGAACGACGAGGTGGTGGGGGTGGTCGATGTGGGTGTTGCGCTGACAGGTGTGGATCGTGCAATGGACCCGGGTTGCAACGCAGGTGATTCAGATACCCCACAGGCCGTTCCAGCGGCTGCGGTTGCCGTCAGCAGCATCAACTGTCGACGCGACAGGACCGAATCCGAATGTGGCACAGATAAACCCCCTCCACGCGCCAGCGTGTACAGATATGCATCAGAATCTTAGCCGGACGGAGCCTGTGTAGGTGCGCCCGGCCTCCACCGTGTGGAAGCCGGGCGGCGTCGATGTCGAGAATCAGGCGTCGGGACCGAACCAGCTCGGAGATGGCCTGTGGCGCTACTCACCTGCGCCGTGGTTGGGGTTGGTGCAGATGGTGCCTTCGCAGGGGACGGTGCTGTTTCCGCCTCGTGGGTCCTGCATGACTGCTCCGCCGTTCTCGGCGGGGTTGGTGCCTGCGCCGTGGTTGGGGTTGGTGCAGATGGTGCCTTCGCAGGGGACGGTGCTGTTTCCGCCTCGTGGGTCCTGCATGACTGCTCCGCCGTTCTCGGCGGGGTTGGTGCCTGCGCCGTGG
>NZ_JAIYEP010000070.1 GCF_020515525.1 Rhodococcus yananensis
TGGTTGGGGTTGGTGCAGATGGTGCCTTCGCAGGGGACGGTGCTGTTTCCGCCCCGTGGGTCCTGCATGACTGCTCCGCCATTGCCCGGCGCGGTGGTGTGGGAGGACGACTGCGACTGGCTTCCCTCGACCTCGGAAGGCTCGCTCTGCACCGGGCTGGTTTCGGGGTGCACGGTAGTGGTGGTCGTGCTTGTGGTGTTGCTGCCTTCGGTATCGCACGCAGCAGCGAAGAATGCGACCGCGGTGATACTCGCTGCAGCAAGGACTTTTCGGATCATCGTCGGCCTCTCTGACTGGTGAATTCGAAGCATCGTCGGGAACGAGTTCGCACCCGATGCTGTCACGACGAGTGCAATCTGGCGCAGGAAGCGGTCCTCACCTCCTCGCGGGGTCGGCTACGGGGTCACCGGGCACCCGATTGTGGCGGATGCAGCGTGTCGACACCGGCGCTCCCGTTCGCCCCGCGATGACGGATCCCACGGTTCCGTCGGTGAAGATCCAACCCGGCTCGCGACGAACAGGAGATTACAGGGATTCGGGGCATACTCGGCGTAACCAGAGCGCCGTGGATGACACCCGAAGGGCTTACTCGCCGGTAGAGAGATTTCAGTCGACTGTTTCCGCAGTTGAATCCGGTGGTATTGAATTCAACAAGTCATATTTGTCGAATCCACGGATTATCTTGTTTATGGACGCGGGGAGCCATCGCGTACGTTTCCGGCGACGACCGAGTGGCATCGACGTGTTCGACAGGGAGGATGAGACCCGATTAAGAGGACGATTCTCGTCGCAGTGATCGGTGCGGTATCAGCGACGCTGGTGGCAGGGTGCACATCGCAGTCCGGACGAGTGTCCGACGACGCTGTGCGGGGCGAACCGGAGCAGGTACGCGTCCAGTACGGAGAAGCCGCCGACAACTACGGTGTGCTGCATTTACCAGGGGGGAGCGGGCCGTTTCCCGTCGTGGTCATGGTTCACGGTGGGGGATGGCTCGAAGAACATGACCTGTCGTATTTCGAGCCGTTGTCGAAGTCGCTCTCCGACGAAGGAGTTGCGGTGTGGAACTTCGAGTACCGGAGGGTGTCCGGTGAAGGAGGGTGGCCGGTCACGTTGGCAGATGCCGACGATGCGACGGAGGCACTGGCGACGGTCGTCCAAGACGCTGCCGGTGGGCGTCTCGATCTCGACCGTGTTCATCTGGCCGGCCACTCCGCCGGCGGGCACCTCGCGGCGTGGATTGCCGGGCGTCACACCCTGGGGCCCGACGCTCCGGGAGCGCAACCGCGGGTCCACCCGCAGAGTGCCACCATCATGGCTGGGGTGTTGGACATGTCGCTGGCGGCGACAGCTGGTCACGATCAGTTCGTGCGGGGTCGGCTCGGTGGCTCACCCGAAGATCAGCCCGACCGGTACCTGGTGGCGTCGCCGATCGAGCATCTCCCGGTGGGCCTACCGGTGACGGCGGTGCACGGTACCGATGACCGGACCGTCGATCCTGCTCAGTCGACCCGATATGTCGAGGCGGCGCGCGCGGCCGGAGATCCGGCGGAACTCCTCATGATCGAAGGCGTCGGACACGGAGACTTCGGGAATCCGGATTCATCCGCATGGCGAGCTGCGAAGGCGACCATCATCGATCACGTCGACGGGTGATCGCCCATGGGCATTCCGGATTCCTGGACTCGATCGATCCAGGAGACATGAACCGACCCCACCGGCCGTCGCGGAAACCGAACAAGTGATTCCGGCGATTTCACAAGCGCGGTTTGTGCCAGCCGTCTTCATGTCGATGACCACGGAATTTCCGGGAGATCGGGGCTGCGTGGTACCGATCGGATTCGGTCGTGTGTGGCCGATCATAGAGATTCTCCACGGCAACGAGGGTGTGGCTGGGCTAGCCTGAGCCGTGATCCACCGCCGCAGATCGGGGTGGGTCTTGGCGCGGTCTCGTCATCAGGGCCGATGTGGCGGACCGTGGATCTGTGAGTACCGGGGAGGGTACGAGGATGTCGAAGAATCAGTTCTTCCGTATGGGGGCAGCACTCTCGCTCGCCGCGCTGGTCGGTGCGTGTGGTTCGGCGGGAGATGAAATTTTGCCCGAGAAGCTCGCCGCATCGCCCGTTGTCGATGCCGGCATCGACACGCTCCCTACTCCCGATCCCATTCCACAACAGGTGGAATCGAATGTTCCGATGACACGCCTGGCCCCCGGTGAGACGCCACCGCAATTCGTCCTCTTCTCTTTCGACGGCGTCGGTCTGACCCCGAACTGGGACATGTTCCTCGACACTGCGGAGCGCGTCGACGCGCGTTTCACCGCGCTGATGACGGGGTTGTACTTCCTCACCGACGACAACGCCGAGCACTATCAGGGGCCCGGACATGCTCCGGGCAAGGCTGCGATCGCGTTCGGAGGAACCGAAGCCGGTGTACTCGAACAGGTTCGCTATCTGAATCGCACCTGGTTGGCCGGGCACGAAATGGGCACACACTATGTCGGGCATTTCTGCAAGGGAGCGGGCTACCACGGCGACCAATGGACCTCCGCCGACTGGACTCATGAACTCGACCAGTTCTTCTCGCTCATGGAGAACTGGAAGGCCAACAATGCTGTGGCCGAGGGGCCGGATCTGATGTTCGGCCGGGAGGAAGTGCGTGGGGGGCGAACGCAATGCCTGGAAGGCAGTCTCGACCAATTGATTCCGGCGTGGCACAGCTTCGGGATGCGTTGGGACTCGTCGATGCCGGCGGAGCAGACCGGAATCGTGTGGCCCACCGAGATCGACGGTATCTGGGAGTTCCCGATTCCGTATGTCTACTCTCCGGCGCTGGACGCACACCAGACGGCGCTCGACTACAACTTCTGGTACACCCTCAACGGGGCACGGGAAGAACCGCATACAACTCGTCGTGCAGCCGAAATTACCACGCAATCATACGAGTTCATGTTCCGTGAGGCGTACCACGGAAACCGTGCACCGCTCGTGATCGCCAACCATTTCAACGACTGGAACGGTAATGCTTTCAATCCGGCCACTGCTGAATTCATGGCGGATGTATGCGGACTGCCGGACACCTACTGTGCTACCTATTCGGACGTTGTCACATGGATGGAGTTGCAGGACCCCGTCCTCCTCGCTGAGTGGCAGAGCCGTCCGGCTGTCGCTGTCGGTCCGCCCGGTGTCTGACCTGGGCACGATGATGTTGCCCGTCTCTGGCGAGGAGAACGGACCGCAGTCGGATTGTGGTGTTCCTTGTGACCGGCACGGCCTGGCTTCACGTGAACACCCGGTACAGACCGAATTCTGTCGTGAATGTCCAGTCTCTGCCGAATGCTTGGAGCAAGCACTCCGCCACGATGACCGCTGGGGTGTAGTGGCGTCGAATAGTAGAAGGGGATCCATCTCCGCGCAAAACCCTATCGGTCACACCGTTGCCCGCACTACTTGCTGCAACGAAGGCGGGGAGTGACAGTGGAGAACACGTCGGGTGCGGCGGCGCCGTGGCCCGGCAGATCCCGCGATGCCTGGCGTGAGTCGAGGAGTTCGGCGCCTGATCTGCCCGCAGTCACCGGTCGTCGTACTCGAGTGCCGGTCATCGGCAATGCTGAAGGGTTCGTCAGGCACGTTCGCCCACCGTTTCCGGAAGGGTGCAGACTGTGCGTCGTCCTCGGTGTGCTGGTTGGAGCGGTGTTGTTGTCGTACCGTCTCACGGGACTCACATCGGATGTCTTCTTCGAGTCCGACTGGTCGACGGTGCTCGGCGTGGTCGCAGTGTCTGCGTTCGGTGTCGCAGCAGTGGGTTACGTCCGCGGATCGAGCATCCTGCCTTTTGTAACGTTGCGTGCGTACGCGCGGATGAAGTCGCGCCCGCATGTGATTGGAACTGCCCATCCGGCACGATCTCGAACTCTCGGCCCGGTGTTCCAGGTGGAAGCGGGAGATACGATGCAGGACACGATGATCGTGATCGACAGCATCCTCGATGATGAGTCGACAGGCCGCATACTTCGCGCGTTCGATCTGTGGTTCGAGTGCCTCGACAGCGATCCGATCGCTCGACGGGCAGCACAGTTGCGGTTCGGTACGGCGACGATCGTCACCGGAGGTGAGATCTTCGGTCCGGACGCAGAAGGTGGATTCCTCGTGCGCGACAGCGATCCGGCAGTAGGGCGTTGGCGCTTACTGATCGCAGCTGAGGGCAGCCGCGGTATGCCACGCGGTTCCTACCGACGCGGTGAGGTGCTGTCCGTAGTCGACGGCGACGCGGCGGACCGGCCGTATCGCTACGACCTTCGGGAGAGCGGTCATCTGCTGGAACGTGCAGGTGAGGGCACGATGATCGCTGTGACGATCACGGCCTGGTTGTGGTTCGGGAGTTGGTCGGCCATCGGTGGACTGTGGTGACGGAAGACAGATCTGCGGGATATGTGCACGTGGGACGAAACGTGTGTCCGATCGGTTCGGTGAATTGAGTTGCCGAAGAGGACGGTGTCGTCGGTGGGTCGGGCGGTTGCGGTGTCGATGATCGTGATCGCGGTGATACGGCGGTCGCCTGATCATGTCGCTCGGGCCCGCTCACGCGATGCTCCCGGGATGACTGTGGCCCGTCACCGTCGCGGAGTCCTGCTGCGCAGAGTGGATGTGCGCCGTGCAGTCGGATCGTCTGTGGAACGATCTGTGTCCCGATTGTATCGGCGGCTCGTGCTTTCGGTTACGAAACCGTGGAAGGCGATGCTGCCCGCTACGGTTGCAGTCATCACGTAGAGGACGAGCGAGGCATCGTCGATGTCGGTGATGGCTCGCCACGCCAGCAATCCGAACACGATGGACGCCGTTCCACGTGGTCCGAGCAACGCCACCGCCCACCGGTCCCGCGACGGCAGGTTCGATCCGATCAGTGCCGCCCCGATGGGAAGCATGCGGACAACCGTCAATGCTGCTGCAACATACACGAACACCTCCCAGTCGGGCAGCCCGAAACCGGCGAGGTAGGTGAGCGTCGCGCCGAACAGATACCACATGGCCATGCTGCTGAGCGCCCCGAGATCCTCGGTCGACGTGAGTTCTGACCGGTCGAGTGTGCTGTTCGCTGTGCGCGCCGCGTGGAATCCCATACCGCACACGAACGCCGCGATGAAACCGTTTGCAGACAACGTGACGGCACCACCGTAGGCCAGGAACACCAGAAGCACGACGCTCACTCGCACACCCGGGGCGGTCGTCAGGGCGCGTGCGGTGACAGCGCGGATGACCCGGCCCCCGCCGTAGCCGACGATGCCACCCACCACGATGGCGACTATCGACGACTGTGTGGCATGGAGGATCGTGGCCATGACGCTGTCGTGCTCGCCGTCGTCACCGAGCAGCGCGAGTGCCACGACGAAGACGGGCGCGACGATACCGTCGTTGTATCCGCTCTCCACGTTGAGAATACGGCGCACCCGGGCGGGTAGACGTCTGTCGTGGACGAGGCTTGCAGCGGGCGCGAGGTCAGTGGGAACCACCACGCATGCCACCACTACCAGGACGGCGGTCGTCGTGTGAGGCAGGAGGAATACGCCGAGGCCTGTTGCCGCGATCAGCGACAGCGGTAGGGCGATGCACAGCAGTCGTGCAGCGATCGGGGTTTCGCCGCCGAACAGTCCTCCGCGTACTTCGGTGGCATCGATGAACAACAGCAGCGCCAGGATGAGCTCGACGGTGTGCTCCGTCGTCGATGCGTACAGGAGCTCTGTCAGGTCTTCGTGCAGGAAGCTCGTGACGACGATTCCGGCGACGACCATCACCAATGGCCCGGCCAGCCGGAGGCGCGTTATCACGCGAGCGAACAGGCAGCAGGCCAGGCCAACACACACGCCGACTACAGCGAAGATGGTCACCGATCGTCGTCCTCTCGGGTGTGCGGACTTCGGTTGTCGGACCCATCTTGGTCGTCAGGTCGGGTGTTCGTGGGGTATTCGGTGGTGCGCTCATCGGCCGGGCGGTGAGCGAGGGATTCGTCGTCGGCCAGTACATACCGCCTGCCGTAGGTTTCGACGAGAGCCTGCAGGATCGCGACGACCGGCACTGACACCAGCGCCCCCATCGCTCCGAACAGGGTCGCGCCGACGATCACCGATCCGAAAGCGACCGCCGGATGGATCGACACGGTGCGTGACGTGATGCGCGGATGGAAGATGTAGTTCTCGACCTGCTGGTAGGCGGTGCCGAACACGACCACCCACACACCGTCGAGCGGTTGCTGGGCCGCGGCGATGATCGCGGGCAGCGCGATCGCCAGGTAGGTACCCAGTGTGGGGATGAACTGGGAGATCACTCCGGTCCAGATCGCCAGCGGCAGCCAGTAGGGCACCCCGATGATCAGCAGGAACACCCCGGTGAAGATGCTGCTGAGTGCGGCGAGGATCAACCGCGACACCACGTAGCCGCCGGCCTTCTCGACGGCTGTTTCCCACACGTTCGCGATGATCTGCTGCTGCCGGTGCGGAAACCAGCTGGAGATGGTGCGCCGCATCTTCGGGCCTTCGGCCGACATGTAGAAGATGAACAGCAACATCGTCAGCATCTGGAACAGGGCACCGACGAGGGTGCTGACCACACCGACGACACCCGGCGTGTATTTCTGGGCGAGATCCTTGACGGTATCCGGGGTGATGTTGAGGAGTTCGGAGCCGCTCTCGAAGTTCGTGTCGAAAGTCTTGTTGGCCCAGTCGGTCACGCGCGTCAACGCGTCCGGCAGTGATGTGAGGAGTTGCGCGAGTTGGTCGGCGAGGATGGTGCCGAACACCGCGAAGAAACCGATCGTCAGTGCGAAGAGCCCGAACAGCACCAGGCCCGTCGCGGCGCCCCGCCGCCAGCCGCGCCGGGCGAGGGCGTCGACGATCGGTTCGATGGTGACACTGAACAACCACGCCAGGAACAACAGTCCGAGGAAGCCCTTGAGGTTGTGGAACAGCCATCCGGACATCTGGTAGAACGCGACGGCGAGGAGCACCCCGATGATCGTCGGGCGCAGCCAGCGAGGTGCGCGTACGCGACCCTCGGCGGCGGCAGCGGTGTCGTCGTTGCTCATCGAACTCTCCTGGGCGGACTCGGACCTGACGCGGAATCTACCCGGGGTATGTGTCGGGGAGGGTGCGGTCGGGGGGAACGTGTCGGTCCTGCCCGAGAACATCACCCGGCCGTGTCGCCGGGCCTGCCGCCCCTGCCGAGCGAATGTATCGCCGGCTTCATCGGATCGAGCGAATGCACCGTTCGCTCGCCGTGGGGTGGGGGTACAGCGCAGACGACGTCGGGCCCGGTTCCGAAGAACCGGGCC
>NZ_JAIYEP010000071.1 GCF_020515525.1 Rhodococcus yananensis
CACGCTCGGCGGGGGTATCGATCAGGAAAGGGCCTGCTCGAAGTCTTCGAGCAGATCCTCGGGATCCTCGAGGCCCACCGACAGGCGGACGACGCCGTCGGACAGGCCGATCGCGGCGCGCCCCTCCGGGCCCATCGCGCGGTGCGTGGTGGTGGCGGGGTGCGTGACGAGGGACTTCGAGTCGCCGAGGTTGTTGGAGATGTCGACGATGCACAGCTTGTTCAGCAGCTCGAATGCCCGCTTCTTGCCGCCGCCGTCGGGCGCGTCGAGTTCGAACGTGATGATGGTGCCGCCGCCGCTCATCTGCGACCGGGCCAACTCGTGCTGCGGATGCGACTCGAGGTAGGGGTACTTGACCCACTTCACCTGGT
Organism: Rhodococcus yananensis; assembly: GCF_020515525.1. GTDB lineage: Bacteria > Actinomycetota > Actinomycetes > Mycobacteriales > Mycobacteriaceae > Rhodococcus > Rhodococcus yananensis. Next base: position 372 of record NZ_JAIYEP010000071.1, read on the forward strand.
CGCTCGCCTCGAGGAACTCGGCGAGACGCTGCGTGGTGGCCACGGCGTGCTTCAGGCGCACCGGCATCGTCTCGAGTCCCTTGAGGAGGGTCCACGCGTTGAACGGGCTCAACGAGGGGCCGGTGTGCCGGATCAGGTTCTTGACCGGCCCGTCGATGTAGTCCTGCGGGCCGAGGATCGCGCCGCCGAGGACGCGGCCCTGCCCGTCGATGTGCTTGGTTCCGGAGTACACGACGACGTCGGCGCCGAGGTCGAGGCTGCGCTGCAGCAGCGGGGTGGCGAAGACGTTGTCCAGCACCACCTTCGCGCCCGCGGCGTGCGCCATCTCGGAGACGCGCCGCACGTCGACGAGGGTCTGCATCGGATTCGACGGCGTCTCGAAGAACACCGCGGTGGTGGGCACCGACAGCGCCTGCTCCCACTGGTCGAGGTCCTCGCCGTCGACGAAGACGGTCTCCACACCCCACCGGGGAAGGATCTCGTTGCACACCACGAAGCACGAACCGAACAGGCTGCGGGCGGCGACGAGCCGGTCGCCCTTGCCCAGCAGCGCGGCCAGCGCGGTGAACACCGCGGACATGCCCGACGCGGTCGCGAAACACCCTTCTGCACCGTCGAGCAGACGCATCCGCTCCTCGAACATCGTCACGGTGGGGTTGCCGTACCTCGAGTACACGAAATGGTCGATCTCGCCGGTGAAGGCCTGTTCGGCGGCCTCCGCCGATTCGTACACGAATCCGGAGTTGAGGTAGAGCGCCTCGGAGGTCTCCTCGAAACCGGACCGCAGGACACCTCCGCGCACACCGAGCGTGGCGGGGCGAACGGTGTCGGGCAGCGGCTTACCGAACGCACCGCCCTGGGGAATTGCACTCACGACTGCCTCCACGGCAGGCCCACTGCCCGCCAACCCTGGCCACCGCGATGCCCGTCGGCATCGAGCGGACCTTCGAATCCTTCGAGAACGTTGTAGGCAGGGGTCAGGCCCGCAGCGGTCGCCGCCTCGGCAGCACCGATCGAACGCTGACCCGAACGACACAGGAAGATCACCGGTCCGCCGTCGACACCGGCTTTCGTCAGCTCGTCGACGAAATCCTCGTTCGGTGCACCGGTCGGGTAGGTGACCCATTCGACGAAGAGTGTGCGCCGACCGATGGAGGTGGTCTCGGGGACCCCCACGTACTTCCATTCGGCGTCGGTGCGCACATCGACGAGCACTGCATTCGGATCCGCCTGCAGCAGCTCCCACGCTTGCTGCGGCGTCATATCACCTGCGTAGCTCACGGGAACAGCTTTCCACAGCGGTCCGCGTGTCTTCCAGGCGGGACTCCGCCACGTGCCGCCCGGACCGGCGGCGGCAGCGGGCTCAGCCGGTGCAGACCCGCCACAGGTCGCCCACCCGGGTCACCTGCCAGGTCTCGGTGGTGCGATCGCCGTCGACGGTGACCGTGACGTCCACGGTGGCGTCGGCGCCGTCGACGATCACGTTGCCGGAGCCGCCGAAGTCGACCTCGCCGACGTCGGCGAGGGGTGCGTCGTCCGCGCTCAGGTCGTCGCAGCGCAGACGGGCGAGGATGCCGTCGTCGTTCTCGTTGTGTGCGCGCACGTAGTCGCCGACCGTCCTGTTGATCAGTTCCGTGTCGTCGATGTCGTCGGCGGGCGCGAACACCTGCGCGACCACCACCAGGACCGCGAGGACCGCGACCACCACGACGGCGCCGACGAACGGTCCGAGGCTCCGGGAGGTGGGGCCGTCCGGGTCGGGGCCGTCGGAGTCGGGTTCGGGGTCGCGCCGCTGTGCCATGCGCTCGATCGTAGCGCCGGACCCTGCGGCGTCCCCGCGCGCATTTGCACACATAAACCCTCGTGAGGTAGGAATTGCGTATGGCCTCCACGCAGCTCGTTCGACGTCTCGCCGTCGATCTGTGCCGCGTGTGTGCCCACATGTGTTGTCGCTGATGCGATTCTCCGACGGTCCCGAACTCTTCCCCACACCGTCCCCGCGCTCCCTGCGCCCGCCCGCTGAGGGCAACCTTAATTTAAGCTGGATATGTCCGTCCGCACACCGAAGAGGTAGTTGACTCCCTGATGACCGATCAGACTCGTCCCCTTCGCGTCGCGATCGTCGGTGCCGGCCCCGCCGGTATCTACGCCGCAGATGCGCTCATGAAGTCCGATACCGCGCAGGATCCCGGGGTCAGCATCGACCTGTTCGAGCGCATGCCGGCCCCCTTCGGCCTGATCCGCTACGGCGTCGCGCCGGACCATCCGCGTATCAAGGGCATCATCACCGCGCTGCACAAGGTGCTCGACAAGCCGCAGGTGCGTCTGCTCGGCAACCTCGACTACGGCGTCGACATCACCCTCGAGGACCTCGACCGCTTCTACGACGCGGTGATCTTCTCCACCGGCGCCAACGCCGACCGCGACCTCGGCATCCCGGGCATCGACCTCGACGGCAGCTACGGCGCCGCCGACTTCGTGTCCTGGTACGACGGCCACCCCGACGTGCCGCGCACCTGGCCGCTCGAAGCCGAGAAGGTCGCCGTCCTCGGTGTCGGCAACGTCGCGCTCGACATCGCCCGCGTGCTGGCCAAGACCGGCGACGAACTGCTGCCCACCGAGATCCCACCGAACGTGTACGAGGGCCTCAAGCAGAACAAGGCGCTCGAGGTGCACGTGTTCGGCCGGCGCGGCCCCGCGCAGGCGAAGTTCACGCCGCTGGAGCTGCGCGAACTCGACCACTCCCCGACCATCGAGGTCATCGTCGATCCCGAGGACATCGACTACGACGAGGGATCCGAGGCAGCACGCCGCAACTCCAAGCAGGTCGACATGGTCGCCAACACCCTGCAGGACTGGGCGATCCGCGACGTGGGCGACCGCCCGCACAAGCTGTACCTGCACTTCTTCGAGTCGCCCGCCGAGGTGCACGGGGAGGACGGCAAGGTCGTGGGTCTGCGCACCGAACGCACCGAGCTCGACGGCACCGGCAACGTCCGCGGCACCGGCAAGTTCAACGACTGGGAGGTGCAGGCCGTGTACCGCGCGGTCGGCTACCTCTCGCAGAACATCTCGCAGCTTCCGTTCGACGATCAGGCCGGGACCGTCCCCAACGAGGCCGGGCGGGTCATCGCCGACGAGACCGCCGAAGGCCACGACCGGTTCCTGCCGCACACGTACGTCACGGGCTGGATCAAGCGCGGTCCGGTGGGCCTGATCGGTCACACGAAGGGCGATGCGAACGAGACGGTCGCGAACCTGCTCGAGGACCGCGCCGAGGGTCGGCTCAACACCCCGGCCGAGCCGGGTGTGGACGCCATCGTGGAGTTCCTCGAGTCCAAGCAGCTGCCGTACACCACGTGGCAGGGCTGGTACCGCCTCGACGCGCACGAGCGGAGTCTCGGCGAGGCCGAGGGCCGCGAGCGCGTCAAGGTCGTCGAGCGCGACGACATGTTCCGCGCGTCGGAGCCCCACAAGGCCTGACACCAGGCCGGACGCCCGCCGTCCACGCCGCTTTCCCGAGCGTTTCCCGAGCGAGTGGTACACCGGATCGACCTGATCGATCGGGTGTACCACTCGCTCGTTTCCGGGGGGCGGACACCGCGGCGACCGCGACGGTCACCGCCGTCAGGCGACGAACAGCACGGCGCCGAGCCACACGCCCGCGGCGATCAGGCCCCCGAGCAACTCGACGAGGATCGACAGGCCCACCGCCTTCGTGGCGTGCACCGTCGACGTCCACGCATCGCGGTGCGTGCGCTGCCGCTGCGCTTCCGACAGGTACGTGCCGAGCAGGAAGCCGATCGCCAGCCCCACGACGGGGACGACGAAGAATCCGACGATCCCGAGCAATCCGCCGATCACCAGAGACCGGTTCGGCACCCCCACCTGCTGGAGGCGTTTCCCGGGCCACGTGTACTTGACCACACCGGTGACCACGAGCGCCGCCGTCGCGACCGCGAGAACCGTCCAGGCGGTGGCTCCGCCGGTGAGCACGGCCCACACCGCGATCGCCCCGAAGATCAGCAGTGTTCCGGGCAGAACGGGCAGGATGATGCCGAGCAGACCGACGACGATCACCAGACCGACGAGCAGTTCTCCGCCGACGCTCACGGCGCCTCGGGACCTGCGGGTGACACGCCGGTGACCATCGACTCGTTGCCGTCGGAGCCGGACCGGAGCAGCATCGTCGGCGACAGCGGAACTACCGAACGCGGTGAGACCATGGTGGGACTATATGTGCCATCGATCGCGGTCCCGGAAGGAAGCGATGAGCAGAGCACCTCGAAGCGGCGCGGCATCCCGAACGACGGACGAGCAACTCGGCACCGCCCGGGCCGACACGCGACGGTTCACCACTGCCGGTGTCGATCCCGCGGAGGAACTGACCTGGCAGCGCCGCGACGCCCGGATCGTGCACCACGGCAGCGGCGACGTCGTGTTCGAACAGACCGACGTCGAGTTCCCCGATTTCTGGTCGCAGAACGCCACCGACATCGTGACCCAGAAGTACTTCCGGGGCCCACTCGGCACTCCGGCCCGCGAACGTTCCCTCCGAGATGTGGTCGCGCGCATCGTCGATACGATCACCGCGTGGGGTGACGCCGACGGTCACCTCGATCACCCCGAGACGTTCGCCGCCGAACTGACCCACCTGCTGCTGCACCAGAAGGCGTCGTTCAACAGCCCCGTGTGGTTCAACATCGGCGTGCCCGACACGCCGCAACAGGCCAGCGCCTGCTTCATCCTGTCGGTGGACGACTCGGTCGATTCGATCCTCGAGTGGTATCGCCAGGAAGCGGTGATCTTCAAGGGCGGTTCCGGTGCCGGCGTGAACCTCTCGCGGATCCGTTCGTCCGCCGAACTCCTCTCCGGTGGTGGAACCGCGTCGGGACCGGTCAGTTTCATGCGCGGAGCCGATGCGTCGGCCGGTGCCATCAAATCCGGGGGCAAGACCCGACGGGCCGCCAAGATGGTGATTCTCGACGTCGCCCACCCGGACATCGAGGAGTTCGTCGACTGCAAGGCCCTCGAGGAGCGCAAGGCCCGCGCCCTCGCGTCGGCAGGATTCGACATGAGCCTCGACGGCAGCGACATCCACTCGGTGCAGTACCAGAACGCGAACAACTCCGTGCGGGTCACCGACGAGTTCATGCAGGCCGTCGTCGATGACGCACCGTGGCCGCTGCGGGCGGTGACCACCGGCGAAGTGGTACGGACCGTCGGAGCTCGGGATCTGTTGCACCGCATCGCTTCCGCCGCGTGGGACTGCGCCGATCCGGGCATCCAGTTCGACACGACCGTCAACCGCTGGCACACGGCACCGGCGTCGGGACGGATCAACGGGTCCAATCCGTGTTCCGAATACATGCACCTCGACGATTCGGCGTGCAACCTCGCGAGCCTGAACCTGCTCTCGTTCCTGCGTGAGGACGGAACCTTCGACGTCGACGGATTCCGGCACGCGGTGGCGGTGATGCTGACCGCGCAGGAGATTCTCGTGGGTCGTGCGGACTACCCGACCGACAGCATCGGCGACACCTCCCGCAGATTCCGCCAACTCGGTCTCGGATACGCGAACCTCGGTGCGCTGCTGATGGCATCGGGTCTTCCCTACGACAGCGATGCCGGTCGCGCCTACGCCGCATCCGTCACCGCGCTGATGACGGGGCGGGCCTACGAGGTGTCCGCGTATCTCGCGCAGCGACTCGGCCCGTTCGACGGGTTCGCCGCGAACCGCGAGCCGATGATCGGGGTGCTCGCCCGCCACCGGGGTGCCGTCGACGACATCGACGCCGACCTCGCTCCCGCCGACATCCTGGCCGCGGCGCGCGAGTCGTGGGACGCGGCGGTGCGCGTCGGCACCGAGCACGGTGTGCGCAACAGTCAGGTGACGGTCCTCGCCCCGACCGGCACGATCGGCCTGGCCATGGACTGCGACACCACCGGCATCGAACCCGATCTGGCGCTGGTGAAAACGAAGAAGCTCGTCGGCGGTGGCTCCCTGTCGATCGCCAATCGTAGTGTGCCCCGGGCACTGTCACGTCTCGGATACACACCCGCGGAGGTCGCGGACATCGTCACCCACCTCGATGTGCATCGCGATCTCGACGGCGCCCCGCACCTGCGCGACGAGGACGTGGCGGTGTTCGCCACCTCGATGGGCGACAACACGATCGCGCCCCGCGGGCACGTGACGATGATGGCGGCGGTGCAACCGTTCCTGTCGGGTGCGATCTCGAAGACGGTGAATCTGCCGGAGTCCGCGACCGTCGACGACATCGCCGACCTGTACATCGACGCGTGGCGGCTCGGGCTCAAGGCCGTGGCCGTCTACCGCGACAACTGCAAACTCGGCCAGCCGCTCGCCGCGGCACGCAAGGATGCGGACGCGGCGCCCCCCACGCAGCTGGTGGTGCGGCGCGAACGCCTCCCGCGGACCCGCAATTCGCGGACCTTCGAGTTCCGGGTCGCGGACTGCAAAGGGTTCGTCACGATCGGCGAGTTCGACGACGGGCGACCCGGCGAGATGTTCCTGCGGGTGTCGAAGCAGGGTTCGACACTGGCGGGAATCATGGATGCGTTCTCGATGGCGGTCAGCTACGGCCTCCAGTACGGGGTGCCGCTGCACACGTTCGTGCGGGCGTTCACGAGCACCCGCTTCGAACCGGCGGGGATCACCGACGATCCCGACCTGCGACTGGCCACGTCGATCCTGGACTACATCTTCCGGCGCCTGGCCGTGGACTACCTCGACACCGACGAGCGGATGGCACTGGGGATCCGCACCGGACCGGAACGGGCCGCGCACGGCAACGGCGAGCACGTCACCGTCGATACGCGACAGGGGCACAACGGCGCGGCCGGTCACGAGTCGGACGCACCCTACTGCATGCAGTGCGGCGTGCGGATGCAGCGATCCGGGTCGTGCCACGCGTGCCCGTCGTGTGGGAACACCAGCGGCTGCAGCTGATCCGGACCCCGCGCCGGCGGCCGCGGCGACCTGCCCCATACTGTGACGATGGATGTGGGGTTCGACACACGGGTGACGCTGCTCGCCGCGGGACTGATCTTCCTGCTCGCGCTCGGACTGGGGGTGTGGAAGTACCGGCAGATGGCGACGTCACCGACGCATCTCGCGCATCCGTACGTGGACATCGCGCACCGGTCGGCGTTGATGTACGCGTTCGCGACGCTGCTGGTCGCGGTGTTCGTGGAGTTCAGTGCGTGGCCGACGGCGGTGAACCTGACGGCCGCGGGAGTGACGGTGGTGTTCTTCGTCGGTGCGATCGGCAGCTACATCCTGCACGGGGCACTGCGCGACACCGACAACCAGTTCGCGCACCCGGTGAAGGGGACGGGTGTCGCGATGGCGGCGCTCATCGTCGGCGAGATGGGTGGGTTCGCGGTGCTGCTGGCCGGGTTCGTGTGGGCCGCGTTCGTGGGCGCCTGACGGCAGTCAGCTGCCCATCAGCGACAACACGTTGCTGTGCGGGTCGCGGAACCACGCGACCCGCAGACCGTCGGGTGCGGTCCACGCGTCGTGGTCGTCCTGGTCCATGCCGTTGTATCGGACGAACTCGACGCCGCGCTCCCGCAGGCGGTCGACGGTGGCGTCGAGGTCGGTGACGCGCCACCCGAGTGCGGTGTATCCGGTCTCGCCGCGGGACTGCACGAGCGTGATCCGCACGACCGCGCCGTCACCACCGTCGATGACGAGCGCGAACGCGTCGCGGCTGATGGCCCGGAAGCCGAGGGTGTCGACGTAGAACATCTCCGACACGTCGAGATCGGTGCTCGGTACGAAGCTCACCAGTTGCCCGTTGATCGTCATGGGTCAACTCTGCGCTGAACTGCTCGGAAGGGCAACCGATCCGGTCACATCCGCGTGCGTGTCGCCCCCGGATCGCTACGCTTGTCCACCATGAGCACCTCGGAGATCGCAACCGTCCTGGCCTGGCACGATGCCGTCAACAGCAACGACATCGACACGCTCGTGGAGTTGTCGAGCGACGACATCGTCCTGCCCACCGACGACGACGATCCCGATCAGGGACTCGACGAACTGCGCGAGTGGGCGACGACATCCGGCGTGACCCTCGAACCGGGGCGGATGTTCGTGCACGCCGGGATCGTCGTCGTCGAGGAGCGGTCCACCTGGGCGGCGGATCCGCAGAATCCCGTCGACGAGGCCATCGCGTTCCGGGTGGTCGACGACCAGGTGGTGACGGTGGTGCGGCATCCGCGCCTGACCGATGCGTTCGAGGCGACGGGACTCGGTGAGGGTGATCTGTACGAGGAGTGATCCGCGGTGACAGCGGTCATATTCTGAGCGCTCGCTAAGGTAGTCTCCGTGGCGAGAAGTCCCTACGCACCGGAGTGAGGTTCGACGAGTGTCTGCTGAAGCTGTTGACAAGAAGGGTCCGCTCGCGAGTATCCGCGTCGTCGAATTCAAGGGCCTCGGTCCCGGACCGCACGCCGCGACCCTGCTCGCCGACCTCGGCGCCGACGTCGTGACGATCCAACGTCCGGGCCAGATCCCCCCGGAAGGTGCCCGCGACCCGATCCAGCGCAACCGCCGCATCGTCGAAGCCGACCTGAAGAACCCCGACGACATCGACAAGGTGCTGTCGCTGCTCGAGCGCGCCGACGTTCTCATCGAAGGATTCCGCCCCGGAGTCACCGAACGCATGGGTCTGGGCCCCGACGTGGTGCTCGAACGCAACCCGCGGATCGTCTACGGACGGATGACGGGTTGGGGGCAGGACGGACCGCTCGCGAACGCCGCCGGTCACGACATCAACTACATCTCCCTCACCGGTGTCCTCCACGCGATCGGGCGCGAGGGTGAGCGCCCCGTACCGCCGCTGAACATGGTCGGCGACTTCGGTGGCGGCTCCATGTTCCTGCTCTTCGGCATCCTCTCCGCACTCGTCGAGCGCGGTGTCTCCGGCAAGGGGCAGGTCGTCGACGCAGCGATGGTCGACGGTGCGCTCGCCCTGTCACACATGATGTGGGCGTTCCGTGGGCACGGCGCATGGTCGGACGAGCGCGGCGTCAACATGCTCGACACCGGCGCCCCCTACTACGAGGTGTACGAGACGAAGGACGGCAGGTACATGGCCGTCGGATCCATCGAACCGCAGTTCTACGCGCTGCTGCTGAAGGGCCTCGACCTCGATCCCGCCGACCTGCCCGCACAGAACGACCGGTCGTCGTGGCCCGAGATGAAAAAACTGTTCACGGAGAAGTTCCTGTCGAAGACCCGCGACGAATGGTCCGCCGTCTTCCTGGGCACCGACGCGTGCGTCTCCCCCGTCCTCACGTTCGCGGAGGCGCCGGAGAACGCGCACATCGCCGCCCGCGGCTCGTTGATCGATCTCGACGGCGTCACCCAGCACGCTCCGGCCCCGCGGTTCTCCCGCACCCCCACCGACCGGCCCGCACCGCCCGCCGGCGAGGCCACCGACATCACCACCCTCTGGACCTGACCCGCTCATCTCGGCCTCCGGCCGAGCGCGGGGTGCGGTGGGTTCGCACCGAGTTCTTCGGCCGCCGTGACGAGTTCTCGGGCGGACCTCGCCCGGTGCAGGAATCCCCGCTCGTCGAGCCGTGCGGACCATTCGCTCGCCCACCGGTGGGCGAGGGCGAGGTGTTCCCGCGTGGGATCGGCGAGCAGCAGACGGATCGCCGTGTCGTCCTCGAGTTGCGCGGTGTGCAGCTGCGGGCCGCTCTCGGGGACGGTCCGTCCGTACCCGACCGCCGGATGCCGCGGGTCGCGTGGAAGACCGAGTCGGACGCGTTCGTTGTCGACCGCCGCGGCCAGACGCGGCAGTTGCAGGTCGTCGGCGACACGTGCACCGTCACCGAGTCGCGCGACCGCGGTGTCCGGGTCACCGCGCTGCGCCTTGATCCGCGCGCCGACCACGTACCGTGCGATCTTGAAGTCGACGACACCGCCGGCCGCACCGACCGCGTAACCGTCGTCGAGAAGCCGTTCCGCCTCGTCGATCTCGCCCTGCTCGAACAGGAACTCACCGAGCACGGACGCCGCCAGCAACGCGACCGACGAATGCTCACCGCTCGCTTCGCGCGCGAACTCCCAGCTCTCCCGGAAGCAGCGTCCCGCGGTGTCGAGGTCGAGTCGTTCGAGCGCGGCGAGTCCGCGCAGTGCACTGCCGTGCATGAGGTTGTGGGGGCCGGCATTGCGCTCGTGGAACGGGACGGCGAGATCCTGCAACCGATCGGCTTCCGCGAAGTCACCGCGGTAGATCGCATCGAAGGTGGCGGCGTTGAGTCCCGACGACACCACGATCGGTCCGACGGTCCGGGCTCGGGCCGTCAACCGGTCGACGAACCCGTCGTCGGGGCCGCTGCGGTCGGCACGCACGTCGAGAATCCGCCGCACGACCTCGATCTCGACGGCGATGTCGGCTGCATCCTCGCCGACGAACGCACCCGTCGCCATCGCGGACTCGACCAGGTCGAGGGCGCGCCTGCCGCGCCGGGCGTTGTGCAGGACGATGTTCGCCCACGCGATCGACAGCTGCAGTCGCGGTCGCGCGACCACGGCGCTGCGCGGCAGCTTCTCGACCAATCCGACGAGTGTGGTCGCGTGACCGCCTGCGAGGAGGGTGGACGCCTCGTGTTCGACGAGGTCGACGGCGCGTTCGTCGTCGGCCGCCGCCAGCGCGTGGTCGACGGCTTCGCCGACCGACCCGTGCCGCTCGAACCAGCGCGACGCGATCTCGTGCAGTTCGGGTATCCGGTCGGGGAAATCCCGTTCGAGACGCTGCCGGAGGAACTCCGCGAACAGCGGCTGGAACCGGAACCAGCGACCGTCCTCGTCGACACGAGACAGGAACAGGTCGCGTTCCTCGATGTCCTCGAGCATCGCCTGGCCACGGTCACGCCCACTCAACGCGGATGCCAAAGAGCCGCAGGTGCGTTCGGTGACGGCGGCGGCGAGCAGGAAGTCGACGACGTCGCCGCCCAGACCCGACAGCACGTTCTCCGTGAGGAATTCACCGATACCGCGGTGTCGGCCGGACAGGTTCGCGGCCAGGTGCGCGGGGTCGGCGTGGTCGCGCAACGACACCGCCGCGAGCTGCAGTGCAGCGGGCCAACCGTCGGTGGCTGCGGCGAGATCCGCGACGAGATCGTCGTCGATGTCGAGATCGCAGTAGTCGCGCAGGAACTCGCCGGTCTCCGCCGTGTCGAACGCCAGCATGCGGTGGTCGATCTCGACGAGTTCGTCGAGCACCCGCATCCGCGCGACCGGCAGGCCCACCCGAGTCCGGCCCACGACCATGACCTGCAGGTGGTGGCAGCTGTTGCCGATCAGATATGCCATCGCGGCGGTCGTCGCCGGTGACTGCACCCGATCCCAGTCGTCGACGATCAGGACCAGCCGCTCCCCCTCGGCGTGGATCTCGTCGATCAGGGACGTCAGCACGTACCGCTCGGCCTCGTCGCCGTGGTCGTCGAGCGCCTGCCCGAGTTCGCGGGCGAGCGAGGGCCGCACCCGACGAACGGCCTCGACGAGGTGCGCCAGGAACCAGACGACGTTGTCGTCGTCGCGGTCGACGTTGAGCCACGCCACCGACACACCGTCCTGCGCGTGTGCGACATCCGGCACGTGTGTGAGTCGGTACTGCCATTCGAGGGCGAGCATCGACTTGCCGAATCCGGGTGGCGCGTGCACGACGATCAGCCGCGGGCGCCGCTCCGTCTCGAGCAGCCGCAGCAACCGTTCGCGGGCGATGAGCCACCGTGACGTCACCGGCGGCCGGAAGCGTGTGGCCGGGGCCGGCGGTGTCGTCGACCGGGTCCGGGACCGACGGCGGTGTCCGGACCCCGGCGCCGCGACCGTCGCGCCTGACGGCGCGGACGCTTCCGCGGGCAGTGTCTCCCCGGCGACGGCGAGTTCGTCGACGGGCAGTCCCTGCGCCTCCTGCACCGCACGCAACCGGTCGCCGAACGTCGCCGCGGTCGCGGGGCGCGAGGCCGGGTCCACCGCCATCGCGTCCTCGATGGTGGCGCACAGTTCGTCCGGTACACCGTCGGTACGCAGGTCGGGGATCGGTTCGGTGGTCACCCGCACGAACTGCGACACCATCCGTTCACCGCTTCGCCGTTCGAACGCGGCGTGCCCGGTGAGCGCACAGAACAACGTTGCGGCCAGGCTGTACACGTCGGAGGCGGGTGTGGGGGTGCGTCCCGAGAGCACCTCGGGTGCGGTGTACGCGGGCGAACCCGTCACCTCGCCGGTCGCGGTCTCGAATCCTCCTCGCACACGGGCGATCCCGAAATCGGTCAGCTGCGGCTCCCCGAAGTCGGTGAGCAGGATGTTGGCGGGTTTGACGTCGCGGTGCGCGATCCCCAGCCGGTGCGCGGTCTCCAGGGCCCCGGCGAGTTTCACACCGACGGTGAGCACGTCACGCCACGGCAAGGGACCACCGCGCCGGATGCGCGTGTCGAGGCTGTCGCGCGGGTGGTACTGCATCACGAGGAACGGCCGGCCCGACGCGGTCGTTCCCACCTGCAGCACGTTGACGATGTGCGGGTGCCCGGACAACCTGCCCATCGCGCGTTGCTCCCGCAGGAAACGTTCGAGGTTGTCGGTGTCCGGGTCGGGCGCCAGCACCTTCACCGCGACCGTGCGGTCGAGTGCGCCCTCACGGCAGCGGTAGACGACACCGAACCCGCCGCGACCGATCTCGGTGGCGTCGGTGAACCCGGACGCGGCGAGTTCCGCGATGACGCCGGGTGCGGCGTCACGCTGCGTCGGCAGCGGGTCCTGCGCGGTCACCAGAGACCTCGACTCTCGTCCGGTCGGATCCGATCACGGTTCCACCTCGAGGATATCGCCGCGCACCGACCGCCGACCCGTGCTCACACGACCAGTCCCTGTTCCCCGAGGTCGGTGAACGCCGCGACCTGCCCGTAGGCTCCGGCGACCGCGACGACCGCCTCGTCGAGCGTCTCCTCGGGTTGCGTGAACGGCAGCCGCACGAACCGCTCGAAGGCGCCCTGCACACCGAACCGGGGGCCCGCGGCCAGCCGGACACCGTGCGACGGTGCCGCCGCCGCCAGCGCCGTCGACACGGGCTCCGGCATCCGCGCCCAGAGCGACATCCCTCCCTGCCCGACCGTGTATCGCCACGTCGGGAGGTGGGTGTCCAGCGCCGCCCGCAAGGCGTCACGCCGGCACCGCAGCTGGGCGCGCCGCTGCGCCAGGAGGTCGTCGACGTCGGTGAGCAGGTGCGCGGCTGCGAGTTGTTCCATCACGGGAGTGCCGAGGTCGACGGCGGTGCGGGCTCCGGCGAGCCGCGTGATCAGGTCGCGGTCGGCGCGGATCCAGCCGACCCGCAGCCCACCCCACAGCGACTTTCCGGTCGAACCGATCGTCACCACCGGCGATCCCGCGGGGAACGCCGCGACGGGGGGCGGAGGTGGGGCGTCGAGCCACAGGTCGACCATCGTCTCGTCCACGACGAGGGTCATGCGTGCGTCGGCCATGATCCTCGCCAGTTCGGCGCGACCGGCGGCGTCGAGGCACAGACCCGTCGGGTTGTGGAAGTCGGGGACGAGGAAGGCGGTGCGCGCCGACGTCTGCCGGGCGGCGCCGGCGAGACCCCCGAGATCCCACCACCCGGCCGGGCCGGCTTCCGGCCGCACCGGTACGGGGATCGGGCGTGCGCCGTGCCGGCGGATCGCTTCGAGCGCGTTCGGGTACGTCGGGTGGTCGACGATCACCCGGTCGCCGGGATCGGTGAGTACCCCCAGCAGCAGCCGCATCGCGTGCTGCGCACCCGAGGTCACCATGATCTGGTCGGGGGACGTGGGCAGACCCCGGTCGGTGTAGCGGTGGGCGATCACCTCGCGCAGCGCGACCACACCGATCGGTTCCATGCCGTGCGAGGTCAGGTACACCGACATCGAACCCAGCGCCCGTTCGTAGGCGGCCTCGATCTCGGAGGCGGGCGCCGGCAACGCCGCGTTGCTCAGATCGATCGTCTCACCGATCGACGCCGCTCCCCCGCGCGCCGCGATGCGGGTGCGGCGCGGGGGCAGGGCAACGGTGCTGCGGGCGCCCCGGCGACTGTGCAGGTACCCCTCGTCGCGCAGCGCCGCGTACGCCGACGTGACCGTGGTGCGGCTCAGGGACAGGGCCGCTGCGAGTTCGCGTTCGCTCGGTAGCGCAACCCCCTGCGGGACGCGTCCGTCGTGGACGAGCAACCGGATGCCGTCGGCCAGTGCCCGATAGGTGGGCCGGACGTCGCCGGTCTCCTGCCAGTTGCCGAGGTCCCGGACCAGCGGTGCAGCTCCGATCGCACGAATCATCACCGGTCCAGTATCGCCCACACTGGACCCTTCCGTTCAGTCCAGTCGGCGTCGTTCACTGCGGCGGTGGCAACACCTGGGTGAACAGGACCGTTCCGGCGGCATCGAGCAGGTCCACTCGCATCTCACGGGTGTTCCCGTCGATGTGGACCTCGCCGAAGTGCTGGTATCCGTCCAGCGGCGACGAGTTGCTCTCCGGTGGTGCGTGCACGAACACCGCCTCCGGACCGAAGGTGCCGTCGAGGTCGTTGGGACCGAACCCGCCGGCGTTCAGCGGGCCGGAGACGAACTCCCAGAACTCGTCGAAATCCGTGAAGGCGGCGCGTTCCGGTGCGTAATGATGCGCGGCGGTGTAATGCACATCGGCGGTGAGCCACACGGTTCCGGTGATCCCGCGCGCCTTGATCGCGGACAGCACCCGCGCGATCTCGTTCTCCCGCCCGGACGGTTGTCCACCGTCCCCGTTCGCGACCCCTTCGAATGCGGTGTCGCCGTCGGGGACGACCAGTCCGAGCGGGAGGTCTGCGGCGATGATCTTCCACGTCGCGGTGGACTCGGCGAGGGAGTCGATCAGCCAGCGGGTCTGCTCCGCGCCGAGGACCTGCCCTGCCGCACCGGTGTTGGTGCCGTTGGCGTCCTTGTAGGTGCGCATGTCGAGCACGAACACGTCCAGCAGCGGCCCGTACGGGATCGCCCGGTACACCCGTCCGTCGACGGCCTCGCGGGGATCGAGCGGGTTCCATTCGTGGAACGCCCGGAACGCCCGCGCGGCGAGCACGTCGACGTTCTTCTCCGTGTACTGCTCGAGGTCGAGGATCTCTCCCGCGTACCAGTTGTTGACGGTCTCGTGGTCGTCCCACTGCACGATCTGCGCGACCGACGCGTTGAAGCGTCGGTAGTTCTCGTCGGAGAGGTTGTAGGCGTACTGCCCGCGATACTGGTCGAGTGTCTGCGCGACCGCGGACTTGGCCTCGGTCACCGTGTTGCGCCAGATCCGCCCGTCGGGCAACGTCACCGTCTCGTCGAGCGGACCGTCCGCGTACACGACGTCGCCCGAGTGCACGAACAGGTGCGGGTCGCGCGCGGCCATCGTGGCGAACACCGTCATTCCGCCCACATCCGGGTTGATACCGAATCCCTGGCCGGCGGTGTCGCCCGACCACTGCAGTCGGATGTCTGCGGGCGCGTCGGGCGCGGTGCGGAACACCCCGGTCGCCGAGTCGGAGACCGCACCGTCGTCGCCCTCGAGGGTGACCCGGTAGAACACCCGCTCCCCCGACGGCAGACCGGTCAGACGCAACCGTCCGGTGCCGTCGGTGTCGGGGGTGAGCAGTCCGCCCACGTGCCGGACCGGGTTCGTGAACGACTCGGTGGCTGCGGTCTCGACCACGAGGGTGGCGGGCCGGTCGGCCCGCGCCCAGATCAGTGCGCCGTCGCGGCGGACGTCGCCCGCCGCGACACCGTGCGTGAGGACCGGACGGTCACGCACGAGTGTCGGCGACGCCGACGCGTTGCCTGCGCCGCCTCCCGACGAACACGCAGCGGCCGGGATGGCGAGCAACCCGACTGCGGTGGAACGCAACAGGGTTCGGCGGGACAGATACACGAAGGCTCTCCTCGGACGCGGTGACGGTTCCGGGGGAGAGGGTGCCGGTGCGCGGTCAACCGGCGGTGAACCCGACGTGAGCGCCGGGTTCACCGCAGGCGACGATCGGATCGGTGCCGATCAGCGGACGATGTCGCGGCGCACGATCGTCTCGTCGCGGCCCGGCCCGACACCGATGCACGAGATGTGAGCGCCGGAGAGCTCCTCGAGACGCAGCACGTAGGCCTGCGCGTTCTTCGGGAGTTCCTCGAAGGTGCGGCAGTGCGAGATGTCCTCCCACCAGCCCGGCATCTCCTCGTAGATCGGCTTGGCGTGGTGGACGTCCGTCTGCGTCATCGGCATGTCGTCGACCCGCACGCCGTCGACCTCGTAGGCCACGCAGATCGGGATGGTGTCGAGGCTCGACAGCACATCCAGCTTGGTGAGGAAGTAGTCGGTGATGCCGTTGACGCGCGTCGCGTAGCGGGCGATCACCGCGTCGAACCAACCGGTGCGACGGGCACGGCCGGTGGTCACACCGACCTCACCGCCCTGCTTCGCGAGGTACTCGCCGTGGCTGTCGAACAGCTCGGAGGGGAAGGGGCCCGAACCGACACGGGTCGTGTAGGCCTTGAGGATGCCGAGCACCGTCGTGATCCGGGTGGGTCCGATACCGGAACCGACCGCCGCACCGCCGGCCGTCGGATTCGACGACGTCACGTACGGGTAGGTGCCGTGGTCGACGTCGAGCAGCGTGCCCTGCGACCCCTCGAGCAGTACGGTCTCGCCGCGTTCGAGTGCGGCGTTCAGTTCGAGGCGGGTGTCGGAGATCCGATGCTTGAACGACTCGGCCTGCGTCAGCACCTCGTCGACCACCTGCTGCGGCTCGAGAGCCTTGCGGTTGTAGATCTTCGCCAACACCTGGTTCTTGAATTCCAGTGCGGCCTCGACCTTCTGGGTGAAGATCTTCTCGTCGAGAACGTCGGCGGCACGGACACCCACACGCGCGATCTTGTCCTGATAGCAGGGACCGATGCCGCGCCCGGTGGTGCCGATCTTCTTGGCGCCGAGAAAGCGTTCGGTGACCTTGTCGATGGCCACGTGGTACGGCATGATCAGGTGCGCATCGGCCGAGAGCAACAGCTGCGAGGTGTCGACGCCCCGCTCCTCGAGCCCGCCGAGCTCGTCGATGAGGACGCCGGGATCGACGACGACGCCGTTGCCGATGACGTTCTTGACCCCGGGCGTGAGGATGCCGGACGGGATCAGGTGGAGCGCGAACTTGTCACCGTTCGGCAGCACCACGGTGTGCCCCGCGTTGTTGCCACCCTGATAGCGCACGACCCACTGCAGCCGCCCGCCGAGTAGATCGGTAGCTTTGCCTTTGCCCTCGTCGCCCCATTGGGCGCCGATCAGGACGATTGCCGGCATGTCACGCTCTCCTCAGGCAGGTGTTCGATGTGTGGGCGGTCTCGCCTACAGGTCCTGCCCGACCGGGCAGCAGCCGGGGTGACAGTCTAGCCCACCCCGGTCCACGGCACCCGTCCGACGTCCGCTACGCACCGGACCCGACAATGGGCGTGCATCCGACGAGCGGATGCGCGACGGACTAGAGTGGACGCCTGTCCGATGGCCGTCCGGCTCCGACCACGAGGAGATCTGTTGACCCCGGTAGTGCTCCGCTGCGGTGACGTCCCTCTGCCGCTGGCACTGACTCCCGTGACCACACTGCCGGCCCCCACCGTTCCGGAGAAAGCCGACCTCGAGGACGTCGTCGCCCACACCGAGTCGCTGGAGGATCCCCGGCTGATCGTGGTGGGCGACGACGCGGCGTTCGCGGCGGTCCTCACCCGGCTGATGCGCCTCGAACGGCTCGAGGACGTCGAGCTGGCGTACGTCCCGGAGAAGCGGACACCGGCCACCGAGGCCTACGGCCTCCGTACCGGGTCGAAGGCCGCGACCGTCGCGCTGAACGGCGACGCCAAAGCGCTGCCGCTGATCCGCGACGACGCCGGTGTCGCGCTCGTCGGCCGCGCCGTGGTGCGCGGCGACGACGGCGCGCTGGTCGGTGAGGCGTACGTCGACGACGACCGCCTGTTCTCCGGCACCGTGCCGGGCATCCGCATCGAACCCACAGCGACGATGCCGGGGTTGCGCGCCGCCGTCGACCGGCCGAGGTGGTTCGGCGGATACCGCTGGCTCACCGGTCGCGCCGTGCAACTCGGCTCGCCCGCGGCGATCCTGACCCGCGACGGCGTCACGAACCCCCGGGCCCTGAAACGATCTACCTTCTACCGCCACGACACCAGATGGAAGCTGGTGCGCTGAACCAGGTTCCGACGTGCAACCGACGACGTGCCGGTCGCGGCGAACCCGCGACTACCCGATGTTGACCCCGTAGTCGCGTGCGATCCCGGCGAGACCGGACGCGTAGCCCTGCCCGATGGCACGGAACTTCCATTCGCTCCCGCGCCGGTACAGTTCACCGAACACCATCGCCGTCTCGGTCGACGCGTCCTCCGTCAGGTCGTAGCGGGCGAGTTCCCGGTCGGTGGCACGGTCGACCACCCGGATGAACGCGTTGCGCACCTGTCCGAACGACTGGCCACGACCATCCGCGTCGTGGATCGAGACGGGGAACACGACGGACTGCACCTCCGCCGGGGTCGCGACGAGGTCGATGTTGATGCTCTCGTCGTCGCCGTCGCCCTCGCCGGTGAGATTGTCGCCCGTGTGCTCGACCGAACCGTCCGGCGACCGCAGGTTGTTGTAGAAGACGAAATGCTGATCGGACAACACCTTGCCGTTCGCGCCGGTGATCAGAGCGCTCGCGTCGAGGTCGAAATCACTGCCGGTGGTGGCCCGCACATCCCATCCGAGGCCGATCGTCACCGCCGTGAGATTCGGGGCCTCCTTCGACAGCGAGACGTTTCCACCCTTGGCCAAGCTGACACCCATGCCGGTCCTTTCCGTCGATATGGCTACTCCACAACGATAGCCAACCCGCCGCGCCCGAATTCTCACGTTCGCACTCATCCGACGCCCCGACCTGATTCTCGCCGACCCCACCTCGTTCCTCGACGTACCGTCGCGGGTGCACTCGTCGACGTGCTGCGTCGACTCGCCCACGATCAGAACCCGGCGGTGATCATGTCCGCCCACGAACTGGAACTCGCACTGCGGGTGTCGGACCGGATACGGCTGCTCGACGGCGGCCGCGCTCCGCGCGGCCCGAGCGAACGTATCGCTCGCTCGATCGATTCGATCGGGTGTACCACTCGCTCACGCGGGCTGGGGGTACGGCCGCGACACGGCGATCTCGAATGGGCTTATACTGCCAGGTGCAGTCGGTTCGCCGCAGCGGTCGTGAGGAGCCCCGAAGATCGTGTCGGCGTCGACGCACCCCGACTCCGGGGTGCGGAGAGGGAACCCGGTGAGAATCCGGGACTGTCCCGCAGCGGTATGCAGGAACGACCGCCGTCACACGCACTGGGCGCGAACCCGGGAAGCGACGGCCAGTAGGTTCGAACCGGATCGGTTCGGGTGCTTGCGAGTCCGAAGACCTGCCACTGTGCCGGACACGCCGTGTCCGGCGGTGTGCCGCCTCGAGGACAGGGCGCGCGGACCCGCTGTGCAACACCTCCGATTTCGGAGCAACAAGGGGCTCAGCAGGTTTCGTGTACCCGACGGGCGGTGGACCATCCACGACCGACCACGGAGTACCACCAGTGTCCACTCAACCCGCACCCGCATTCACCGCCACCGTTCTCGGATCCGCCCGCATCGGACCGAACCGCGAACTGAAGAAGGCCGTCGAATCGTACTGGGCAGGTCGCATCGACCGCACCGAACTGGAGACCATCGCCGCCGGCCTCCGCGCCGACACCTGGACCGCGCAGCACGCCGCCGGCCTCGATTCCGTTCCCGTCAACACATTCTCGTACTACGACCAGATCCTCGACACCGCCGCGATGCTCGGCGCACTACCCGCGCGGGTGTCGGGCATCGCCGACGATCTCGACCGCTACTTCGCGGCGGCACGCGGCAACGACGACGTCGCACCGCTCGAGATGACCAAGTGGTTCGACACGAACTACCACTACCTCGTTCCCGAGATCGGGCCCGACACGGTATTCGCGCTGGACGCCTCGAAGGTGCTCCGCGAGATCGCCGAAGCCCAGGCACTGGGTATCCCGGCGCGTCCCGTCGTCGTCGGCCCCCTGACGTTCCTGCTGCTGTCGAAGACCGTCGACGGGCAGGGGCCGCTGATCGAGCGGGTCGGCGAACTCGTCCCCCTGTACCGCGACCTGCTCACCCAGCTCGCCGAGGCAGGCGTCGAATGGGTGCAGCTGGACGAGCCCGCGCTCGTCCGCGACCTCGACGATGCGACGCTCGACGCGATCGGCACCGTGTACGACGCGCTGGCGAGCGAAACGACGCGGCCGGCGATCCTCGTCGCGTCGTACTTCGGTGAACTCGGTGCGGCGCTGCCGCGACTCGCCGATACTGCGATCGACGGTATCGCCCTCGACCTGGTCGCCGGAAGCGCGGCGAACGTCGCCGGTACCCCAGCGCTGGTCGACAAGCTGATCGTGGCGGGTGTCGTCGACGGCCGCAACGTCTGGCGCACCGACCTCGACAGGGCGCTCGCCGGGCTGGCGACGCTCCTCGGTTCGGCCCGCGCCGTCGCGGTGTCGTCCTCGTGCTCGTTGCTGCACGTGCCGTACACCGTCGCAGCCGAGTCGGAACTCGACGAGTCGCTGCGCACGTGGCTCGCGTTCGGCGTCGAGAAGGTCGACGAGATCGTCACGTTGTCGAAGGCACTGCGGCTGGGCCGCGACGCGGTGTCGGACGAACTCGACGCCGCCCGGGGAGCCGCACGGATCCGCGAGTCCGATCCGCGGCTGCGCAACAACCGGATCCGTGCCCGTCTCGATGCGATCTCGTCGGACCGCACCCGCACACCCGCCGATCGTCGCCGCGACATCCAGCAGGAGCAGCTCGGCCTGCCGCTGCTGCCCACCACCACGATCGGCTCGTACCCGCAGACGACCCGCATCCGGGTTGCGCGGGCCGCGCTGCGCAAGGGCGAGATCGAACGTGCCGAGTACGTGCAGCGCATGCGCGACGAGATCGCCGAGGTCGTCGCCCTGCAGGAGAAGCTGGGCATCGATGTGCTGGTGCACGGCGAACCCGAACGCAACGACATGGTCCAGTATTTCGCCGAGCAGCTCGAGGGCTTCTTCGCGACGGAGAACGGATGGGTGCAGTCGTACGGAAGCCGCTGCGTGCGTCCCCCGATCCTGTTCGGAGACGTCGCCCGCCCGGACGCGATGACCGTCGACTGGATCACCTACGCGCAGTCACTGACGTCGAAGCCGGTCAAGGGGATGCTCACCGGTCCGGTGACGATCCTCGCGTGGTCGTTCGTCCGCGACGACCAGCCCCTCGCCGACACGGCCGACCAGATCGCGCTCGCGATCCGCGACGAGACCGTGGATCTGCAGTCCGCGGGGGTGCGGATCATCCAGGTCGACGAGCCGGCACTGCGCGAACTCCTGCCGCTCCGCAAGGCCGATCAGGCCGAGTACCTGCGGTGGGCGGTCGGCGCGTTCCGCCTCTCCACATCCGGGGTCGCGGATTCGACGCAGATCCACACCCACCTGTGCTATTCGGAGTTCGGTGAGGTCATCGACGCCATCGCCGAACTCGACGCCGACGTCACTTCGATCGAGGCGGCCCGCTCGCACATGGAGGTGCTCGACGACCTCAACGCGGTCGGGTTCGCCCTCGGGGTGGGTCCGGGCGTGTACGACATCCACTCGCCGCGCGTGCCGAGTGAGGACGAGATCGTCGGGTCGTTGCGCGAGGCACTGCAGGCCGTGCCGGCGGAGCGGTTGTGGGTGAATCCGGACTGCGGCCTGAAGACCCGCGGCACCGAGGAGGTCACGGCGTCGCTCACGAATCTCGTCGCAGCGGCACAGAAGGTGCGCGCCGGCCTCGCCGGCTGACCCCGACCCGTGCGTGTGTCGCGCAGGACTTCCGTTCGGGCCGGGTGTTCTCCGCGGGAGGGGCGGCGCACCCGGTGGCCGGTGCGATCGGTGG
>NZ_JAIYEP010000072.1 GCF_020515525.1 Rhodococcus yananensis
CTCCACCGACTTCTCGGCATCGCGCACCCTGAGTTCACCGGACATCAGGCGTGGGAGGAGGGTGTCGCGAACGGCGGCCAGAGTTCGGTTCTCGTTCCTCAACGACCCCAAGTGCTTCACCAGCGGGGAGGAGAGCCGCCCCCATTCCTCGAGCACATCCGAATCCACTTGCCGAACTGTGAATCCAGCGACGTCGGCGGCGGACAACCGCTGGCGGCCGGATGTACCGACCATATGTTGGATCGCAGTAGACCTGAATCTGGGACTCTTCGCCAGGAAATACGCAAGTTCTCTCGGAACTCCTGACCGTGCCCTCAACACGATGTACTCGGTGGAACCCAAAGCAACTTCGCCGTCGTCCAGGAAATCGACATACCCGACTTTCCCGTTCTCGAGACAGGGGGTGATCCGAGCGAGAAGAACATCACCATTCGTAAACCGGGTTCCACCCTTTCCGGGTCGTCGACCCCATTCCGATACCAGAATCTCGGATGCCGGAAGCTTCTGCATATCCAGGTAGGTCGGCTCGTCACTTATTGGCTTGGAGCACTTGGGATTCAACTCGAAGTAGTTATCGAGCGATATTTGATCTCCGTGATCGACATCAATCGAAAGCTCCGCGAAACGCGCAGATAGCAATGACTCAGCCGTTGCGGCCAGCTTGCGGTTTGCGGCGATCTTGTCGTCGAGGGCGGCGAGGACATCCGATATCGCATGCTGAACTGCTATTGGCGGCACAATAACCGGCAGATTCTCAAGAACCCTCCGACTCAGTGACAGCATGGTCGATCCCGTCGCGTGCTGCAGCAACCATTGCCGCGCAGAGGAACTCTGGATCTGGTAGGCGATGAACCGGGTGTCGAGCGTTGGCGCTAGCCTCAGACGGATTCCATCCGACCCGAGAAACCACCCGTCTTCTCTCGGCGTTACCCACGCAGACCTATCGACGGCACCCTTTCGTCCGAAGACGATATCGCCAGACCTCAGTCTATACTCGGGCAGCCGCTCTACCACCTGACGCGGCGCACGTGGCGTACTCTCACTGACGCGTAATGATCCATACCCCACTTCCCCCACCGAGATAATGGGCACGCCCTCCGTGCTGTATTCACTTGCTTTGAGAATAGTGCCGAACGGCCCCGTCTTGATCGAACCGCCAGTGGCAGCGAGCAACTCGCCAAGCGTCATCGATTTCCAATCTTCAGGATGGTTCCTCACTCCACCCTCCCCAACTGCTCACGCACAACAGCCTGGAGCCGCGCGGATTCGTCGAACTGTTCGTACAGTTCCTTCGTCAAGCGCGCGATCTTCTCCTCGATCGGTTCACCGTCGTCTTCCAGCGGCGCCGCACCGACGTACCGTCCCGGGGTCAGTGCATAGTCGGCGTCCTTGATCTCGGCGAGCGTCGCCGAGTAGCAGAAACCCGGCTCGTCCTCGTACTCGACGCCCTTCGCGGATTCCGTTCCCCGCCAGGCATGGAACGTGCCGGCGATCTTCGCGATGTCGTCGTCCGACAGGGCACGCTCGGCGCGGTCGACCATGTAACCGAGGTTGCGGGCGTCGATGAACAACACCTGCCCCCGCCGATCCACGGACCCCTTCGGTCCCACCGCCTTGTCCTTCGCGAAGAACCACACGCACACCGGGATACCCGTGCTGCGGAAGAGTTGCGTCGGCAACGCCACCATGCACGACACCAGATCCGCCTCGACCAGCCGCGCGCGGATATCGCCTTCCCCACCGGAATTCGACGACATCGAGCCGTTGGCCATGACGATGCCCGCGCTGCCGCGTTCGGCGAGCTTCGAGATGATGTGCTGAATCCACGCATAGTTCGCGTTGCCCGTCGGGGGCACACCGAACTTCCAGCGCTTGTCGTCCTCGCGGCGCGTCCAATCCTTGATGTTGAACGGCGGATTCGCCATCACGTAGTCGGCGAGCAGATCGGGGTGATTGTCGACGGCGAAGGTGTCGCCCCACCGCTCCCCCAACTGCGCGGTGATGCCGTGGATCGCGAGGTTCATCTTCGCCATGCGCCACGTGCGCTCGTTGAGTTCCTGCCCGTACACCGAGATGTCGGACGGATTACCACCGTGGTGGTCGATGAACTTCTCGGCCTGCACGAACATGCCGCCCGAACCACAGCACGGGTCGTACACGCGCCCGTTGTAGGGCTCGAGCATCTCCACGAGCACCCGGACGACACCGGCCGGCGTGTAGAACTCGCCGCCGCGCTTGCCTTCGGCGCGGGCGAACTTCTCGAGGAAGTACTCGTACACCTCACCGAGCAGGTCGCGGGCCTTTCTCGCGCCCTCACCGGTGAACCGGGTGCCGTTGAACATGTCGATCAGTTCGCCGAGGCGGCGCTGGTCGACGCTCGGGTTGTTGAAGATGATCGGCAACGTTCCGGCCAGAGTGGAGTTCTCGGCCATCAACCCGCGCATCGCCTCGTTGACGAGTTCACCGACGGTGCGGGCCTCCACGCCCTCCGCCTCCTGGATGCCCTTCGCGTTCTGCGCGAGGAACAGCCACCGCGACTGCGCCGGCACCCAGAACACACTCGACCCGAGATACTCGTCGCGGTCGTCGATGAGCGACGCGACACCCTCGTCGTCGAGTCCGTCGGCGATCAGTTCCGCCTCGAGTTGGGTGCGGCGCTCGTCGAAGGCGTCCGACACGTACTTGAGGAACACCAGCCCGAGAATGATGTCCTTGTACTGCGACGCATCCATGGAGCCGCGCAGTTTGTCGGCGGCCTTCCACAGTGTGTCCTTCAGTTCCTTCATCGTCGACGGTGCCGCGACCGCCGCCTTCTTCCTCGGTGGCATTCTCACCCTTCCTCCGGGACTGTCCCGTGTTCTGCTGCGACGGACAGCACTCCGCGAATGGTTCCGTCGATGATCGTGTCGGTCAGAAGATCCAGGTCGTCGAGCAGGCCCCGTACCGCGCGCCGGCGCGCGTCGAGTTCGGCGAGGGTCGCGGTGACGTCGTCGACGCGGCGGGGCGCGATGACGGGGATCGTCCATTCCCGCCACCGCGACGCACCACGCACCGCACCGGCCGGTTTCGTTCCGGGTGCCTGCATCCTCAGGTGCCGCGCGATGAGTTCGGGGACGAGTCCGTCGACGTTCGGGTGCCGCACCCGCAGCACCCGCGCCGGTGCGAGCACCAGGGACGCTCCCTCGGTGTCGACGAGCACCCCCGTGCGCGGTGACGTGCAGAACACGATGTCGCCGGGTTCGGTGTGGCGGGCGGAGCGGTATCGCGTGGTGTATGCGAGTGGGTCGACGGTGCGTTGCCCGAGCCGTCGGTGGCCGAGCAGTTCGTCGGGGCCGATGACGCGGATCGTGCCGTCGGCGACGAGGTCGGTGTCGTCGATGCGGTTGCCCGAGATCACCGCGAGTTTGCGGGCGTCGACGAGTTCGCCGGCCGTCGGTAGTTCGGAGATGCCGGCGCGGTGGTAGGTGACGGACAGCGACAGGTCGCCGTCGACCTCGCGGGCCCCGGCGTTGACGCGGTCGGTGAGGGTCATGACGCGGCTGGCGGCGTCGGCCCCGCGGATCGGGGCGAGGGCGCGGCGGGTGACGAGCAGCCCACGGCGGTCCTCCGCGAGCAGACGGCCGAGGTTCTCGACCCGACCGAACCGGAAGGCATGCGCCCGCACCGATTCCACGGTGTCGACGGCGGCGACGACGTCGGAGACCACACCGTCGATGGTGTCGTCGTCGAGTTCGTGGGCGGCGATGTCGGCGAGCACCATCCAGCCCTCCGCCGACACCGCACTTCCGTCGGAGGCGCCGAGCACCCACAGCGCCATCGCCGTTCCCGGTTTCGTGACGAGCAGCCCCTCGGGCAGGCGAACGGCGGCGCGCAGTCGTCCGGTGCGCACGATGCCGGAGCGGATCGACAGTGCCTCACGGTCGCGCAGCGGGTCGACGAGTACCGCGGCGGGCGCGACCACCACGACGTGGTGGTCGGCCCCCATCTGCACGGTGATGTTGTCGATGCGGGTGAGGACGTCCACGGCCGATGCGTCCGGCGCGGACGGTGACGGGAACTGGGTGAGGAACAGCGCGGGCCGGTCGACGGAGAACTCGGCGCCGAAACCGTCGACGGGTGCGGGTTGGCGCCGCCATCGGTGGATCGCGAGTCGGCGCCGGGCCAGACGCGCGGACGGGGTGTCGCCGCGGCCGGTGATCGCGAACGGTTCGACGTCCTCCGACAGTGCGCCGCGCAGCGCGACGAGGAGGTCGCTGCCGTCGTCGGACGGGTCGACGAACACGGCGCGGTCGTCGGGGGCGAGGGCCGTCGCCACACGCACGCACAGGTCGAGGGCGACGGGTGTCAACGCCGAAGCGGCGAGTTCGGGAAGGGGGATCCGGAAGCGTTGCGCCAGGACGGCTTCGAAGGCTCGTTCGGGGGTGTAGGCGGCGTCGGCCATGCGGTCGGCGTGCCGCGCGTACGTCGCGAGGTGGGCGCCGAGGGCCTCGATCTCGCGGTAGAGGTGGTCGTCGTCGGGGTCGAGTTCGTCGGCTTCGTCGAGGAGTTCGTCGGCGTCGAGGTCGGCGAGGGGCTCGTCGAGTTGGGCCTTCATGCACAGCAGCGCGGTGAGCCCGGCGAACACTACCTGCCGGTCGGGGCCGGTGGGATGATCGAGCGCAGCGTGGACGGCGACGTCCTCGGCGAGGGTGTCGTTGTTGCCGAGTCCGCGGTCGCGGATCCATTCGACGACCTCGGTTGCGGCGAACTTCTCCTGCCGGGCGTCGATGCGCACGGGTCGGGGGAACGGGCGGTCGGTGTCGCGGTACCGGGAGGTCCATACGGTGACGACGGGCCGCCGGACGCCGGCGAGTGCGGCGATGTCGCCCTTCGTCAGGAGCAGTGTCGGTTCGTCGTGCACGGGTACCGCTCCTTTCCGCGGGTGCCTGCTGGTTCGACGGGAAATCTACCGGCCCCACCCGACACGACCGCAGAGTGCACCGATATCCCCCGTTATCGAGCCGGAGATGCCCTGCTCCCACGGTCGATACGTACGCCGCCTTCGCCACAGAAGCGCGCTCGATGGTGATCCGCGCGGGAAATTTCGCGCGCGGATCACCCGTCGGCGTTGTTCTGCGACGAGCTCGGCACGCTCTTGCCGCACACGACCAACACAGCTTAGACTCCCCTAAGTTATGGGGTTTAACTTACTTGAAAGTAGGGTTGTGTGCCGGTGGTGGGACTGCGCGGGCGGGCACGCCGGATCGAGCTCGACGACATCGTGCGCGCGGGCCGCGACCTCGGCATGGCGCGACTGAGCCTGAACGCGGTCGCCGCGGAACTCGGGGTATCCGCGACGGCCCTGTACCGGCACGTCGACGGCCGATGGGGGCTCGAACGCGTCGTCGGCGAAAGCCTCCTCGCCGACCTCGAACTCCATACCGACCCGACGCACGACCTCGAACGGCACCTGCTGTCGTTCGGGCTGCAGATCCGCGACCACGTGCTCGCCCACCCCGGTCTCGGCACCTACATGCAGACCCTGTTCCCGCGCGGCGACGCGGGTCGCCGCCTCATGGTCCGATCCGTCGACGACCTGCTCCCGTTCGGATACACCCCCGACGTCGCCGTCGCACTCGCCAGCGCCGTCGCCGGGATGTCGATCAACTACGCGGTCGCCGAACAGGCCCAGCGCGACCGCGCCGACGGCCTCGACGATCAGCGGCGCGACGTCACCGACGAGCTGGGCGCCGACGCACACCTGGGCGAGGCGCACCGCGATCTCCCCGCCCTCGAGCACACCGAGTACATGAAACTCATTCTCACAGCATCAATTCGAGGTCTCATATCGGTCGCCCCGCCGGGCCGACCACTGGACGAGGTCATCGCCGACCTGGCGGCGACCGGAATGGGGGCCTGATGGCCAAACGTGGATTCTCCGGCGCCGTGCTGCGCGGGTTCGGTGCCCGCGACCACGACGCCGAAGTGACCGGCACCGAACTGCTGGCACCGAACTTCCTGCGCGTCCGCATGACGTCACCGACCCTGTTCGACGACGCCGACCCCGGCCCGAGCGCGTGGCTGCGGTTCTGGTTCCCCGACCCGGACGGCCTCGACACCGAACATCAACGCGGATACACCTTCTCCGAGGCCGACGTCGAGGCGGGCACCTTCGCCGTCGACTTCGTGCTGCACGAACCCGCGGGGCCGGCCTCCATGTGGGCGCAACACGCCGCCCCCGGCGACCGGGTGTGCGTCACCTCGTTCGGATCGAAACCGTTCGAAGTGGCCGACGAACTCCCCGCCGGCTACCTGCTGATCGGGGACTCCGCGTCGATCCCCGCGATCACCACGATCATCCATGCGCTGCCCCGCGACATCACCGTCGAGGTGTACCTCGAACAGCACGACGACGCCGACCTGCTCATCCCCTTCCCCGAACATCCGCTCATGCGCGTCCACTGGGTGCCGCGACGCGGCGCCACGTCGCTGGCCGCCGCCCTCGAAACCCGCGACTGGTCGAACTGGAACGCCTGGGTCGGAACCGAACAGGGCACCCTCAAACACGTGCGAGCCCGATTGCGCGACGACTTCGGATTCCCCAAGTCCGAGGTGCACCAGCAGGCCTACTGGTCCGCCGGACGCGCCATGGGCAAACTGCGCTCCACCGGCGACGAGGCCGCAGCCGAACCCGCCCCGTCCCCGACCGTCGCGGCCGCGGACGGCGACAGCACCGAACCGGCGATCGCGAACGACGCACCCGCACACGACGCACCCGCACACGACGCCCCCGCACCGGAACCCGCGCGCGGGTCGTGGCAGGCGCAGGCCGCGAAGCGGCTCATCGCACCCCTCAAACGCACCCTCGTGGCCGCCGGCGTCGTGCAGGCGCTCGTCACCCTGATCCAACTCGCCCCGTTCGTGCTGCTCACCGAACTGGCCCGGCGCATCCTCGACGGCGCCCCCGAATCCCGACTGTGGACCATCGGGCTGTGGGCCGTCGGATTGATGGGCGCCGGAACACTGCTCGCCGCCGCGCTGACGTTGTGGTTGCACGCCGTCGACGCACGATTCGAACGTGGCCTGCGCACACAGCTTCTCGGGAAACTCGCGAAACTACCCCTCGGCTGGTTCACGGCGCGTGATTCGGCGCAGGTCAAACGCGTCGTGCAGGACGACACGCTGTCGCTGCACTACCTGGTGACCCACGCGGTGACCGATGCCGTCGCCGCGGTCGTCGCGCCGGTCGCGGTACTGGTCTACCTGTTCGCCGTGGACTGGCGGCTCGCCCTCGTCCTGCTCGTGCCGATCCTCGTGTACCTCGTGACGATGATGGTGATGCTCAGCCAATCCGGCGCGAAGACCGCGCAGGCCATGCGCTGGGCCGAACGCATGAACTCCGAGGCCGGCGCGTACCTCGACGGCCAACCCGTCGTCCGGGTGTTCGGTGGTGCAGCCGCATCCACCTTCCGGGCACGCCTGCACGAGTACATCGCCTTCCTCGACGGCTGGCAGCGGCCGTTCAGCGGCAAGAAATCCATGATGGACCTCGCCACCCGCCCCGCCACCTTCCTGCTGCTGATCATGGTGGTGGGCACCGCCCTCATCACCGGCGGAAGCATGGAACCGACCACACTGCTGCCGTTCCTGTTCCTCGGCACCACCTTCGGGGCCCGGCTCCTCGGCATCGGATACGGACTGTCCGGGTTGCGCGACGGCATGCTCGCCGCCCGCCGCATCGGTGTGGTGCTCGACGAACCCGAACTCGACACCCGCGCCGCCACCGCAGCCGCGCCCGCGTCCGGTGCCGGCCGGGTCCGATTCGAACACGTGCGCTTCTCGTATCGGCCCGGCGTCCCCGTGATCGACGACGTGTCCCTCACTCTCGCCCCCGGCACCGTGACCGCGCTCGTCGGACCGTCCGGTTCCGGCAAATCCACCCTCGCGGCGCTGCTCGCCCGATTCCACGACGTCGACGACGGCGCGATCCGCATCGACGACCGCGACCTCCGCGAGATGACGGCCGACGAACTGTACCGGAGCGTCGGATTCGTCTTCCAGGACACGCAACTCGTGCAGGGCACGGTGCGGGAGAACATCGCGCTCGCCGTGCCCGACGCCACCGACGAACAGGTCGAGGCCGCCGCGCGCGCCGCCGCCATCCACGACAGGATCCTCGCGCTGCCGCACGGCTACGACACCGTCCTCGACGCGAACCCCGCACTGTCCGGGGGTGAACGGCAACGTGTCACGATCGCCCGCGCGATCCTCGCCGACACCCCGATCCTCGTCCTCGACGAAGCCACCGCGTTCGCCGACCCCGAATCCGAGTACCACGTGCAACAGGCACTGAGTCGCCTCACCGCCGACCGCACCGTCCTCGTGATCGCGCACCGGTTGCACACCGTCGTCGACGTCGATCGCATCGTCGTCCTCGACCACGGCCGCATCGCCGAATCCGGCACCCACGACGAGCTGCTCACCGCCGGTGGCCGCTACCGGAAGATGTGGGACGCCGGCGCGTTCGCCACCACCGCAGATCAGGAGCCGGCCCGATGATCCGAACCGTCCTCGCGCTGCTGCCCCCGGGAAGTCGGCGCACCGTCGTCACCCACCTGTGCCTGACCGTCGTCGGCGTCGTGCTCCGCGCGGTCGGCGTCGTCCTGCTCATCCCGCTGGTCGGGGCACTGTTCGGATCGGTACCGTCGGAGGCGTGGCCGTGGCTCGGTGCGCTGGTGGTCGTCACCGTCGCCGGGTGGGTCGTCGACACCGTCGTGTCGCGGCTCGGATTCGGCCTCGGATTCGGGTTGCTGTCGCACGCACAGGACGACGTGGCGCAACGCACCGCACGGATCCGGTTGGCCTGGTTCACCGGTGAGAACACCGCCACCACCCGTCAGGCGATCGCCGCGACCGGCCCCGATCTCGTAGGCCTCATCGTGAACCTGGTGACCCCGATCATCGGGGCGGTGCTGCTGCCCATCGCGATCGCGTTCGCCCTGTTCCCCGTGCACTGGCTGCTCGGTGTCGCCGCCCTCGCCGGCGTGCCGCTCCTGCTCGGCACCTTCCTCGGGGCCGCGCGGCTCGGTCGCAACGCCGATCATGTCGCGGCCGAATCGAACTCCGCGCTCACCGAACGACTCGTCGAATTTGCCCGCACCCAGTCGGCGTTGCGTGCCGCGCGGCGTGTGGAACCGGCCCGCAGCCACGTCGGTGATGCGCTGGAGAAGCAGCATTCGGCGACGATGCGGCTGCTGCTGATGCAGGTGCCCGGTCAGGTGCTGTTCGGTCTCGCCACCCAGGTCGCGCTGGTGCTCCTCGCCGGGGCCGTGACCGCCTTGACCGTGCGCGGAGATCTCGGTGCCGCCGAGGCGATCGCCGCGATCGTCGTGGTCGTGCGTTACCTCGACCCGTTCGTCACACTCGGCGACCTCACCGCCGGTGTGGAGACGTCGCTCATCACACTGCGCCGCATCGGCGCGGTGCTCGGCGCCCCCACCGTCCCGAACGACGGCACCTGCACGATCACCGGTCGGGCACCCCGGATCGAACTGCGGGACGTCCGGTTCCGGTACGGCGACGACACCCCGGTCCTCGACGGCGTGGACCTGACGTTCGAGCCCGGCACCACCACCGCGATAGTCGGCCCGTCCGGATCGGGCAAGAGCACGGTGCTCGCGGTGCTGGCGGGGCTGCACGCACCGCAGAGCGGGCAGGTGCTCGTCGACGGGGTGGACGCCGCCGAACTCGACCCGCTCTCGCGGCAGGCGCTGGTCGCGGTGGTGTTCCAGCATCCGTACCTGTTCGACGGCACGATCCGCGAGAACATCCTCGTCGGCCACCCGGACGCCGACGACGACGCGTTCGCGGCGGCGGCGTCGCCGGCGCAGGTCGACGAGGTCGTCGCCCACGCACCCGACGGGTGGGACACCCGGGTGGGCGAGGCCGGTGGCGCGCTCTCCGGTGGGGAGCGTCAGCGCGTGTCGATCGCGCGGGCGTTGGTGAAGCCGGCGCCGCTGCTGCTCGTCGACGAGGCCACCAGCGCCCTGGACACCGAGAACGAAACCGCGGTGGTGCAGGCGCTCACCGCCGATCCGACGCCGCGCACCCGGGTGATCGTCGCGCATCGGCTCGCGAGCATTCGCGCCGCCGATCGGGTGGTGTTCCTCGAGGGCGGCCGGATCGTCGAGGACGGCACCGTCGACGCGCTGCTCGCCGCCGGGGGCCGGTTCGCGGAGTTCTGGCGGGAACGTGACGCCGCATCGGGGTGGCGGTTGGAAACCTCACGCCGGGGGTGAGGCGCGGTGCGGGACGGTCACCTCGCCGCGGTGAGGTGACGTTCCAGCACCGGGGTGAGGACGTCCCGGGCGTCGGTGAACGGTGCGGTGCTCTGCAACGCCCTGCTCTGCACGATGGCCCCCTCGATCACCGACAGCAGCAGGCCCGCCGTCGCGCGGGCGTCGGCCCGGGCGAACCCGGCGGCGGCGAGACCGTCGGCGAGGACCGTGGCCCACGCGGCGAACGCCTGCCCGGACGCGGCCCGCACCGGCGGGTTCTCCTCGTCGAGCGCGGCAGCCATCATGAACGATCCGAGCCGGTGGTCGCCGGACTCGAGGGGTTCGCGCCAGAACGCGAACAGGTCGTCGAGCCACTGCGCGGCGGACGGGGCCGTGGGGAGACGCTCGACGGTCGCGGTGAGGTGGGAGGAGACCAGTCTCGTCACGATGCGGGTGGCCGTCTCGACGAGTTCACCCTTGCCGCCGGGGAAATGGTGATACAGCGAGTTACGCGAGGTGTTGCTGCGTTTGAGCAGTTCAGCGAGGCCGGCGGCGTGGACACCGACCTCCTGGACCATCGAGATGGTGTTCGCGAGCAGCCGGGCGCGTGGCCTGGGCGTGGTCAATCCGAGCCCCTTCCGAGCTTGTGTGAACCGATCGGTTCATGTTAGCTGGTACGCACGACGTGAACCGATCGGTTCACACGGAGAGGATCACCATGCCCGCCATCGCCACCGCAGCCACCACCTCCCACGCCGCCATCCTCGGAATCGGCGCGTACCGGCCGCGCCGCGTCGTACCCAACGCGGAGATCGTCGACCTCATCGACTCGTCCGACGAATGGATCCGCACCCGCTCCGGCATCACCTCCCGGCGCTGGGCGCAGGACGACGAAACGATCGTCTCGATGAGCGTGGCCGCCGCCCGCGACGCACTGGCCGCCGCGGGCATCGACGCCGAACGCATCGACGCGGTCGTCCTGGCGACGTCGTCGCAGATGGTGCTCGGACCGTCGGCCGGAGCGGTCGTGGCATCGGAACTCGGCATGCACGACACCGCGGCGTTCGACGTCTCCGCCGGATGCGCCGGCTTCTGCTACGCCCTCGGCAACGCCGCCGGACTCGTCCGCTCCGGCCAGGCCCGCCACGTGCTGGTCATCGGCGTCGAGCGACTGTCGGACCTGCTCGACCCCACCGACCGCACCTGCGCATTCATCTTCGCCGACGGCGCCGGAGCCGTCGTCGTGGGCCCGTCCGACACCGAAGGCATCGGGCCGGTCGCGTGGGGATCGGACGGCACCCAGACCGCAGCCATCAAACAGGACAAGGACTTCAAGACGTTCTTCGCGGAGGTCGCCGAAGCCGCGGGCAGCGGCACCGCACCCGAACGCCCCTACATCCGCATGAACGGCGCCGCCGTGTTCCGCTGGGCCGTCACCTTCCTCGAGAAGGCGTGTCGCGGGGCGTTGGACAAGGCCGGCGTCACAGTCGACGACCTCGACGCCTTCGTCCCCCACCAGGCCAACAGCCGCATCACCGACGCCCTCGTACGCGCCCTGTCGCTGCCCGACTCCGTCGCGGTCGCCCGCGACATCGCCGAAACCGGAAACACCAGCGCCGCCTCCATTCCCATGGCGATGGAACAGATCCTCCGGTCCGGTGCGGCGAAGCCGGGCGACACCGCCCTCCTCGTCGGATTCGGTGCGGGCCTCGCCTACGCCGGTCAGGTCGTCACCCTGCCGCCGCTTCCCTGACACCCCGCCCACCCTCGGCCGGCCGCCGAATTCAGTTCCGCCTCCGGCGGACTGAGCGAATGTATCGTTTGCTCGATTGAATCGAGCAAACGATACATTCGCTCACCGGCGCGGGAGACTTCGTTCACACCACCCGCGCCGTGCGGGGGACGGGCACCGGGATCGCGTCGAGCAGTCGGCGCGTGTACTCCTGCGCGGGATCACGGTAGATCTGCTCCACGGTGCCCGATTCGACGACCTCACCCGACCGCATCACCAGAACACGATCGGCGATGACCTCGATCAGTGCGAGATCGTGGCACACGAAAAGGTAGGCCAGGCCCAGTTCCTCCTGCAGATCACGCAGCAGGTTGAGCACCTGGGCGCGAACCGACACATCCAGCGCAGCAACGGGTTCGTCGCACACGATCAGTTTGGGCTCGAGAGTGAGAGCCCGGGCGATCGCGACGCGCTGCAACTGCCCGCCCGACAGTTCCGCGGGATACCTGCCCAGGTACCGCGACCCGATGCCGACCTTGTCGAGGAGTTCCCGGGCTCGCCGACGTCGGGTATCGCGATCGATATCGGTGTGCACGACGAGCGGTTCGATCACCGCATCGTGCACGGTCATCCGCGGGTCCAACGAGCTGTGCGGATCCTGGAAGATCATCTGCATGCCACGTCGCAACCCCCGCATTCGCCCCGATGACGCGGCGAGAACGTCCTCACTCTCGAATTCGACACTGCCCGAATCAGGTTCGATCAAACGAAGCACCATCCGCCCGACAGTCGACTTGCCCGCACCCGATTCGCCGACCACGGCGAGGCATTCACCCGGGTCGAGAGTGAACGAGACATCCTTGACGGCGTGGGTCCAACCCGTGCGTCGCCCCAGCAGGTCACGGCCGGTCGCAAAGGATTTCGTGAGATTCCGGACATCGAGCAGGCTCATGCGGTCACTCCTCGCAGGTCGAGGTCCGCGACACGCAGACAGCGGGCCGCGCGACCGGTGGTGGTCGGCTCCAACGGCGGATGGGTGCCGTCGCACAGGCCCGCCACGGCGTGACCGCAGCGGTCGTGGAAGTGGCAACCCGCCGGCCACTCCCCCGCCGCCGGAATACGGCCGGGGATCGCGGTGAGCCGGCGACCGCCCGTGGCGCCGGGTCGCGGGATGGACTCGAGCAGCCCCGACGTGTACGGGTGGTGCGGGGCGAAGAACACGTCGTTCACCGGCCCGTCCTCGATGACCTCCCCGGCGTACATGACGACGACCCGCTCGCACAGTTCCGCGACAACCCCGAGGTCGTGCGTCACGAACAACAAC
Source organism: Rhodococcus yananensis (assembly GCF_020515525.1). Classification (GTDB taxonomy): domain Bacteria; phylum Actinomycetota; class Actinomycetes; order Mycobacteriales; family Mycobacteriaceae; genus Rhodococcus; species Rhodococcus yananensis. The sequence goes on from NZ_JAIYEP010000072.1 coordinate 13,313, forward strand.
GCGACACCGGTTTGTTCCTGCAGGTCACGCAACAGTTGCAGGATGGTCGCCTGCACCGTCACATCCAATGCGGTGGTGGGCTCATCCGCGATGAGCAGTCGCGGATTGCACGCCATCACCATCGCGATCATCACCCGCTGGCACATGCCGCCGCTGAACGCGTGCGGATACTCCTTCACCCGGTCCGCAGCCCGCGGGATCTGCACCATGTCGAGCATCTCCACGGCCCGGGCCATCGCGGCCCTACGGTCGAGACCGAGGTGCCGGCGGACGGATTCGGCGATCTGATCACCCACCGTGTACGCGGGGTTGAGGCTGCGGATGGGCTGCTGGAAGATCATGCCCATCCCGGTGCCGCGTAACGCCCGCCAGTCGGACGGCGGCGCCGACACGAGATCGCGACCGTCGAATTCGACGCTGCCCCGCGAGATGCGACCGCCCGTGTCGCCGGTCAGTCCCATCACCGCGAGCGACGACACGGTCTTGCCGGATCCGGATTCGCCGACCAGCGCGACGGATTCGCCGGCGGCGACGTCGAACGACACGTTCTGGACGGCCGTCACCCAGTTCTTGCGACCGGAGCGGAACTCGACGGTCAGGTCGCGTACCCGCATCAGCGGTGTCGCTGCCTCGTCGGGCGTCTTGTCGAGGCGGATCAAGGTGTCAGTTGCCGGCATTGCGACTCCTCGTCAGGGCGCGGCGCACACCGTCGCCGAGGTAGGTGAAGGCGAGGACGGTCAGGAAGATCATCACCCCTGGCGGCCACACCAGATACGGGGCGAGTGCCATGTTCGATGCCGCGGTGCTGAGCATCGCCCCCCAACTCGCGGCGGGCGGCGCCGCACCCAACCCGAGGAAACTCAGGCTTGCCTCCGCGGCGACGGCGGTACCGAGCGACACCGAGATCACCAACACGATCGGGGGCATCACGTTCGGCAGAATGTGCCGTCCGATGGTCCGGAACGTGCTGCATCCCAGTGCAACCGACGCTTCGATGTAGGTGTCGCCGCGCACGTCCATCGTCGACGCCCGCGCCACCCGATAGAAGCGGGGTGCCATGACCAGCCCCACGGCGAGCATCGCGTTGGTGATGCCAGATCCGAGAACCGCGACGATGGTGATCGCGAGGACCAGCGACGGAGCGCTCATCAATGCGTCCATCAGGCGGGTGAGCGCGGTGTCGACCCAGCCGCCGCGGTATCCGGCGATCACACCCAACGGCAGTCCCAGGACCAGCGCCAAGGTAACCGCCTGCAATGATGCCTGCAGTGAGATCCTCGTTCCGAAGATCAGACGGCTCAACACGTCCCGACCGTAGTCGTCGGTTCCGAGCAGATGCGCGGCCGACGGCGGTTGCAGCCGGTTGACGACCTCCTGGGCATACGGATCGTACGGCGCGAGGACAGGCGCGAAGATCGCGGTGACGACGAGCAGCAGGACGAAGGCTCCCGCAACCACGGTCGCGGGCCGTTTCCTGGCGAACACGACGGCACGGTGCGCGACACCCGGTGTCGCATCGGACGGTTTCACGGTGTTCGCGAGTGTCGTGGTCATGCGCGCACCTTCGGGTTGAAGTATCCGTACGAGATGTCGACGAGCAGGTTGACGAGCACCACCACGCACGTCGTGAACAACACGAAACCGAGCAGGACGGGTACGTCGTGGTTCTGCACGCTGTTGACCGCCAGACTGCCCATTCCGGGCATGCTGTAGATGATCTCGATGGTGACCGCACCGCCGAGCACCTCCGCGACACGGAATCCGAGGACCGTCACCACCGGGATGCACGCGTTCTTCAGTGCGTGCTTGAGGACGACGCTCGCCGTCGACAACCCGCGTGCCTTCGCGTTGAGAACGTAGTCGCCGGCCATCACCTGGCCGAGCGCGGAGCGCAACTGCACCGTCACCTCCGCCGCCGGCAGCAGCGCCAACGCGACACCCGGTAGCACCAGATGCTGGAACCACGGCACCACACCGTCGGACAGCGGCGCATACCCGAACGCCGGGAAGATCTGGTTCGACACCGCGAACAGCGACACGAGGACCAGACCGAACCAGAACGCGGGGATCGCGATCGCGACGGACGCGACGACATTGATGACACGGTCGAGGACGCCACCGGGTCGCAGCGAGGCGAGGACCCCGAGCACCACGCCGATGATCACGGCGAGGACCATCGCGAACACCACCAGCGACAGCGTCGTCGCCATCCGACGCAGCAGTAGATCGCTCACGGTCTGGTCGGACAGCAGCGACACCCCGAGGTCGCCGCGTGCCACACCACCCAGCCAATCCAGGTAGCGGACGAACACGTTCTGGTCGAGCATCAGCGTCGCGCGGAGTTCGTCGAGCCGCTCCGGCGTGGGGTTCTCCCCCGCGAGGATCACCGCTGGGTCACCCGGGGCGAGATCGATCAACAGGAATATCAGCAGTGGAACGATCAGCAACAGCGGGATCGCGGCGAGCAGTCGTCGTCCGGCGTACAGGAGCATCGTCTGCCTCCCTTCGAGTCGACGGGTCGGTCAGCCGACGATTCCGACATGGCGCACGTCGAAGATGCCCAGATCCACCCACGGCATGTCGTCGAGTCCGGCGACGGTGCCGTCGGAGACGGACGCGTTGGTCTGGTTGCAGATCGGTACGAACATCGCTTCCTGCAGCGTCAGGTCCCAGATCTGCTGGTACAGCGGGGCACGCTCGTCCTGGCTCAGGGACGGATCGGCCGCCTGCTCGGCCAGTTCGGCGATCTGCGGATTGTCGTTGGCGAAGTCGTATGCTCCGGTGACGAACTGGTCGACGGTCTCGGCCGGATCCACCTTCGGGCTGAGGCTGTTCGACACCATCGACTGGAAGTCTCCGGCGATGTAGCGGGGTTCGTTCTGGGTGTTCGGGACCGGATTCAGTTCGGCGGTGATTCCGGCGGCCGTGAGCTGCGCCTGGATGACGTTCGCGGACTTCTCGGTGTTGGTGCCGGCGGCGAACGTCAATGTGATCGTCGGGCCACCGGCGGCGTCTGCGAGACCGCGGGCCTTCTCTTCGTCGTAGGCGTACGGGTATACGTACGACTCGTCGACCGACCAGCTTCCGTCCGGATACACCTGTCGGTGCGGGGTGCACGTGCCCGAGAACAGGGCGTTGATCGCGTCCGGGTCGATGGCGGTCGCCACGGCCTGCCGTGCCTCGGGGTTCGCGAGGTCGCCTTCGGCCCGCATGAACAGGCCGAGCACGTTCCGGAACTTGACCTCGTCGACGTCGAGCGTGCCGTCGGCGCCGAGCGACTGTGCTTCGACGACCTCGTTGGCGGAGCTGACCCACGTCAGGTCGGTGGCGCCCGTCTTGACGCCGTTGAGGCGGGTGCTGGCGTCGGGGATCGCCTGGAATTCGATCGAGGCGACCTTACCCGCCTCCGGATCCCAGTTCGTGCCGTCGGTGCGGGTGAGCGTGAGGGATTCCTCCGGAACGTAGGAGGCGACGACGAAGGCACCCGACCCGGCGTCACCGGGATCGTTGCGCAGATCCGCTCCGGATTCGATCGCCTTGGGGCTGACCATCATCCCGACGTTCGTGGTGAACACGCTCGGAAGCTCCACACCGGTTCCCGGTGCCAGCATCAGGCGGACCGTGTGTGGGTCGACGATCTCGACCGCGGTGATGTCCTCGAGGGCCGCCACGACCGTGCTGCCCTCCATCGTCTTTCCACGCTCGATGTTCGCGGCGACGGCCGCGGCGTCGAAGGGGGTTCCGTCGTGGAAGGTGACGTCGCTGCGGAGCTTCAGCTCGAGATACGTGCCGTCCGGCGCGAACGCCCACGATTCGGCCAGCGCGGGTTGCAGCATTCCGTCACCGTCGACGACGGTGAGCCGGTCGAAGACGGGCGTCATGTAACCCCAGCCGCCGTAGCTGGTCTGCAGGTAGGGATCGAGATTGCGGGTGGGTGCGCTGGCCGTCACCCGCAGGACCGCGGCGCGATCGAGCTCACCGGTCGGGCCGCCCGCCGTCGTCGAGGAGGTTCCACCGCCGCCACAGGCCGCCAGAACAGCGGAAACCGAAGCTGCGACAGCGATCGTCCGCATACCGCGGACCCATGTGTGTTTCATCCTGTGTCCTCCCGGATATCCACGACGGCCGACGGCACGCGAGGTTGCGTATCCCACTTGGGAAGTCGGCCGATCACACAACCGACCCGACGGCCGGCCGGCCACGCTGCCGAACCGGATCGTCGTCGCGGTGTGCTCGAAAGTGAAGTGGCGGGAAGAGTTCCACGATCCCGCTCACTGTGACGACCATAACAGCACAAACCACCCGATGCGCAAGCGGGCGAACGAATTCGACGACGGAACGTCACGATTGACGGGTGGCGAGGGAACGCCGACCGGGCGCACGCCCCGTCGGGTGTGCGCCTGGCCGGAATCTTCAGTTGTCGAACCACTTTTCGCGAATCTCCCGATCCACGGGTGAGCGAATGTATCGTTCGCTGCGATCAATAGAGCAAGGGGTACATTCGCTCGGGACCACCGGACGTGGGCACACCCGCTCGGGACCACCGGACGTGGGCACACCCGCTCGGGACCACGGAACGCTAGCCGCCGCGGATCTCCGGGTGTGCTGCTGCAACGGCGTCCACCATCGCCGCGACGGCGCGGGCACAGTCCCCGCGGTCGTAACCGAGGACGGCGGTCTCGGCCGAATCCGGTTCATAGGACAGGGTGTTCCCGCGGCCCTGCACGATCGCGGCATCCGGCAGGAGCGGATGGGGTTCGTCCTTCACCGTGATCTCGCGGCCACCACCGGCAGCGTCGACCATCATCTGGAAGAACGCGCGGTATTCGAGGTTCTCGTCACCGACCAGGTAGGCCCTGCCGGATTCCCCGTGGTGGACGGCACCGCGGATCGCCTGCGCAAGCGACCGCGCCGACATGTAGTTGGTTCCGCCGGGTGGGGCGAAATCGGGTATCTGCGGCTGGTTTCCGGCTGCCCACGACACCATCGTTCGGTAGCGGCGGGCGGAGACGCCGGGGACGACACCGAGAATCGACGGCGGGTTGAGGGTGCACACCGAGAACTCGTCGTCGGCGAGCGCGCGGGCACCCTCGTCGGCGGCCTTGCGAGCGGCGACGTACGGGTCGGTCTCGGCGATGTCCGGGCGCACCTGGTGGTAATAGCTGCCCACCTGCACGAAACGGCCCACACCGGATTCCTTGACGCGCTGCGCGAAACGCGGAACCCCGACGGTCTGCGTGGTCTCCCAGAACACGCGGGCATCGTCGTCGGTACCCATGTGGCGCGGATCCTGTCCGGCAGCGAAGACGACGGCGTCGAAGCCGGCCAGTTCGTCGCGGGTGAACGACGGCACCGTGTAGTCACCGACGACGAACGGGAAGTCGGCGACCGGGCAGTCGTCGGCGACCGGCCCGCGACCGGCAAGGGTGACGTCGTCACCGTGATCGCGCAGGGTCAGGGCGGCGTGCGTGCCGATCATCCCTGTTCCACCGATGAGCAGGATCTTCATGGGGAGCCTTTCCGTGTGCGTCAGGGATTGCGGGGGCGATTGGTCCACCCGCCGTCGCGGCGCGGCACCCACCCGCCCGACGAATGCGTGCCGCCGTCGACGTGCACGGTGCCGCCCGTGACGAAACGTGAGAGGTCGGACGCGAGGAACAGCACTGCGCCGGCGACGTCCTCGGGTCGTCCGGGACCACCGAGCGGCGACCACGACGGCCACAACGCGCGATCCTGTTCGGCGACCAACTTCCCGTAGGGCACCTGGACGGTCTCGACGAGATCGGGGGCCACGGCATTGACCCGGATCCCGGCGGGGCCCACTTCCGCGGCGAGCGACCGCGTGAACTGGGTGAGCGCCGCCTTGTACGCGGAGTACACGGTGTGGCCGGGGATCGCGCGGTGCGCTTCGACGGTGGTGATGTTGACGATGGATCCGCGTCCACGCTCGGTCATGCCGGGCAGGACCGCGTGGGTGAGCCGCATGGCGTGCGCGAAGTTGACGTCGTGCAGGTCGTCCCACACGGCGGGGTCGTCGGCATCGAAGGTCCGCGGCGGTCGGATGAAGTGTCCGACGTTGTTGACGAGCACGTCGGGGCGGTGATCGACGACGGCTGCGGGGCACGGTGTGTCGCGCACGTCCCACACGATCGAGTCGATCGCGCCACCCGCCGCGGGATCGACGTCGAGATCCCCCGGCGGATCCACATCGGCGACGAGCACGGCGGCGCCGTGCGCGGCGAACGAGCGTGCGACGGCGGCTCCGATGCCGGCGGCACCTCCCGTGACCACGGCGCGGCGGCCCGCGAGCAGCGCTCCCGGGTTCATGCACAGAGGATCAGGCATGACTCGGATTACAGCGGAGCCCCGGCGCACCGCGGAACGGTCGATTCCGGTAGGTGGAAGAACCCGTACACGAGCACACCCGGCGTGTTACCCATGTCCGCGGGGAAGGAAGGGAGAGCGATGGAAGGGCCGACCGGAACTCTGCAGCGTGCCGCGGTGATCCTCGACGCGTTCACGGGGACCGACCACATGAATCTGTCGCAGGTCGTGGCCGCGACCGGGCTTCCGCGCACGTCCGTGCACCGGGTGCTGGAGCAACTCGTGGCGCTGCGCTGGGTGCATCGCGACGGCATGGATTATCGCCTGGGCGCGCGCATGATCGAACTCGGTGCCGCCGCGGCGCGACAGAACGTGCTGCGTCGCGCGGCGCTACCCACCCTGCAGCGGCTGCACCGCCTCAGCGGGTGCGTCGTCCACCTCGGGATCCGGGACGGCGCCGACGCCGTCTATCTGGACAAGGTCGGCGGGGAGAGCGCACCGCACGTGCGCTCACGGATCGGTGACCGTCTCCCGCTGTCGACGTCGACGATCGGGAAGGCGTTGTTGTCGGTCGAGAGCGTGTCGCCGAGCGATTCGCCGGATGTGGTGCGGGCGCGGGAACTGCGGATGGTCGCCGACATGGAGCGGTGCATGAAGGGATTCGGCTGTGTGGCCGTGCCCATCGGGAGGATCGGGGAGTCGGAGGCGGCCGCGCTGTCGGTGTTCGGCCCGACAGCTCGGGTCGGCGACCGCCGGTTGTTGTCGGCGGCGCAGGCCGCCGCGGCAGAGATCCTGAGGCACCTCGACCCGGCGCGTCGCGGTGCCGCGACGGGGACCGTCGGAAACCACGACGGCACCGCGGGTCGGCCGCGCGGGGCCGCGTTCGTGTGACGGGGCCCGGGTGTCGCCGCGGCGCACCACCGGCCCTGGAACGGCGTCGGCGCCATCTTCGGGCGCATCGGGCAGTCGCTGCGCATCGTCACGCCCCTGGGCTGGGGAATCCTTCTCGCCGGTGCGGTCGCCCTGGCTCTCGCTGCCACCTTCGATTGGGCTGAGCTCTACGCCGTTGCGATCATTGCGGTGCTGGTCATCGCCTTCGCGATTCCGTTCGTGCTCGGACGCACACAGTACGCCGTCGCCGTCGAGCTCGCCTCGGCCCGCGTGACCGTCGGCGAACCCGCCGTCGGCCGCGTCGTGGTCCGCAACACCGCGAATCGCTCAGCGCCTGGCGCGCGCATCGAACTCCCCGTTGGCTCGGCGCGCGCAGAGTTCCGCGTGCCGCGGCTGGGCGCCGGAGAAGAGCACGACGAACTGTTCACCATCCCCACCCAGCGCCGAGCCGTGCTGATCCTCGGCCCCGTGACCTCGATCCGCACAGATCCGCTCGGCGTGCTGCGCCGAGAAGTGCGATGGACCGAGCCGTCCGAGCTCTACGTGCACCCGCGAGTCGTGCGGCTCGCCAGCGAGACAACCGGGCTGATGCGTGATCTCGAAGGACTCCCGACCCGGGACCTCGCCGACGACGACGTATCGTTCCACGCCCTGCGGGAGTACTCGCCCGGCGATGACCTGCGCCATGTGCACTGGAAGTCCACCGCACGGACCCAGAACCTCATGATTCGTCAATTTGAGCAAACCCGGCGCTCGCACCTCGTGATCGCACTGTCGACGAACACTGACGATTACGCCGACGAAGACGAGTTCGAACTCGCTGTTTCGATCGCCGGATCGATCGCACTCACCGCCCTACGCGACGGCAAGGCCGTGAGCGTCCTCGTGCCGGGTGAGACGATCGCAGCCGCGACCGCCACCCGCCTGCTGGACGGGCTGTCGGGCATCGAACTCGCGCCCTCGAAGACCGGAATCGGGGGGCTCGGCCGGGAGGTCAACGTCGCAACGCCCGGAGCATCCGTCGTCATCTTCGTCACCGGTGCGCTGACCGCAGCCGCCGACATTCGCGCTGCGGCGCTGCGGATTCCGGTCACGGCCGTCGCGCTGTGCGTGCGCGCCACGGCCGGCGAAAGACTCAGTCGCCGCGCCATCGGCGACATCGTCATGGTGAGCGT
>NZ_JAIYEP010000073.1 GCF_020515525.1 Rhodococcus yananensis
TGGTGTCGATCTTCGTCAATCCGCTGCAGTTCGGTGCGGGCGAGGACCTCGACGCGTATAACGGGGACGACGAACGATCAGGACAGGTCGACCTGCGCGACACGCGCGTCGAGCTGCTCGACGATCTGCGCGACCTCGGCGTCGCCGACGACACGGTCGACGCGCAGGATCACGGTGGCGCCGGTACCCTCCACGTCCTGGCTCAGCGCCGCGGCCTGGATGTCGATCGACGCGTTGCCGAGCACAGTGCCGAGGGTGCCGAGCACACCCGGACGATCCGCGTAGTGCACGACGAAGTTGTGGCCCTCGGCGCGCAGATCGAAGCTGCGGCCGTTGATGCTGACGATCTTCTCGATCTGCTGCAGACCGGTCAGTGCGCCCGCGACGGTGGTGACACCGCCGTCGGCGGCGACCGCACGGACCTCGACGGCGCTGCGGTGCGTCTGCGCCTCGCTGACCGACTCGACCTCGACGGTCACGCCACGCTGCTCCGCGAGCTGCGGGGCGTTGACGAACGTGACGGGCTCGTCGCTGCTCGCCGAGAACAGGCCGCGCAACGCTGCCAGACCCAGGATCTCGACGTTCTCGGCGGACAGCTCACCACTCGCGACCACCTGCACGTTCTGCACGGCGTCGGGCGAGAGGGTGCCGGCGATCAGACCGAGCTTGCGGACCAGCTCGAGCCACGGGGCGACCTCTTCACCGACCGGGCCACCGGAGACGTTGACGGCGTCGGGAACGAACTCGCCGGCGAGGGCGAGGAGCACGCTCTTGGCGACATCGGTGCCCGCGCGGTCCTGCGCCTCGGCGGTGGAGGCACCGAGGTGCGGGGTGACGACGACGTTGTCGAGGTCGAACAGCGGCGAGTCGGTGCACGGTTCGGTGTTGAACACGTCGAGGCCGGCAGCGCGGACCTTGCCGGAGACGAGCGCGTCGTGCAGGGCCGTCTCGTCGATCAGGCCACCGCGCGCGGCGTTGACGATGATGACGCCGTCCTTGGCCTTGGCGAGGCGCTCGGCGTTGATCAGGCCTGCCGTCTCCTTGGTCTTGGGCAGGTGCACCGAGATGAAGTCGGCGCGCGCGACGAGTTCGTCGATGTCGACGAGTTCGATGCCGAGCTGCGCCGCGCGCGCGGCGGGCAGGTAGGGGTCGTAGGCGATCACGTGCGTCTCGAATGCGGCGAGACGCTGCGCGAACAGCTGACCGATGCGGCCGAGGCCGACGACGCCGACGGTCTTGCCGAGGATCTCGGTGCCGTTGAAGCTCGAGCGCTTCCAGGTGCGCTCGCGCAGCGTGCGGTCGGCGGCGGGCACCTGGCGGGCAGCGGACATCAGCAGCGCCACGGCGTGCTCGGCGGCCGAGTGGATGTTGGAGGTCGGCGCGTTGACGACCATGACGCCGCGCTCGGTGGCTGCGGCGATGTCGACGTTGTCGAGGCCGACGCCCGCGCGACCCACGATCTTCAGCTGCGGTGCGGCGGCCAGGACCTCCGCGTCGACGGTCGTCGCCGAGCGCACGAGCAGGGCGTCCGCCTCGGGCACTGCGGCCAGCAGAGCGGGACGGTCCGGGCCGTCGACCCAGCGGACGTCGACGCCGTCGCCGAGCGCATCGACGGTGGACTGCGCAAGCTTGTCGGCGATCAGGACTACTGGACGGCCATTCTGGCTCACGTGCGAACTCCCTGTGTCGTATCTGTGGCGGACGGTCGACGGCTCGGGCACCCGGATCGGGGCATGGTCGGCCGCGACCGCACACAGTTTAGTGCCCCGCGTCCCGACGTGGGACGCCCGGGCCGAGGATCACCTACCGACACGTAACCCCGTGCCTCCGCTCACGGCACGACGAGACGCCCGGCGGTCACTGGTAGGAGACGAAGACCGGCTGTGGTTCGATCGCCATGGTCTCGGCGGGAGTGAACGTCGGCGAGTCCTCGTCGTAGAAGTTCTTCCACGCCATGTGCACTCGCGGGGGCAACCCCTGCTGCAGCGCATTCCACGTGTCGAACTTCTGCGGGGCCGAACCGTGCCCGTCCGCGTGGAGCACCACCGCGACCTCGGGCCGCCCCGTGTCGACGAGCTCACGCGAGGTGATCATCGAGGTGCGGAACTGATGCAGGATCAACATTTTCTGCGGCAGCGCGTTCCGCTGCACGAGCTCGGACAGGTACGTGATGACCTCGTTGACCTCGGAGGCGTCGACGGACCCGATCTGCACCATGTGCCGCTGGCCGGGGGCGAGGCGCCATTCCGGGTCGAGGGCGAGACCGACGTTGGGGCGAGCGAGGAACTCCTCGTAGATCCGGGCCTGCTCGGGGAAACTCGCGTGTCCGGGCTGGAGGTCGAGGACGACGTACACCCCGGCTGCTTCCGCCTCGTCGATGACCGCGCGCAGCCCGTCCGGTGGTGTGACGCGCGTGTAGCGACCGTCCGTACCCGGGTCCGCCGAGGCGACGGTCGCGATGATCTCGAACGCGGGCAGGACCGGCTCGGCAGAGAACTGCTGGTATTGCGCAGCGAGGTCACGGACGCGAGCGATCGACGCCGCGGTGTCCTGTTCGCCGAACGCGCCGAGCGCGGGCCCGGACGGATGCCCGTAGAGGGCGACGAACCTCCTGTCCGGGAACAGGTTCCGCCCACCACCGAAGAGCTCTGCCTGCGGGGCGGGGTCGATGTCGCCGAGGGCGGGGAGCCCGGGCAGCGGCACCTCGGGAAGCGGTGGCTGCGCGGCCGCGGGCAACGCGCCGGTGACCGTGCAGAGTGCCGTCGCGATCACGGCGACCAGACTCCCGCGCAGACTTGCGTGTCGTGGCATGGCGCCCACGGTAGGGGCCGTGCACACCCGTATCGTTGTGCCACACCAGCATCATCGGTCACGATTCGGACTCGTCGGGTCGCCGGTCCCGTCCGTCGACGATGTCCGGTGGCGGCGCATCCACGACCCTGCGGTCGACGTCGTGGTCGTTGCGGTACCGGAACGCGACGACCGCCGTCCGCACGGTCGGGTGGAACCGGGAGTCGTCGAACCGATCCGACTCCGCCATCCGCCGGAGTTTGTCCTTGACCGGTCCCTTCATCGCCGCGAACACGAGGTGCACGTCCCTGCGTGAGAGATAGTCGTCGAGTTCTTCGAGATCGTCGACGGCGGTGGAATCGACGTCGGTGATGGGTTCGGCGGCGAGTACCACCCACTCCACCGGGGCCGACGACCGTTCGACGAGTCCGCGCACGTAGGAGGTGAGGATCGAACCGTTCGCGAAGAACAACGGGGCGTCGAACCGTACGAGGATCAGCCCGTCGATGCGGTTCCCGTCGGGGTGACGTTCGATGTCGTGGTAGCCGGCTACACCCGACACCGCGACGAGTTCGGTGCGATGCGGCTGCCACGCACGGACGACGACCACGAGCAACGACAGCCCGATCGCGACGAGGACACCGCGCAGCACACCGGCGAACGCGACCCCGACGAACGCGGCGATGCACAGCGCGAATTCGAGCCTGCTCACGGTCCACAGATGCGCGACACCGCGGATGTCGATCAGGGACGCGGCGGCCGCGATGACGACGGCGCCGAGCACCGCCTGCGGCAGATAGGCGGTGACCCCGGGGGTCACCCACAGGAACAGCACGACCGTCGACGCCGCGACGACGCCCGCCAACTGTGTTCGGCCCCCGGACTGTTCGACCACGGGTGTGCGACTACCACTGCCGCACACCGCGAATCCGCCGGTGACACCCGCGGCGACGTTCACCGCGCCCAGCGCCCGCATCTCCGCGCTACCGTCGACGTGTTCACCGCGGCGTGCGGCGAGGCTGCGCGACAGCACGGCGGTGTCGGCGAACGCGATCACCGCGATGGCCACGGCCGGTCCGACGAGAGCCCCGACGTCGGTGGCGTCGATCCCGTGGAGTGCGGGCGCCGGCAGTCCCGGTGTCAGTGCCCCGACCGTGTCGAGTCGGTCCCGCAGGCCGGACGCCGCCGTGACGGCGATCCCCCCGACGACGGCGACGAGCACCCCCGGGAACCGCGGTGCGAACCTGCGGAACACGGCGATGACGACGAGCGTCGTGATCCCCAGCGACATCGCGAGCAGGTGCGGCCCGTCCTCGAACACGTCGTCGACGACGTCCACGAACTCGGGGAGGACACCGGATTCGTCGGCGCTGGTCCCGAACACCAGCGGGAGTTGCCCGACGACCACGATCAGGGCGATCGCATTGAGGAACCCCACCCGGATCGGGGTGGAGAGCAGGTCGGTGACGAACCCGAGACGCAGTGCTCCCGCGACCAGCAGGATCAGCCCGACGAGCACGGCGAGGGCACCCGCGAGTGCCACCGCGCGCTGCGGGTCGCCGCCCGCCGCGAGCGGAACGACGGCGGCGGCGATCAGCGGTGCGAGCGCCGAGTCCGGTCCGAGTACGAGAATCCGGGACGGCCCGACGAACGCGTAGACCAGCATCGGCACGATCGTCGCGTACAGCCCGGCCTGCGCAGGAAGACCGGCCGCCTGCGCGTACCCCATACCGGTGGGCACGAGCAGCGCACTGAGCGTGAGACCCGCGACGAGGTCGTGGCGCAACCACGCGCGCCGGTATCCGCGCGCGGTGACGACCCCGGGCAGGCGTCCGAGCAGCGCCGGTGCGGACATTCGCCCAGTATCGTCCGGAATCGTCCGCATCGCCCGGTGTCACCGGTATCCGGTCGCCTCGGCGTGTCCGGCCGGGCATGCCGGAGGCCCGGCACACCGAGCGGTGTACCGGGCCTCCGGGGTGGAACGGGTGAGACTACGCGGTCTCGGTGATGGGGCGGTCGACCCAGCTCATCAGGTCGCGCAGCTTCTTGCCGGTGACCTCGATCGGATGCTCGGCGTTCGCCTTGCGCAGGCCCTCGAGCTCCTTGTTGCCACCCTCGACGTTCGCGACGAGACGCTTGACGAAGGTGCCGTCCTGGATATCCTTGAGGATCTCCTTCATGCGCTCCTTGGTGCCGGCGTCGATGACGCGCGGACCCGACAGGTAGCCACCGAACTCGGCGGTGTCGGACACCGAGTAGTTCATGCGCGCGATGCCGCCCTCGTACATCAGGTCGACGATCAGCTTGAGCTCGTGCAGCACCTCGAAGTACGCCATCTCCGGCGCGTAGCCCGCCTCGACCATGACCTCGAAACCGGTCTTGACGAGTTCCTCGGTGCCACCGCAGAGCACGGCCTGCTCACCGAACAGGTCGGTCTCGGTCTCTTCCTTGAAGGTGGTCTTGATGACGCCGGCGCGGGTACCGCCGATGCCCTTCGCGTAGGACAGTGCCAGCGCCTGGCCCTCACCCTTCGGGTCCTGGTCGATGGCGATCAGGGCCGGAACGCCCTTGCCGTCGACGAACTGGCGACGCACGAGGTGACCGGGGCCCTTCGGCGCGACCATGCCGACGGTGACGCCTGCCGGCGCCTCGATCAGCTTGAAGTGGATGTTGAGGCCGTGGCCGAAGAACAACGCGTCGCCGTCCTTCAGGTTGGGCTCGATGTCGTTCTTGAAGATCGACGCCTGTGCGGTGTCGGGGGCGAGGACCATGATGACGTCGGCCCACTCGGCGACCTCGGCCGGGGTGCCGACCGCCAGGCCCGCCTCCTCCGCCTTGGCGCGCGACTTGGACCCGTCCTTCAGGCCGATGCGCACCTCGACACCGGAGTCGCGCAGGCTCAGCGAGTGCGCGTGGCCCTGGCTGCCGTAGCCGATGACCGCGACCTTGCGGCCCTGGATGATCGACAGGTCGGCATCGTCGTCGTAGAACATCTCGACTGCCACAGTGGTTACCTCTTTCAGCAAGTATGGGTGTGTTCAGGCTAACGGGTCGCCGTGATGGACTTCGGACCGCGTCCGACCGCCACGACACCCGATTGGACGATTTCCCGGATTCCGTACGGCTCGAGCATGCGCAGCAGCGCGTCGAGCTTGGACCGGGTTCCGGTCGCCTCGATGGTCAGCGACTCGGGAGAGACGTCGATCACCTTGGCGCGGAACAGGTTCACGGTCTCGATGACCTGCGTGCGGACGCTCGCGTCGGCACGGACCTTGATGAGCACGAGTTCGCGGGCAACCGAGGACTCGTCCTCCTGCTCGACGATCTTGATGACGTTGACCAGCTTGTTGAGCTGCTTGGTGACCTGTTCGAGCGGGAACTCGTCCACGGTCACGACGATCGTCATGCGCGAGATCTCCGGCACCTCGGTGCCACCGACCGCGAGCGACTCGATGTTGAATCCACGCCGCGAGAACAGCGACGCGACCCGGGCGAGCACGCCGGGCTTGTCCTCGACGAGAACGCTGAGGGTGTGACTCGTGCTCACTTGCTCTCCTCCTGGCCCTTGTCGCCGCGGGCCGCTGCGTCGCTGCCGGACCGGTCGTGCTCGGCCTCGAGCGCCTCGATGGTCTCGTGGATGACGGTGGGGTCGTCGGCCGCGGCGTCGTCGTCGAACAGCGGACGGATGTCGCGCGCCGCCATGATCTCGTCGTTGCTGGTACCGGCCGCAACCATCGGCCACACCTGGGCGTCCTTGCCGACGATGAAGTCGATCACCACGGGGCGGTCGTCGATCTCCTGCGCGCGGCGGATCGCCGGTTCGACGTCCTCCTCCCGTTCGACGCGGATGCCGACGCAGCCGAGGGCCTCGGCGAGCTTGACGAAGTCGGGGATGCGCAGCGAGTGCGTCGCGAGGTCGGTGTTGGAGTAGCGCTCCTCGTAGAAGAGCGTCTGCCACTGCCGGACCATGCCCAGGTTGCCGTTGTTGATCAACGCGACCTTGATCGGCACACCCTCGACCGCGCAGGTCGCGAGCTCCTGGTTGGTCATCTGGAAGCAGCCGTCGCCGTCGATCGCCCACACCTCGGTGTCGGGGCGTCCCATCTTCGCGCCCATCGCGGCAGGAACCGCGTAGCCCATGGTGCCCAGACCGCCGGAGTTCAGCCACGTGCGCGGCTTCTCGTAGTCGACGAACTGCGCCGCCCACATCTGATGCTGGCCGACACCCGCGCAGTAGATGGCGTCGGGACCGGCGAGCTTGCCGACGGCCTGGATGACGTACTGCGGCGACAGGGTGTCGTCGGCGGGACGGTCGTAGGACAGCGGGTACGTCCGGCGGATGTCGTCGAGGTAGGCCCACCACGCCGTGTAGTCGAGCACGGTGCCCGTCGCCAGGTCGGCGCGGATCGCCTCGATCAGCTCGACGACGACCTCCTTGCAGTCGCCGACGATCGGCACGTCCGCGTGCCGGTTCTTGCCGATCTCCGCCGGATCGATGTCGGCGTGGATGACCTTCGCGTCGGGTGCGAACGAATCGAGCTGGCCGGTGACACGGTCGTCGAAACGCGCACCGAGCGTGATGAGCAGATCACTCTTCTGCAGCGCGGCGACGGCCGCGACGTTGCCGTGCATGCCGGGCATACCGCAGTGCAACTGGTGCGAATCGGGAAATGCGCCGCGCGCCATCAAGGTGGTGACGACCGGGATCCCGGTCAGCTCGGCGAGCTCGCGCAGTTCCTCGGAGGCGTCGGCCTTGATGACACCGCCACCGACGTACAGCACGGGGTTCTTCGCGTCCGCGATCAGCCGTGCGGCCTCACGCACCTGCTTGCCGTGCGGCTTCGTGACGGGCCGGTAGCCGGGAAGGTGCATCTCCGGCGGCCAACTGAAGGTGGTCTGCGCCTGCAGGATGTCCTTGGGGATGTCGACGAGGACCGCGCCGGGGCGACCGGACGACGCCAGGTGGAACGCCTCCGCGATGATGCGCGGGATGTCCAGGGCGTCGGTGACCAGGAAGTTGTGCTTGGTGATGGGCATCGTGATGCCCGAGATGTCGGCTTCCTGGAAGGCGTCCGTGCCGATGAGCGGACGACCGACCTGGCCGGTGATCGCGACGACCGGGACGGAGTCCATCTGGGCGTCGGCGAGCGGCGTGACGAGGTTCGTGGCGCCCGGCCCGGAAGTGGCCATGCACACACCGACCTTGCCGGTGGCCTGCGCGTATCCGGTGGCGGCGTGACCCGCGCCCTGCTCGTGACGGACCAGCACGTGGCGCACCCGCTGCGAGTCGAAGATCGGGTCGTACACGGGGAGGATCGCACCGCCGGGAATACCGAACACCGTGTCGACCTCGAGCTCCTCGAGCGCTCGGACGACCGACTGGGCGCCGGTGACCCGCTCGGGGGCGACCGAGCGTCGTCCGGCGGGCTGCGTGGCGGCCGCTGCGGGAGTCGGGGTCGCGGACCCCGGCTTTCGCGGCGAGGGTTGAGGCCTGGCGGTTGGTGCGCTCACTGCGAATTCCTCTGATTCTGGCTCCGGGCAACAAAAAACCCTCGTCAGCACTGTGCTGTACGAGGGTGGCGCGTCGTGGGCGAGTTGCAGAAATGCGGCTCAGGCGACGACGCGCCGGCCGATTACGAGCAACCCATTCTGATTCACGCGCTCGACGGTAGGCGCGTGGAGGGTAGACAGTCAACTTGGTGCGGTCGCCTGTCCCAGAATGTGAGATGCCATGGCTGCGATGCGAAGATGGTGAGGTGTCATCTTCCCAGCAGCCCGTGCCACCGCAGCAATCATCCCACACCCCGGATCCGGCCGGACAGGTCATCCAGGTGTCGCGCCTGTCCCTCCTCGCGTGCGGCCTTCTCCTCCTCGGGGCACTATCCCCCGCACTCGCCTGGCCCGCCGCCTTCGGATGGCTGGTACTCCTCCCGTTCCTCGCCGCCGCCTGGGTGCTGCGTGTGCGCACCGTCCTCGACGCCGACGGCATCACGGCGCGGAACACGTTCTCGACGACCACCATCGGGTGGGGCGCACTCGAGGGCATCCGATTCCCCAAGCGGGGCTGGGCCCGCGCCGTGTTGACGGACGGCACCGAGGTGGCCCTCCCCGTCGTCACCTTCGGCCGGCTGCCGCAACTGGCCGAAGCGAGCGGCGGACGGATCACCGACCCGTACGCGGCGGCCCGAGAAGCCCGCATCCGTGAGGACGAGGAACGCCGGGACCGGGAGGGCGACACCACCGGGAACGACGCGCCGGACCCCGACGCACACAGCGACGGTCACGACCCGGAAGGCGTCCACGCTCCCGACACCGGAACCGAGTCGGATTCCGACACGAAATAGCACGCGGGTAGATTCGTCGGTACCGCGCCTGCCACCCGTCAGCCCGATGATCCGGGCGCAGTCCACCCCTCGGCCACCGCGCCGGCCCCGTCCAGGAAGTTCAGCCCATGCCCCCGTTGAGGTCACGCACCACCACCGCCGGACGTAACGCGGCCGGTGCCCGCGCCCTGTGGCGCGCCACCGGCCTGACCGACTCCGACTTCGGTAAGCCGATCGTCGCGATCGCGAACTCGTACACGCAGTTCGTTCCCGGACACGTCCATCTCAAGGACGTCGGCGAGATCGTCGCGGACGCGGTACGTGCCGCCGGCGGCGTCGCCCGCGAGTTCCACACGATCGCCGTCGACGACGGCATCGCGATGGGCCACGGCGGCATGCTCTACTCGCTGCCGAGCCGCGAGATCATCGCGGACTCCGTCGAATACATGGTCAATGCGCACACCGCGGACGCACTCGTGTGCATCTCGAACTGCGACAAGATCACCCCGGGCATGCTCAACGCCGCGATGCGCCTGAACATCCCGACGGTGTTCGTCTCCGGTGGACCGATGGAGGCCGGCAAGGCCGTCGTCGTCGACGGCGTCGCCCACGCCCCCACCGACCTGATCACCGCGATCTCCGCATCGGCGAGCGACGCCGTCGACGACGACGGGCTCTCCGAGGTCGAGCGCAGCGCCTGCCCGACGTGCGGATCGTGCTCCGGCATGTTCACGGCGAACTCGATGAACTGCCTCACCGAGGCCCTCGGCCTCGCCCTGCCGGGCAACGGTTCGACCCTCGCCACCCACGCGGCCCGCCGCGCCCTGTTCGAGCGCGCCGGCACCACGGTCGTCGAGGCCGCGCTGCGGTACTACCGCGACGAGGACGAGTCGGTGCTTCCGCGCAACGTCGCCACACCCGCCGCGTTCCGCAACGCGATGGCCCTGGACGTCGCGATGGGCGGATCGACCAACACCGTGCTGCACACGCTCGCCGCCGCACAGGAGGGTGAGGTCGACTTCGATCTCGAGACGATCGACGCGATCAGCCGCAAGGTGCCGTGCCTGTCCAAGGTGTCACCGAACTCCGACTACCACATGGAGGACGTGCACCGCGCCGGCGGCATCCCCGCGCTGCTCGGTGAACTCCGCCGCGGTGGTCTGCTCGAGACCGACGTGCACACCGTGCTCACGACGAGCTTCGACCAGTGGCTCGACGACTGGGACATCCGTTCCGGCAAGGCCACCGACGAGGCACTCGAACTGTTCCACGCCGCACCCGGCGGGGTGCGCACCACCGAACCGTTCTCGACCGACAACCGGTGGTCCTCGCTCGACACCGACGCCGTGGGCGGCTGCATCCGCGACATCGAGCACGCCTACACCGTCGAAGGTGGCCTGTGCGTGCTGCGCGGCAACCTCGCCGTGGACGGCGCGATCCTCAAGACCGCCGGCATCGACGAGGATCTGTTCTCCTTCGAGGGCCCGGCCCTGGTCGTCGAATCGCAGGAGGAAGCCGTCTCGGTGATCCTCGGCAAGAAGGTGCAGCCCGGCGACGTCGTGGTCGTGCGCTACGAGGGACCGGCCGGCGGCCCCGGCATGCAGGAGATGCTGCACCCCACCTCCTTCCTCAAGGGCGTCGGTCTCGGCAAGGTGTGTGCGCTGATCACCGACGGTCGCTTCTCCGGCGGCACGTCCGGACTGTCGATCGGGCACGTGTCCCCCGAAGCCGCATCCGGTGGTGTGATCGGGCTGGTCGAAAACGGTGACCGGATCCGCATCGACGTGGCGACCCGCACCCTCGAGGTGCTCGTCGACGACGAGGTGCTCGCCGACCGCCGCGCGAAGATGGAGGCGTCGGAGCGGCCGTGGCAGCCGGTGAACCGTGACCGCACCGTGTCGAAGGCGCTGCGTGCCTACGCGGCGCTGGCGACGTCGGCGGACAAGGGCGCGGTCCGTCGGGTGCCGTAGACATCCGGCCGCAGAAGACACGACACGGGCCGCCGCGATCATCCCGATCGCGGCGGCCCGGTCTCGTCCATGCGGTTCGTCAACGACCGAAGATCCACAGGCACACACCCGCGGCGACACCGAGCAACACCGCGACGAACGATCCGACGAACGGGCGGGTGGCCCAGCCACGCCGAGTGTCGACCGCGATGCGTCCGGGGCCGGTGAGGGTCAGCGACACCGCGGCGGCGACGAGCAGCACCTCGTACTCGAATCCGGATCCCTCGCTCGCGAAGTACTGGAGGCCGGGCTCCAACTCATGCTTGAACAACACCGCATTGATCATGATCGCGACGACCGCGGCCGCGGCGAGCGGCGTGAGCAGGCCGAGGACGAGGAAGCTGCCGGCAGCGATCTCCCCCACCGACCCGACGATCGCGAGCAACCCGGGTTCGCGGTAGCCGGCGTCCGCCAGCAACTCTTCGAAGCCGTCGAGTCCGGGTCCGTTCCAGAGCCCGACGAGCTTCTGCAATCCGTGGACGATCAGGGTGCCGCCGACCGCGAGACGAAGAATCAGCAACCCCAGGTCGAGGGTGCCGCGCCGCGCCTTCGGCGCAGTCGGTTGCTGGGGCACCGGCGTACCCTCGCTGCCGGTCCACTGGGATTCGTCGACCGGCGGTACGTACGGGGTGGGGGTGAACGCCGACTCGTCGAGGGCCAGGTCGTCGTCGGATTCGAGCATCGACGGCCGGTCCCGGCGCAACTGCCGTGTCGGCTGATCGTACGGATTCGAACCGGTATCGGGCGTGGGGCCGTTCTCCTTGCTCGTCACCTCCGCCAGGGTAGGGCCCCGCGGACGCGGACACCGGCAGTACGCGCCGGACCCCGGGAACGAGCACCGCGAAAGTGTTCCACCGCGCGGTCCCCGGTACGTTTGGGGCCATGACGAGGGGTACGAGGTCGGTAGGTTCACGGGGGATGCGTACGGCGGCGGTAGCCCTGGCGATCGGAGCGCTGGTCGTGCCGTCGTGCGCGCGTTTCGACGACTCCGCCACCTCACCGTTCACACCCGAGCCCACCTTCGATTCGGGGGCCGGTTTCGGCCCGCTCGACCCACCGTCGAGCACCACCACGACGCCGCCGCCCCCGGAGAAACTCGGCCCCTGCGACGACCCGGACCCCGCGGTGGTCGCGACGTGCCTCGACGCCACCGGTGGTCTCGTCGTCCTCCCCGACGGCGAATCCGCGCTGGTCGCGGAGCGGCGTACGGGCCGGATCCTGCTGGTGACGCCCGACGAGGATCCCGTCGAGTTCGCCACCGTCCCGGTGGACGGCTCGGGCGACGGTGGCCTGCTCGATCTGGCGCTGTCGCCGACCTTCGGCGAGGATCGGCTCGTCTACGCTTACATCACCACCGCATCCGACAACCGGGTGGTGCGGGTCGCGGCGGGCGACACACCCAAGGACATCCTCACCGGTATTCCGCGGGGCGTGACCGGCAACGCCGGGGCGATCCAGTTCACCTCCCCCACCGAACTCGCTGTGCTCACCGGGAACACCGGCAATCCCACGGCGGCGACCGACCCGTCGTCGTGGGCGGGCAAACTCCTCACGACCACGACGTTGCCCGGCCCGGGTGAGGCGGCCGCACCGGCGGTGCTGCTGTCGGGCATCGGGACCGCCGGGGACGTGTGCCGCGACGGAAACGGCAACCTGTGGGTCACCGACCGCACCGTCCTCGAAGATCGTCTGCAGCGGGTCGGCGCGGACGGGTCGACGGGCACCGGCCCGGCATGGACGTGGCCGGAGAAACCGGGGGTTGCGGGGTGTGCCGCATCCCCGGACGGTCTGGCGATTTCCCTGACCGACGGTCGCGCACTGTCGGTGCTGTCGATCGACCCGACCACCGGTGCGGTGACGGCCGCCCCCACCGTCACCTTGCAGGATCGGTACGGGATGCTGTCGGGTGCGGCGAGCGGCCCCGACGGGTTGCTGTGGCTCTCGACCACCAACAAAGCAGGTGGGGAGCCGACGGACACCGACGACCGCGTCATCCGCGTCCAGTTCCCGTCCGGCGGTGGCGGTTTCGACTGATCGACGACCAGGACCCTGCCCCGGGCTCAGGCAGTGGCGCGGTGTGGCCCCGACGCTCGACAAGTTCCGCCCCGGAGGTTCACAGGACAAGAACGAGGCTCACAGCACTGCCGGTAGCCGACAGGGCTGTGAGCCTCGTATCAGGATTGTGAGCCCCGAGGCTCAAGCACCCTCACTGTCGATGCCTTCAACCAGGATGAGCCACACCTCCGTTCACACCACCACCCGCTTCGGCAGCATCCCCGCGACCGCCGGCAGGATCAGGACGGTGATCGCGCCGGCCGCCACGAGGATGGAGGCCGACGCGTTGCTCATCTGGCCCGCCGACACCGCGACCCCGGTCACCGCCACGATCAGCGGCAGACCCGTCGTCGAATACGCCGCGATCTGTAGCTGCTCGGAGGTGGTGAATCCGCTGCCGTCGGGTGCCCGGTCCAGCCGGGACGCCACGAACACCGGTACACCCCGCACCAGGACGAGCAACACCAGGAACGCTACGAGGACACCGGGCGCATCCGCGACCGCACTCACGTCGATCGCCATGCCCGAGGTGACGAAGAAGATCGGGACGAGGAAGCCGTAGGCGAGCCCGTCGAGTTTCGTCTCGAGACGCTCGTCACCGGCGGGAACGAGCCGGCGCAGGATGAACCCGGCGGCGAACGCACCGAGGATCACGTCGAGATCGAACACCGCCGCGAGCGCGATGAGCCCCACGAGCAGCAGCATCGTCAGACGGACCGGGGTCTGCGCGGTCGTCTCCGAGGTGCGCTGCACGAAACGCAAGAACTGCGAGCCTTCCCGCAGGATCCGTCGCGGCAGCCAGGCGACGAGAACCGCGACGGCGGCGAACACGGCGAGAACGACCAGTGACAGCGCCGCACCACGTGCACCGAGCAGGATCGCCATCGCAATGACCGGTCCGAGTTCGCCGACCGCCCCGTGGTTGAGCACGGCCTTGCCCAGACGGGTGGGGACGAGCCCACGGTCCTGCAGGATCGGCAGCAGTGTGCCCAGCGTCGTGGACGTGAGCGCAATCGCCACCGCGATACCCGCGTGCACGACACCCGCGGCGGCGAGCGCACCGGTCGCGGCGAGTGCCAGCACGAAACACACACCCCAGGTGATCAGGGCGCGGCGGCCTCCGCGTCCTGTCAGTTCGGCCGTGTCGATCTCGTATCCGGCGAGCAGGAACAGCATCCCGAGGCCGAGTTCGCGCAGCATGTCGATCTCGCTGTCGACACCTGCGAGGCCCGTCGCGAACGGTCCGATGACGATGCCCGCGACGAGCAGGAGCACCACCTCCGGCACCAGCCGACGGGGCACGGCGCCCGCGACGACGGGAGCGAGGACCGCGGCCACCACGATCCAGAACAGGGAGGTGGCAACCGCGGCGTCCATGCACCGCTACGTTAGCGGCTCACGGTCAGCTGCACGCGGCGATCACCATCTCCTTGACCAATGCCGGATCGGCCTGGCCGCGGGTGGCTTTCATGACGTCACCGACGATCTTGCCGGCGGCAGCGACCTTGCCGGAGCGGATCTTGTCGGCGATGTCGGGGTTCGCGGCGAGGGCCTTGTCGACCTCACTCTTGATCAGCGAGTCGTCGCGGACCACCTCGAGACCGCGTGCGGCGACGACCTGCTCGGGCTCGCCCTCGCCGGCGAGCACCCCGTCGACGACCTGCCGGGCCAGTTTGTTGGTGAGCTTGCCGTCGGCGACGAGCCCGATGACCGTCGCGACCTGTGCCGGGGTGATGGGCAGGTCGGTGAGGGCGACCTCGCGGGTGTTGGCCTGCTGCGACAGGTACGCCACCCACCACGACCGCGCCTCGGAGGCGGGTGCACCGGCTTCGGTGGTGGCGATGACCAGGTCGAGGGCTCCGGCGTTGACGAGGTCGCGCATCTCCTCGTCGGAGACCCCCCACTCGGCCTGGATGCGGGCGCGGCGCAGCCACGGCAGTTCCGGCAGTGTCGCGCGCAGTTCCTCGACCCACGCGGCGTCCGGCGCGACGGGCTCGAGGTCGGGTTCCGGGAAGTAGCGGTAGTCCTCGGCGGTCTCCTTGCGGCGACCGGGTGACGTGGTGCCGTCGGCCTCCTGGAAGTGCCGGGTCTCCTGGATCACCTCACCGCCGCCGACGAGCACCGCGGCCTGGCGACGCATCTCGTAGCGGACCGCGACCTCGACGGACTTGAGGGAGTTGACGTTCTTGGTCTCGGTGCGGGTTCCGAATTCCTTCGCGCCGATCGGCATGAGGGAGATGTTGGCGTCGCACCGCATCGAACCCTGATCCATGCGCACGTCGGAGACGTCGAGGGCCTTGAGCAGGTCACGCAGGGCGGTGACGTACGCGCGGGCCACCTCCGGTGCGCGCTCGCCGGCGCCGACGATCGGCTTGGTGACGATCTCGACGAGCGGGACTCCGGCGCGGTTGTAGTCGAGCAGCGAGTGGCTCGCACCGTGGATGCGGCCGGTCGCACCGCCGACGTGCAGCGACTTGCCGGTGTCCTCCTCCATGTGGGCGCGTTCGATCTCGACGCGCCACGTGGTGCCGTCGTCGAGGACGACGTCGAGGTGGCCGTCGGTGGCGATCGGCTCGTCGTACTGCGAGATCTGGTAGTTCTTCGGCTGGTCCGGGTAGAAGTAGTTCTTCCGCGCGAAGCGGCCCCACGGGGTGATCGAGCAGTTCAGCGCGAGCCCGATGCGGATCGCGGATTCGACGGCCTGCCGGTTGACGACGGGCAGCGCTCCGGGCAGGCCGAGGCACACCGGGCACACCTGCGTGTTGGGCTGCGCCCCGAACTCGGTGGGGCACGGGCAGAACATCTTGGTGGCGGTGTGCAGCTCGACGTGCACCTCCATGCCCATCACAGGCTCGAACTTCGCGAGCACGTCGTCGTAGGCGAGCAGGTCAGCGGACACGGAGGCAGTCATGCCGACGATTTTAGACGCCCGGCCCGCCACGGCCCGCGCGCACTCAGCCGAAGATGACCCGCATCTCCTGATAACGCGATTCCGGGACGAACTTCGGGTCGGCGAGCGCCTCGTCGAAACCGACCCGTGCGATCTCCGTCCCGTGCAACGCCACCATGTGCCCCCACTCGCCGTCCGCCACCAGGTCGGTCACGGCCATGCCGAGTCTGGTGGCGAGTACCCGGTCGAACGCGGTGGGGACACCACCGCGCTGGATGTGACCGAGGACGGTGGCGCGGGTCTCGATGCCGGTGCGGTCCTCGATGAGCGGCGCCAGCACCTCGGCGATGCCGCCGAGCCGGGGACGGTCGAACCCGTCGAGTCCTTTGGTCGAGTGGGCTTCCGCCATGTCGGGGAGCCGGAATCCTTCGGCGACCACCACCATCGGTGCGCGGCCGCGGTCGCGGACGCTGGTCACCCATGCGCAGATCTGCTCGATCGTCTCGGGGTGTTCGGGGATGAGGATCGCGTGGGCGCCGCCGGCGGTGCCGGAGTGCAGGGCGATCCACCCGGCGTGCCGACCCATCACCTCGAGCACCATGCAACGTTTGTGGGAGTTGCCGGTGGTGCGCAACCGGTCGATCGCGACGGTCGCGATCTCGACGGCGGTGTCGAATCCGAAGGTGTAGTCGGTGGCGTCGAGATCGTTGTCGATGGTCTTGGGGACACCGACGATCCGGATGCCTTCACCGAACAGGCGTTTCGACGCGGAGGCGGTGCCTTCCCCGCCGATCGCGACGACCGCGTCGACGCCGAGCCGGTCGAGTGTGGCCTGGATGTTCTGTGCACCACCGTTCGGCCCCTGGTAGGGACCGAACCGACTGGTGCCGAGGATCGTGCCGCCCTGCTGGGCGAGACCGCGGACCCGGCTGCGGTCCAACCGGACGATGTCGCCGTCGACCAGCCCGCGCCACCCGTCGAGGAATCCGACGAACTCCTGACCGTGCACCTCGGTGCCCTTGAGCACCGCCGCGCGGATCACCGCGTTCAACCCCGGGCAGTCGCCGCCGCTGGTCAGAATCCCGACTCTCGTCATGCGCAACCTCCCGTCCGAGGACCCGATGCCCTCTGCCATCCTGCCCGCCTCGGGCGGGGACGGCAGCAGAACCGCCGGGGGCACACCGTCAGCCGGGGGTGACGAGCCCCGACTCGTACGCCACCACGACGGCCTGGGCGCGGTCACGCAGGTGCAGTTTGGCGAGTACCTTGCCGACGTGCGTCTTGACGGTCTGCTCGGCGACGAACAGGTGGTCGGCGATCTCCCGGTTCGACAGGCCCCGCGCGATGAGTTCGAGCACTTCCAGTTCGCGCGGGGTGAGGACGTCGAGGGCGCGGGAGCGTTCCCGTCGCGGTGACCGGCGCGCGGTGACGTCGGCGATGAGTCGTCGCGTGACCGTCGGAGCGAGCAGCGCCTGCCCCGCCGCGACGACACGGACGGCGCGGACGAGTTCGTCGGCGGGTGCGTCCTTGAGCATGAATCCGCTGGCGCCCATCGACAGCGCCTCGTACACGTATTCGTCGAGGTCGAACGTGGTGAGCATGAGCACCTTCGATCCCGGTTCGCGACTGTCGGCGAGGATGCGGCGGGCCGCGTCGAGGCCGTTCATCTCGGGCATCCGCACGTCCATGAGCACCACGTCCGGCCGCAGACGGGCGACCTCCGCGACGGCGACGCGTCCGTCGGGGGCGTCGCCGACGACGCTGATGTCGGGTTGCGCACCCAGCAGCGCCCCGAAGCCCTGACGCACCATGGCCTGGTCGTCGGCGATGAACACTGTCGTGTGACCGGTGGATTCACTCATCGACGCCGAGCCTAGGCCCAACCACGTTCACAAGCAGCTACGGCATCACCCGAGCACCTGGCGCTCGCCGAGCTGAGGTCCTGGAAGGAGACGGCCACGGCCGTCGCTGCGGGCCTCGGCAATCCCGACCTCGAGTGGCTCGACGTGCCGAGGCAGCCGCGCTCTCGCCGTGTATCCACACCATATCGTTCGGTGCGATCGGGATCGAGGCGATGATGCACTGCCCGGTCTGCGGGTCGACTCGCTCCGCGTTCCCGACGACGGTGACCGTAGCGGGGAAGGTCTCCGCTCCTCGGTATTGGACACGCATCCGGCTGGGGCAGCCTGGGCCCTCACATCGACGGCAGTGTCGCACGCACCTCGAATCCGCCGTCACCACGCGGGTGCGCCGCGAAACGTCCCCCTACCGAGGCGGCGCGTTCACTCATCCCCCGCAGACCGTTTCCGCCGTTGCGGTCCGGCGGCGTCGGGACGGAGGGCGCACCGACACCGGCCCCGTTGATCACCGACACATCGACGATCCCGCTCCCCCATGCGAGCCGCACCGTCACGGGGGCACCCGGGGCGTGCCTTGCGCTGTTCGCGAGCGACTCCTGCAGGATCCGGTACATCGTCAGTCCCACCGCGTCGCTCACGGCGGCGGGCTGCCCCACGATCTGCTCGTCGACGGCCACCCCCGCCCTGCGGGACGACTCGAGGAGCTCGGGTATCCGGTCCGCACCGGGCTGCGGTTCGCTCTCGGGGGTGTGCCCGTCGCTGCGGAGCACACCGAGCATGGTGCGGACCTCGTTGAGCGCCTCACGGGCTGATGCTCCGAGGGAGTCGAACTCGGCGCGGACCTCGTCGGAGACATCGGGCAGCCGGTACGGGGCGCTCTGGGCCTGCACGACGACCATCGACATGTGGTGGGCGACGATGTCGTGCAGGTCACGCGCGATGCGGGTCTTCTCCTCGAGCACGGCACGACGCGCGCGTTCGAGTTCGCTGACCTCCTCCTCCTGAGCGAGTTGCCGCCGGGAGATCAGCAGCCACCGCACCATCAGACCGAACGCGGTGAGCGCGGTGAGCCCGACACACCAGCCCCACCCGTCGTTGCCGGGTGCGTACGCGAAGAACAGCAGCACGGTCGCCGCGTACACGACCGCGACGATGCGGATCTCCTCGCGGATGCTCACGGCCAGCAGCAACGCCAGCATGACGAGGATGTGCACGACCTGCCACGGATAGTCGTATCCGGGCAACCGGTCGAACACCAGCGGCACGAGGATCGCGGCGAGCGCGGCGACCGCCCAGCCCAGCGCCGGACGCGTCAGCACGAGGAGGAACGGGAAGACTGCGAAGCCCGACACCAGCGGCATGAGCGCCGGCGACACCTCGTGGGTGACCTGCAGGGTCGGCCACGCGATCGCGTAGAGGATCAGCGTCACCGCGACGACGAGGACGGTGTCCCACCGGCCCCGTCCCAGCCGCCGCGCCGCACCGGCCGTCGCCCGCACACCTTCGCCCCACAGTTGCTTCACGTGTCCCACGGTAGGAGCGGGCCCCTCGCCTGTCCTCATACCCGGGGGTGAGATCGGGGTGACCCTGCGGTAGCGGGTACCGCCGCCGGAACCGGTCCGGCGTGTGATCCGCCCGTGCCGTGCACGTTCATAGCGTCAGCGGCATGACGAATCGATCACTCATCCGGCGAGCAGCGACCGTCACGGTGGCCGGGGCGGCCGCGGTCCTGTGCGCCGGCGCCGCCGCACCCGGCACCGCGACGGCACCGTCGCGCGTCCCCGACGCGCAGACCGCCGCGACGGTCCGGGCGCTGACCGGCGGTGACGTCGAGGCGGGCCTGGCGGGTCTTCCGGTCGGATTCGAGGATGCGATGGGGTATCGGCCGATCGTCGAAGCGGGATTCGGCGACGGCCGGACCCTCGCCGATCCCCTGGGCGACTGTTCGTCGCCGGTGCCGTTGCCGGCATCGTTCGAACCGGCCTGCCGGGTTCACGATCTCGGCTACGACCTGTTGCGTCATGCCCGCGACATCGGCGGTGAACTCGACGGTGCCGCCCGCCGGGAGCTCGACGATCAGCTGGCGCGGAATCTGTCGGCGGTCTGCGCTACCGACCCGTCTCCGGTGTGCGGGGTCACCGCCGACGTCGCGGTCGCCGCGGTCCGGATCAATTCGTGGCGTCAGGGCTATCGGATTCCGGTCGCCGAATCGCCGGTGCCGTACCTGGCTGTCGCGGCCGGTGCGACCGCGCTCGGCGCCACGGTGCGGAGGGCCCGGTCGTGATCGCGCCGACGACGGCGCGGCAGCCGTCCACGCAACCGGCGTTCCGGTCCGGCCCGCGCGCCGGATCCACCATCGCCGTGGTGGTCGCCACCGCGGTCTCGCTCGCCCCGTCGCTGCTTCCCCGCTCGGCACCGGTGCAGGCCGCGGTGACCGGGATGCTGATCGCCGCCGCTCTGGGTGTGGCCGCACTCGTTCGCCGCTCGGCCACGTCCCGGCTGTCATCCGATTCCGCGGAGCTGCGGTGGCTCGCGGCGGCGGTGGGGGCCGCGACCGTCGCGGTGAGCGCAACCGTCGCCCACCGCTGGCAGAACGACCTGCGCACAGCGATGTCGTTACCGCCCATCGGGTTCGGCCACTGGGTGGAGGTGGCCGCCGGTGCGGTGGCGATCGCGACCGTCGTCGTCGCGGTGACCGCCGCTGCGAGGTGGGGGCTGGACGGGCTCCACGGTCACCGTGTGGCAACCGTGGCGGTCGCGGTGACCGTGACCGTCGCGTGCGCATCGGTACCCGCCCTGACCTTCCCGGCCGGCGCCTCCGGCGCGGACACGGACGGCAGGCTCCTGTCGTCCGGGGTGTCCGGGTCGACGCACTCGTTCATCCAGTCCAACGAATTAGGAAGGGAAGGACTACGTTTCGTGACGCTTCCGTCCCCGGGCACACCGGTGCGGGTGTACGTGCCTCTCGTGGCGGCGCCGGATGCACGGTCCCGCGCCGACGTCGCAGTGCGGGAACTCGACCGCGCCGGCGGCTTCGACCGCGGACATCTCGTGATCGCGGTGCCGACGGGATCGGGGTGGGTCGACGCGAACGCCGTGCACGGATTCGAGGACCGGTGGGGCGACGACGTCGCGATCGTCGCGCAACAGTACGCGGACACCCCGAGTTGGGTGACCTTCGTGTTCGACCGCGGTACGGCCGGCGAGTCGGCCCGCGCCCTGACCGACGCGGTGCGTGCGCACGTGCTGACCCTGCCACCGCAGGCGCGACCCCGGGTGCACGTCTACGGGCAGAGCCTCGGCGCGCTCGGCGGTAGCTCCGTCGACGGCGGATCCTCCACGGAGAGCGTCACTCCCGGGCGGTGCGGGCTGATCCTGGTGGGACCGCCCGCCGGAACACCGGTCACCGCATCGCCGACGACGACCGTCGTGGCGAACACGTCGGATCCCGTGGTGTGGTGGCAGCCGTCGCTGCTGTGGGCGCCCCCCGATCTGTCCGCCGCGCGGCCCGATGCGCCGGTGCCGACGTGGATCCCGGTGGTGTCGTTCCTGCAGACCACCGTCGATCTGGTGACGTCGCTGGATTCTGCGCCCGGACACGGTCACCGATACGGCGCGGAGCAGGCCCGGTGCGATCCGGGCCCGACATGACCCCGCGCGGCCGAATCCCGGCGGCCCCGCCGCGTCAGGTCGCTGCGGGGCCG
>NZ_JAIYEP010000074.1 GCF_020515525.1 Rhodococcus yananensis
CCGGCCGACCTGCCGGGCCCACGATCGGTGTGACGACGAGAGCAGAGAGCACGACATGACCACGCACACCCCACCGGCACGCACCCGGGAGACACTGTTCGACCGGAAGCTGCTCCTCGGATTCCTCGGGGTCGGCGTCCTGCTGATCGGATCGCTGTTCACCGGGGTGTTCGACATCTTCGACGGCGAGTTCGGCTGGGAGATGTTCAACATCACCCGGATTCCCCGCACGATCGCCCTGGTTCTCGCCGGCGCCGCGATGGCGATGTCCGGCCTGGTCATGCAGTTGCTCACCCAGAATCGTTTCGTCGAGCCGACGACGACCGGCACGACGGAGTGGGCCGGGTTGGGGCTGCTGCTCATGATGATCGTCTTTCCCACCGCCGGTCTGCTCCCCCGGATGATCGGTGCCATCGTCGCCGCGTTCGTCGGAACCATGATCTTCTTCCTGTTCCTCCGGCGGGTGCAGTTGACGTCGTCACTGATCGTTCCGATCGTCGGCATCATGCTCGGCGCGGTCGTCGGCGCCATCACCACCTACATCGCCCTCGCCACCGACAAACTGCAGAGCCTGGGCATCTGGTTCGCGGGCAGCTTCACGTCGATCATCAGAGGCCAGTACGAGGTCCTGTGGATCGTCGCGGTGGTCACGGTCGTGGTGTTCGTCGTCGCCGACCGGTTCACGGTCGCCGGTCTCGGCGAGGACGTCGCCACCAATGTCGGCCTGAACTACAACCGCATCATCCTGTTGGGAACCGGGCTCATCGCCGTCACCACCGGGGTGGTGACGGTGGTGGTCGGGTCCCTGCCGTTCCTGGGACTGATCGTTCCCAACATCGTCTCGATGTTCCGCGGTGACGATCTGCGCAGCAACCTTCCGTGGGTGTGTCTGCTCGGTATCGCCATCGTGACCGTCTGCGATCTGATCGGCCGGACGATCATCATGCCGTTCGAGATCCCGGTGTCGCTGATCCTCGGGGTCGTCGGTGCCGTCGTCTTCATCGCTCTACTTCTCCGGAGTCGCCGCCATGCCTGACCTCTCCGTCACGCCGACGGCCCCCGCCGCGACTGCTCCGCAGCACACCGGTTCCGGCGCGTTCCCGACCGCCGACCGGCAGCGCCGGTACTGGCTGCTCGTGGGTGTGCTGGCCGCCCTCTCCGTCGTCATCGCCGTGGGGATCGTGTCCTGGAACAATCCGATGCCGTTCGGGACGGAAGGGTTCTGGCGGATCGCGCAGATGCGCGCGACGAGTCTCGTCGTGATCGCGCTCGTCGTCGTGTGTCAGGCCGTCGCCACCGTCTCGTTCCAGTCGGCCACCAACAACCGCATCATCACGCCGTCGATCATGGGGTTCGAATCCCTCTACGTCGCGTTGCAGACGGCCGCCGTCTTCTTCCTCGGTTCGATCGGGGTGACGGTGTTCCAGGGTGTGACGCAGTTCGTCGTCATGATCGTGCTGATGGTCGGGTTCTCGCTGATGCTCTACGGCTGGTTGCTGTCGGGCAAGTACGGGAATCTCCAGGTGATGCTGCTCGTCGGGATCGTGCTCGGTGGTGGTCTCGGATCGATCGCGACGTTCATGCAGCGGATGCTCACGCCGAGCGAGTTCGACATCCTGACCGCCAAACTGTTCGGGTCGGTGTCCAACGCGGATGCGTCCTACCTGCCGTTGGCGATCCCCCTGTGCATCCTGTCGGCGGGGGCGCTGTGGTGGCGCTCGCGACGACTCGATGTCATCGCGCTCGGCAAGGACGTCACGACGAATCTGGGTCTGCACCATCGCCGCGAGATCATGATCGTGTTGTTCCTCGTGTCGGTCCTGATGGCCACGACCACCGCGCTCGTCGGGCCCATGACGTTCCTCGGATTCCTCGTTGCGACGCTCGCCTACCAGTTCGCGAGCACCCACGAGCACCGTTACGTGTTCCCGGTGGCGATCCTCACCGGGTTCGTCATCCTCGGCGGCGCCTACTTCGTGTTGAAGAACATCTTCTACGCCGAGGGCGCCGTGTCCATCATCATCGAGGCCGTCGGGGGCTCGGCCTTCCTCTTCGTGATCCTCCGGAAGGGCAGACTGTGATCGAGATCAAGGGGCTCCGCAAGGAGTACAGCAGCACGGTCACGATCGGCGACATCGACCTGACCATCCCCGCGGGCGGCATCACCGCGCTCGTCGGACCGAACGGTGCCGGCAAGTCCACGATGTTGACCATCGTGGGGCGGTTGCTCGGTGCCGACGCCGGGACCATCGAGATCGCCGGCTACGACGTGTCGAGCACCAAGTCGAAGGATCTCGCGAAGATCGTCTCGGTGCTCCGCCAGGAGAATCACTTCGTGACCCGGCTTACGGTGCGGCAGCTCGTCGGTTTCGGGCGCTTCCCGCATTCGCAGGGCCGGTTGAACCGGGCGGACGAGGAGGCCATCAGTCGGGCCGTGGAGTTCTTCGGTCTCACCGACCTCGAACACCGCTACCTCGATCAGCTCTCCGGCGGGCAACGTCAACGCGCCTATGTGGCGATGGTGCTGTGCCAGGACACCGATTACATCCTGCTGGACGAGCCGCTCAACAACCTGGACATGCGTCATTCCGTCCAGATGATGAAGCATCTGCACCAGGTGGCCGTCGAGCTGGGGCGCACCGTCGTCGTCGTGCTCCACGACATCAACTTCGCGGGCCATTACGCCGACCGGATCTGCGCGATGAAGAACGGCCGGGTCGTCGAGTTCGGAACCCCGGACGAGATCATGCGGGACGAGGTTCTCACCCGCGTCTTCGACACTCCCGTGACGTGCGTCGACGGCCCCAACGGCCGGCTCGCCGTGTACTACTGATTCCGGGGCCGACTCGGAACACGTCGGCGGGGCCGAGTCAGAACACGTCGGCGGGGCGACTCAGAACACGTCGGCGGGGCCGACTCAGAACAACGTCAGTTCACTGTCGCCGGCGGGTGAGGGCGTGCGGGGTTTGACCGACGCCGGCGGCGTCGTGTCCACCTTGATCGGCCCCGGCCGGGCAGCGACCTCGCGTGCCGCCTCACCGGCGAGTTTGTCGGCGACCTCGTTGAAATGGTTGCCGACGTGCCCGCGGACCCAGCGGAAACGCACCGGTCCGGTGCGCTCGGTGAGGGCGCGGTCGATGTCGCGGACGAGGTCGAGGTTCTTCACGGGCGCACCGGACGCCGTCTTCCACCCTTTGCGTTTCCATCCGGGCAGCCATTCCGACGCGCATTTGATGGCGTACTGGGAGTCGGACTCGATGATCATCGGCTCGGCTCCGGGATGCGCCCGCAGGGCTTCGAGGAGGGCGCGAAGTTCCGCGATCTGGTTGGTCCCCGACCGTTCGCCACCCGACGCGGTGGGACCCTCGTGATTGACCCACGCCCAACCGATGGCGCCACCCGGGTTGCGCAGGCAGGATCCGTCGGTGCTCACGATGATCATGTTGCGAACCATAGCCTTTCCGTCCGACAGGTTCGAACCCGTCCTACCGGCCACAACACCCGTCGCAACCGCCCTGCGGCGAGCTTCCGTCCCACGGGTGTTCCGGCGGTCCGGCTTAGAGTGGACCGGTGACGTCCACGGCCTCGCCCCTCGACACCCGCGTCCGGGTGCGATGGCCCGTCCACGTCTCCTCGACTCTACGGCCTCTCCAGCGCGGACCGTGGGATCCGTGTCATCGTGCCGACGGAAATGCGGTGTGGCGTGCGTCGCGTATGAACTCCGGTCCCGTCACGTATCGGCTCGTCCAGGACGGCGCGGACGGTGCCCGCTGCACCGCGTGGGGGCCGGGCTCCGCCGAACTGGTCGATCGTCTGCCGGCGTTGCTCGGCGACGACGACGATCCGACCGGCTTCGCCCCGGAGCATCCGGTGCTCGTGGAGGCACACCGCCGGTTTCCTGCGCTGCGCATCCCCCGCACCGGCCGGGTTCTGGAGTCGCTCGTTCCCGCGGTCCTGGAGCAGCGTGTCCACGGAGTCGCGGCGTTCGCGTCGTGGCGTCGGCTGGTCACCCGGTTCGGTGATCCCGCGCCCGGACCCGCACCCGACGGCATGCGCGTGCCGCCGAGCGCGGAGGTGTGGCGCCGCGTCCCGTCGTGGGAGTTCCACCGCGCGAACGTCGATCCGGGTCGCGCCCGCACCATCGTGCGGTGCGCGCAGCTCGCCGATCGTCTCGAACGTCTCGCCGACGACACTCCCGCCGATGCCCGACGCCGGTTGCGCAGCATCCCGGGGATCGGGGTGTGGACGGCCGCGGAGGTCGCGCAACGCGCCTTCGGGGATGCCGACGCCCTGTCGGTCGGCGACTACCATCTGGCGACCGTCGTCGGACACGCCCTGTTCGGATCGCCCCTCGACGACGCGGGGATGGTCGCCCGGCTCGAGCACCTACGCCCGCACCGGTACCGTGCGGTCCGGCTCCTCGTCGCGGCGGGCGGGTACGGGGCCGTTCCGAAACGGGGGCCGCGCACCCCCGTGACCGACCATCGCGGGCGATGAGCGATTCGTCGATGCGCACCCCGACGACCGTAGAATCGGTGCCATGTCCGCCACCGACGTCGCACCCGGTCCGGTACGCCTCGAACACCTCCCCAGTTTCCTGCTCACTCGCGCGGCACGGCATGTGCACCGCATCGTGTTCGATCGGTTCGACGAGGCCGACTCCCACGGCTACCACTATCGGGTGCTGGCGGCACTCGACGAATACGGCCCCACCAGCCAGGTGGAGCTCGCGCGGCGTTGCGTTCTCGACCGCAGCGACATCGTCGCCGCCGTGGACGCGCTGGCGGAACGACGGTTCGTCGAACGCGCCACCGATCCGCGGGATCGCCGACGCAACATCATCACGCTCACCCGGCGGGGTCGCGCACGGCTGATCGAGTTGGACGGGTTGATCACCGCCGCGCAGGACGAAGCGTTCGCGGCGTTGGACGCCGAGGAGCTCACGCAACTCTCGGCGATGCTCACCAGGATCGTCGATCATCACACGGGGCGTCCGGGCCCCGCGTGACGCGAGTCCGCGTCGGCCTCCCGAGCGCCGGAACCGAGTCGGCCGACGTCTCCTGCACCGTCCGTTACAGCGACCGCGCGATGATCTGCTTCATCACCTCGTTGGCTCCGGCGTAGATGCGTTGCACGCGCGCGTCCTCGTACATGCGGGCGATGAGGTACTCGCGCATGTACCCGTAGCCGCCGTGCAGCTGCACGCACCGGTCGATCACCTCGCACTGCTTGTCGGTGAGCCAGTACTTGACCATCGCGGCGTCCGACGGGTCGAGTTCGCCGCGCAGATGCGCTTCGACGCAGTGGTCGAGAAACACCTGGCAGGTGCGCGCGACGGTCCGGCATTCGGCGAGTTCGAACGCGGTGTTCTGGAACTCGAAGAGGCTGTGCCCGAATGCCTGACGTGCCTTCGTGTACCGCACGGTCTCGTCGACGGCCCGCTGCATCGCACCGGCCGCCTGCGCCCCGATGATGAGGCGTTCCTGGACGAGCTGTGCCATGAGCTGCCCGAACCCCTGCCCTTCCTCGGAACCGAGCAGGTTCGCGACGGGCACTCGGACGTCGACGAACGACAGTTCGGAGGTGTCGGCGCCGTGTTGGCCCACCTTGTCGAGGACCCGGCCGACCGAGAACCCCGGGGCATCACGGAGATCCACGATCAGCAGCGACACCCCCTTCGCCCCCGCCTTCGGGTCGGTCTTGACGGCGAGCACGATCATGTCGGCCGACGACCCGTTGGTGATGAACGTCTTGCTGCCGTTGACCACGTACTCGTCGCCGTCGCGGATCGCGGTGGTCTTGATGGCTTTCAGATCGGATCCGGCACCCGGCTCGGTCATACCGATCGCGCCGAGGATCCGTCCCGATGCCATACCCGGCAGCCACGTGCTCTTCTGCTCCTCGGTGCCGTAGGCGAGGAGGTAGTGCGCGACGATGCCGCTGTGCACCGACACCCCGAACGCGAGGTCTCCGGCGTAGCCCTGCGCCTCGAACACCGCGAGGTCGTGCGCGAAGGTACCTCCGCCGCCGCCGTATTCCTCCGGAACCGAGCACAGCAGCAGCCCGAGCTTCCCCGCCTTCGTCCACACCTCACGGTCGATGCGGCGCTGGGCGTCCCATTTCTCCGCGTGCGCCATCACCTCACGCTCGAAGAAATCGCTCGCCAGTTCGTGGACCGCGCTCACCTCGTCGTCGAACCACGACGGCACATGCTGTTTGTTCACCGGGCAGGTCTTCCTCTCCGAGGGTGCACGAGAGTACGTGCGGTCGTGGTCATTCCGCGCGGAGTTCGCGCTTGAGCAGCTTCCCGCTCTGGTTGCGCGGCAGGGTGTCGACGAACCGCACCGCCTTCGGCACCTTGAACGGGGCCAGCCGCTGCTTCACGTGATCGACGAGTTCGCTCTCGGTGGCGGTGTGCCCGTCCTTCAGCACGACCACCGCGGTCACCGCCTCGATCCACTTCTCGTCGGGAATACCGATCACCGCGACCTCGGCGACCGCCTCGTGGGTGTAGATCGCGTCCTCCACCTCGCGCGACGCCACGAGGATGCCGCCGGTGTTGATGACGTCCTTGATGCGATCGACGACGGTGATGTACCCCTGCGCGTCGCGGGTGACGAGGTCACCGGAGTGGAACCAGCCGTCGCGGAACGCTTCTGCGGTGGCGTCGGGGTTGTCCCAGTAACCCAGGCACAGTTGCGGCGAGCGGTACAGAACCTCCCCCGGCTCACCGTCGGGGACGTCGTTGCCGTCGGCGTCGACGACACGGGTCTCGACGAACAGGACCGGTCTTCCGCAGGACGACGGTCGCTCTTCGTGTTCCTCGGGTCGCAGCACGCACGCGAGCGGACCGATCTCCGACTGTCCGAAACAGTTGTAGAAGGACAGTTCCGGGTAGCGGCCGCGCAACCGCTGGAGCACGGTGACCGGCATGATCGACGCTCCGTACTGGGCCTTGCGCAGCGACGACAGGTCGCGGATGTCCAGATCCGGGTGGTTCGCGAGCGGCACCCACACCGTCGGCGCGAGGAACAGCGAGCCGATGCTCTCGTCCTCGACCAGTCGCAGGATCGACGGGATGTCGGGGGCGGGAAGGAGCCGGATCGTGGCGCCGATCGCGAGGTACGGGAGCATGAACACGTGCATCCCGGCCGAGTGGTACAGCGGCATGCAGATCAGCGGATTGTCGTCCTGTGCGAGGTCCAGCGCGACGATCGTCGACGTGTACTCGAACACGAGTGCACGATGGGTCATCATGGCGCCCTTGGGCTTCGATGTCGTTCCCGAGGTGTAGAGGAGCTGGACGAGGTCGGTGTCGGCGACCGCGACGTCGAGTTCGGGGACGTCACCGGCGGTCGCGACCGCGAGCAGGGAGTCGTCCGCGTCGTGCAACGGCACCACGATGTCGGCGGGCACGTCCGCGAGCACCCGATCGAGGTTGTCGCGCAGTGCAGGATCGACGAGCACGGCCCGGGATCCGGACTGCGCCAGCAGGTAACGCAGTTCCTCACCGCGCAGCGCGTAGTTGACCGGGACGTGCACCAGGCCCGCGCGCGCCGCGGCGAGGTATCCGACGACGTAGGCATCGGAGTTGGTGCCGTACGCGGCTACCCGGTCGCCGCGGTCGAGCCCGAGCGAGATCAGGTGCGCGGCGGCACGGGTGACGGCGTCGTCGAGTTCCCGATAGGTCAGGGTGCGGTCGCCGAAGCGGAGGGCGACCCGGTCCGGGACTCGTGCGGCGGAGCGCCGGAGGATGCCGTCGACGGTGCTCGAGCGAGGATCTGGGCTCATGGCGCTCAGGTTATAGGACGTCCAACAAAGCGTCCAGGGTTCGTTCCGGAGCCCGCGACGGTGGTCAGCGCCCCTGCCACACCGGCGGACGCTTCTCGACGAACGCCGTCATGCCCTCCTGCGCATCGCAGATCACGGCGTTGCGCGCCATCGTCTCGGACATCGACTCGTACGCCTCGTCCTGCGGCAGGTCGATCTGGCGGTAGAACGCTTCCTTGCCGATCTTCAGTGTCGCCGGCGAGGCACCCACGATCTTGCCCGCCAGCACCGCGGTCTCCCGTTCGAGCGCCTCCGGTTCGACGACGAAGTTCACCAGCCCCCACTCCGCGGCGGTGTGCGCGTCGATCGTCTCGCCCGTGAGCAGCATCTGCAGTGCGCGTTTGCGCCCGACCGCACGGCTCACCGCGACCATCGGCGTCGAGCAGAACAGCCCGATCTTCACTCCGGGTGTGCCGAACCGTGCGTTCGCAGCGGCAACCGCCAGATCGCACGACGCGACCAGCTGGCAGCCCGCCGCGAGCGCCGGGCCCTGCACGGACGCGATCACCGGTTGCGGGATCTTCTGCACGGTGTTCATCATCTCGGTGCAGACCTCGAAGACGACGCGTTCCTCCTCGAGGGTGCGACCGATCATCTCCTTCAGATCGTGCCCCGCGGAGAACACCGGCCCTTCGGCACGAACGACCACGACCCGCACCGCGGACTCCGCCGACAACGCCGTCAGACCGAGGGTGACCTCGCGCATCGTCGCCACCGGCAGCGGGTTCCGCTGCGCCGGGCGGTTGAGGGTGAGCAGACCGATACCGGTCGATTCGTCGACCGCGATCAACACGGACGCGGGCAGGGACTCGTCGGCGGAGCGGCCGTTCGCATCGTGATCCGTCACAACCCCTTTCCTACACCACCGGACGGTGGGTGGCACCGCTTCACCACCGGTACGTCGCGACCCGCGCGCACGGAGAACGAGGTGTCCGGTCACGCCGTGATCACGGCTCCGGTCGCGGCCGACACGCCGCTGCGCACCCGCAGCAGCAGTCCGTCGAGCGCCGCCGCGACCTCCGCGGCATGTTCCCCGAGCACCCGGTGCCCGGCACCCGGGATTCCGATCAGCTCCGCCCGTGGCAGATTCGCGGCGATCGCCTCGGAGTGCGTGATAGGCACGAACCGGTCGTCGGTGCCCGCCGCCACCACGACCGGAATCGGCGCGAGCGCACCGACCGCCGCGAACTCGTCGAGGACGGCGAACGCCGCGAACAGCCGCGACCACGTCACGACCGACGTCTCGTTCGCGAGCACCATGCCCAGCATGCGCAACCACGATTCGTCGCGGCGGCGCCCCGCCAGCACCGTGCACACCGCACCACCGGCACGTTTGGACCGTTCCATGATGCGCGGCGCCCGACGCACCGCCCGGTGCAGCCACGTCGTCGCCGGATGGCGAAGATAGCGGCCCACACCGCCGTCGGCGAGGCCGCCCGCGGCCGTCGACAGCAGAGCCGCACCGACGATGCGGTCACCGACCGCGGCGGGAAACAATCGTGCGTACGCGAGGGAGACCATCCCTCCCATCGAGTAACCGACGAGCACCACCGGGCCGGTCGGCACCAACGCGCGCAGCACGGCGTCCAGGTCACGGGCGAGTTGGTCGAACGTGAAGGCGTCGACGTCGCCGACGCCCGAACGTCCGTGCCCGCGTTGGTCGTATCGAACCGTGCGCACGGAAGGCACGCTGATCAGCTCACCGACCGCGTCCCAACACGCGGAATCCTGGCAGTGGCCGTGCACGCACACCACGGTGAGGTCGGCGTCGGCCGGGCCGTCGACGTACGCGGCGAGCGGAACACCGTCGTCGGCCGCGACGGTGACACGGGTCGGGGAAGCGGGCATGGTCGGTCTCCTGGAGGTGATCTGCCAGAGATGTCGCCTGCGCTTCGCCGTCCGTTAACCGTCGCGACCCGATCGTGACCCTCGCTCGGTCGCCGCCCCCTACCGTCTCGGGGCGAGCGCCCGGATCATCGGAGCGGGATCGCCCGGCGCGAGAAGAGCGATCACCGGTGTGGTGATTCCGGCCTCCGCGTAACGCTCGAGATGCTCGCGGCACTCGTCCGGGCTCCCGTGCACCACCAGATCGTCGACCACCCGGTCCGGAATCGCGTCGAGCGCCCCCGCGCGGTCGCCCTCCGCCCACAATCGCCACATTCCGTCGAATTCTTCCGAGCGCCCGAGGAATTCGTGGAAGGCTCGATAGACGGGTACGTTCATGTAGGACGCGATCATGCGCCGCCCCACCGCGCGCGCCGTGTCGGTGTCGAACCCCGGCAGCACGAAGATCCGCGCGACGATCTCCTTACCGTCACCGCCGTCGTGCACGTACGGCGCGACCGTCCGCACGTCGTCGGCCGACAACCAGTTGACGATCGCCCCGTCGGCCTCCCTGCCCGCGAGCCGCAGCATTCCCGGTCGCAGTGCCGCCAGCAGCACCGGCGGAACCGGATCGGCGACGAGCCCCGCGCGGAAGCCGTCGACGGTGAACGTGTCGTACTCGTGGGTGACCTTCTCCCCCGCCAACGCGGACTTCAGGAAACGCAGGGTGTCGCGGGCCCGCTTGTAGGGTTCGTCGAACGCGATGCCGTTCCATCTGCCGACGATGACATCGGAGGAGGTTCCCACCCCCAGCGCGAACCGTCCCGGTGCGGCGGAGGCGAGGGTCGCGGCGGACATCGCGAGAGTCGCCGGCCCCCGCGTGTACACGGGAACGATCGCGGTGCCGAGCCGCAGGGTCGGCGCCCACACGCTCGCAAGCGCGAGCGGGGTGAAGGCGTCGGCGGCGCCCGCCTCGGACGACCACACGTCCGTGTAGCCGAGGTCGGGGAGTTCCTCGACGATCCTGCGCTGGTCGGGGAACGGAATGCCGTCGAGGGGCACGGTCAGCCCCCACCGCGATGTGGCCTGTGTCATGCCGGTCACCCTATCCGGCGCGGTCGGTATGCTGATCCGTCGTGCAGATCAGGCAGTTGTGGCGGTATCCGGTGAAGTCGTTCGGCGGCGAACCGGTACGGTCCGCGACCATCGAAGCCGACGGTCTGCGCGGCGATCACGTGTGGGCGGTGGTCGACGCCGCCGCCGGCACGGTCGCGAGCGCGAAGAAGTTCCGCCGCTTCGGTGTGCTGCTGACCTGCGGGGCGCGGATCGTCGACGACGATGATCCGCGGGATCCGGCCGCCCTCGAACTCACGTTTCCCGACGGGACGGTCGTGCGCGGCGACGACCCGGGCGTCGACACGCTGCTGTCGGATCTGACCGGCATCGCCGTGCGGCTCGAACCGCGCTCCCGGTCGTACGACGAGGCACCGCTGCATCTCGTGTCGACATCCTCGGTGGAGGCGCTCGGTGTGGACGAGCCGGTGGATGTCGCGGTGCGGCGGTTCCGGCCGACGATCGTCGTCGACACCCCGGACCGGCCGGGATTCGTCGACAACGACTGGGTCGGCACGTCACTGCGCTGCGGTGCGGTGGTGCTGCACCCGCACAAGCGCACCGGCCGGTGCGTGATGGTCACCCTCGACCATCAGGAGGTGCTCGCGCGGCGCGACATGTTGCGCACCGTCACGGCGCGCAATCGCGTCCCCGGCGTGGAGGGCGGGAACCCCGTCCCGTGTGTCGGGGTGTACGCGCGGGTGTCGACGCCGGGCACGGTCGCGTGCGGCGACGAGGTCGTCGTCTCCTGACCCCCGTGCGCACTTGTGGTAGTTCCCACTACCACGAGTGCGCACGGGTCAGGCGCCGGTGGCGGGGAGGATGCGGGTGCGCACCTCACCGAAACCGATGCGCCCACCGTTGACGCCGGGCGCGGTCGCGGAGATCGCGATCTCGTCGCCGTCCTGGATGAACGTGCGCTGCTCACCGTTCACCTCGACGGGCTCTGCACCACCCCAGGTCAACTCGATGAACGCACCGCGCTGGTTCTTCTCCGGGCCCGAGATGGTGCCCGACCCGAACAGGTCGCCGGTGCGGGTCGCGGCGCCGTTGACGGAGGTGTGCGCGAGCATCTGCGCCGGCGACCAGTACATCTGCGCGTACGGCGGACGCGACACGATCTGCCCGTTCCACTCGACCGCGAGATCGATGTCGAGGCCCCACTTCTCGGTGCCCTGTAGGTACGGCAGGGGCTCCGGATCCTGAACCGGGGTGTCGATACGCGCGGCCGCGAGCGCGGCGAGGGGCACCACCCACGGCGAGATGGAGGTCGCGAAGGACTTGCCCAGGTTCGGCCCCAGCGGCACGTACTCCCACGCCTGGATGTCGCGGGCCGACCAGTCGTTGAGAACAACAACGCCGAAGCAGTGGTCGGCGAACTCGTCGGGAGTGATCTGCTCGCCCATCGACGAACCGACACCGACGATGAAACCCAACTCCGCTTCGATGTCGAGCCGCACGGACGGACCGAACACCGGCGCGGGATCGTTCGGGCCCTTGCGTTGACCGCAGGGGCGCACGATGTCCACACCGGACGTGACGACCGTCGACGACCGCCCGTGGTAGCCGACCGGAAGGTGCTTCCAGTTCGGCATCAGCGGATCCGGATTCTGCGGACGGAACAGCCGCCCGAGGTTCGAGGCGTGGTTCTCGGAGGCGTAGAAGTCGACGTAGTCGGCGACCTCGATCGGCAGGTGCATGGTCACGTCGGCGATCGCGAACACTGCGTCGTCGGCGACGTCCCCGGCGACGGTCTCCTCGACGGCGGCGCGCACCTCGTCCCAGCGGGCGCGACCCTGCGCCATGAAGGCGTTCAGGCTCGGCTCGGCGAACACGACGTCGTCCTCGAAGATGCGGCTCAGGTCGAGTACCGAATCACCCACGCGCACACCGACACGCGGTTCGGTGTCGGCGGTGGAGAAGATCCCGTACGGGAGGTTGTCGAGCCCGAAGAGTGAATCCTCGGGAATGGCGATGGTGGTCATGCGAGGTTTCCTTCGCTGATCGGGGAGACGGACTTCGGTGCCAGACCCAGCGCGAGCAGATCACCGAGCGGGTCGGCGATGCTGCACGTACCGAACGACCGGAACCTGCGGCGCAGTTCGGCGGCACGGTCGGGAGGCAACGCCGACAGGCGCGACGCCAGTGCCTCGCCGTCGCGGTCGGCGAGCACCGCGGCGACCGCGCTCGTGTCACCGCCGTCCAGCGCCGTGTCGACGGCGGCGAGCACGTTGAGGAAACCGTGCTGTTCGAAACCGGTCTCCGGGTCGGTGTTGCGCACCGCGTGGTGCAGTCCCGCGGTGGCCTTGAACGGCACACCCGCTGTGACGACGGCGACGACGGCGTCGGCCAGTTCGGCTTCGTCGGGGTAGGCCTCGGCGACGATGCCGCCGGTCCGGAACTTCGCGGCATGCGGGGTGCCGGTCATGCGGGCGAGGATATCGGCGCGGCGGGTGTCACGCGGGACCTCGACGAAGATCGCGATCGTCGGGTGCGCGGCAGCGATCCCGTCGAGACCGGTGAACAGGTCGTCGACGGTCTGCTCGGCGGGCACCGCGATCTCGAGAGCCACGACGGAGACACCGTCCAGTGCGTCGACCTTCGCCAGCGCTGCCGCGACCGCGTCCGTCCCGGCCGGAACCGTCAGACTCAGGTC
Organism: Rhodococcus yananensis; assembly: GCF_020515525.1. GTDB lineage: Bacteria > Actinomycetota > Actinomycetes > Mycobacteriales > Mycobacteriaceae > Rhodococcus > Rhodococcus yananensis. The sequence continues at coordinate 13,424 of NZ_JAIYEP010000074.1, forward strand.
GAGGTCACCCGGATACGGTTGCGTTGCAAGGAGTTCGGCGAGTTCGCCGAGTCGTCCGGCGGGGAACACGAACGCGCCGACGAGCGGCGCATGATCCGACCCGCTGTGCGCGGCGTGGGCGGGCACGGCATCGGGCAGCGGCGCGTTTCCGGGAGGGAACAGCGCGGCGTCGTCGCACAGGTCGGCGAAAAGGGGTCCGAAGTCGGTCATCGACGCGCCTCCAGGTTGCGGTTCCAACTGCCCGCGTAGGACGGATCCTCGCAGGCGAGTGCGCCTTCGCCGAGTTCGAGCGGACGGAAGGTGTCGACCATGACGGCGAGTTCGTCGAAGAAGTCGACTCCGATGCTGCGTTCGTAGGCACCGGGCTGCGGGCCGTGGGCATGACCGCCGGGATGCACCGAGACGGATCCCTGCCCGATACCGGAGCCCTTGCGCGCCTCGTAGTCTCCGCCGACGTAGAACATGACCTCGTCGGAGTCGACGTTCGAGTGGTAGTACGGCACGGGGATCGACAGCGGGTGGTAGTCGACCTTGCGGGGCACGAAGTTGCAGATGACGAAATTGTTGCCCTCGAACGCCTGGTGCGCCGGCGGCGGCTGGTGTACGCGACCGGTGATGGGCTCGTAGTCGTGGATCGAGAACGTGTACGGATAGAGGCAGCCGTCCCAGCCGACGACGTCGAACGGGTGCTGCGGCACGAGGTAACGGGTGCCGACGAGGCCGTGCGACGTGCGGTGCTTGACGAGTACCTCGACGTTCTCCTCCTCGACGAGCAGCGGCTCGCTCGGACCGTGCAGGTCGCGTTCACAGAACGGGGAGTTCTCGAGGAACTGCCCGAACCGCGACAGGTAACGCTTCGGCGGGACGATGTGGCTGTTGGCCTCGATCGTGTAGGCACGCAGCGGCTCGTCGCCGGTGGGCACCCAACGGTGAGTGGTCGCCATGGGCAGCAGGACGTAGTCGCCGGGCTTCGCAGCGAGCGCGCCGAACACCGTTTCCACTGTGGCAGTGCCTGATTCGACGTACACCATCTCGTCGCCGACGACATTGCGGTACAGCGGCGACGGTTTCGTCGAGACCACGTAGGAGATGCGCACATCCGCGTTACCGAGGACGAGTCGGCGGCCGGTGACGACGTCGGTGTCGCCCCAGATGCTCTCGGGGAAGAGGTCGTGCAGGTTCAGGTGTCGCGGCTTCAGCGGATGGTTCGGGGTGGTCGTCTGGTCGGGCAGCGACCATTCTGTGGCTTCGACGATCGCCGACGGGATGTGCCGGTGGTACAGCAGCGACGAGTCGGACGAGAAGCCCTCCTCACCCATGAGCTCCTCGTAGTAGAGGTTGCCGTCGCCGTCGCGGTGCTGGGTGTGACGCTTGGGCGGGATGACGCCGAGCTGTCGGTAGAACGCCATGATTCGGCTCCTGTGCGTGTCTCGAGCTGCGGATCGGCTCCGATCTCCGGATCGCCTCCGCCGTATTAGTAAATACATTAACTAACTGGAGCCCGTGAGCGCAACCACACCCTCGGCATCGAGACCGGTCAGTTACGTCCGCGCACGTCGAACTGACTGCGGTTGGTGATGAGCTTGTTCAGCAGCATCACGAGGATCTGCTGCTCGGCGTCGCTGAGCACGTCCACCCACGCCGCCTCGCGGTCGTTCTGCTCCCGAAACGTCTCGGCGATCTCCCGCTCCCCCGCCTCCGTCAGCGACAACTGCACCGAACGGCCGTCGTGACTGACCGGAGTCTTCTTCAGCACACCGGCTTCTACCAGGGGTTTCGCCAGGTTCGACACGGCCGCGCGGCTCATGCCCGTCAATCGCGCGGCGACATTCGGCTCGACGGGACCGGCCAGCCACGTCACGAACATCAGACGGTACGCGGACCACGACCGGCCACGCGGCCGGTGCACACTCGACTCGAGGTCGTAGGTGACGATGTCGGACGCGCGGTTGAGAGTCAGCAACACCTCCGTCGCGCCGCGGTTGTGCTCGCCGAACCTGCTGTTCAGACGCTCCTGCGCGAGTTCGACGAAGCTCCAGTAGTCGAGGTCGCGGGGTGCTGACATGCGGTCACAGTACCGCACCCGCGAGATTGTTCATACATATATCAGTTGCGGACAGGGTGGCTCGTTGCGGACAGGGTGGCTTACCGCAGTGCGCGACAGTCACCGTGCTCGCCCACCTCGTCCGCACGCGTGAACTCGCCCACACGCGTGAGCGAACGTACCCCTCGATCGAATCAATAGACCGGGTGTACCACTCGCTCGCCGGCGGGGGCGCTCCCCCGGTCGACTGCACTTCCGTCGCCCGACCATTCCGGACCGACGTGATCGACCTCCGAGGCGCCCGCGCGACGTGGTGTTCGGCACGTCGTGGCCTGTCTGCCTGCAAATCTGCACGCACGTGTGCACAATTGTCGAATGAGTTCCACGGACACCCCCATCGAACCGCACCGGCACACACTGCGCAGTCCGCGCTTCTGGCTGGCGCCGCTCGTGGTGGTTACAGCGGTGATGTCTTCGCTGGCCTACTTCTATCTCGGCAGCATCGTCGATCCCACCGGGCACCTACGCGAGTTCCCGATGGCGATCGTCAACCAGGACGTCGGCGACGTACTGCCCGGCTCGGACGAGCACCGCAACCTCGGCACCGAGATCACCGCGGCGGTACTCGACGAGATCGATCCCGACCGCATCGACTTGCAGGAGATGGGGATCAGCGCCGCGAACTCGGGGCTCGACTCCGGGACGCTGTACGGGGCCATCGTCATCCCCAGCGACTTCACCAAACGCACCTCCATCCTCGCGCAGGGCAGTGTCGTGCCCGGGGACATCGAGAAACCGGTCATCACCGTGTACTCGAATCCCCGCGCCGGCACGTTCGCGAAGGGCATCGTCGATCTCATCGGTTCCTCCGCCACCACCACCATCAACGACACCGTCGGCAAGCAACTGACCGAGCAGGTCCAGTCGACTCTCGCCGAGTCCGCACCCGACCTGCAGCTGTCCGGTGGCGCGCGACTCACCCTCGCCCAGCCCATCAACGTCCTCAACGTGGAACACAACCCGCTCCCGGACGGGACCGGCGCCGGACTGTCCGCCTTCTACTTCTCGCTGCTGCTGATCCTCGCAGGGTTCACGGGCGCGACGATCGTCAACTCCCTCGTCGATTCGGCGCTCGGATTCGTGCCCACCGAGTACGGCCCGCTCTACATCGACAAGGAGACCACCCGCATGTCGCGGGTGACGGTGCTGCTCGTCAAGTGGGCGATCATCGTGGTCCTCGCACTGATCGTGTCCGCCCTCTACATGTGGATCGGATCCGCGCTCGGCATGTACGCACCGCGCGGCCTGCTCATGTGGGAGTACGGGGCGCTGGCCATCGCCGCGGTCGGCATCACCTCGGTGTCGATGATGTCGGTCTTCGGTACCGCCGGCCTGTTGGTGAACCTGTTCCTGTTCATCATTCTGGGGCTCCCCTCGTCCGGTGGCACGGTTCCGATCGAGGCGATGCCGAAGGTGTTCGAGTGGTTGGCGACGTTCGAGCCGATGCACCAGGTGTACATATCGACCCGAGCGATCCTGTACTTCGACGGGCACGGGGCCGCCGGGATCACCCACGGGGTGACGATGACGTTCGTGGGTCTGCTGGTCGGTGTCGTCGTCGGGTTGGTCGTGTCCTGGATCTACGACCGCCGCGGTTTCCACCGGTCCCCGGACGCGCGCCTGCCGAAGTTCGCCGACCAGCTCTGACCGGGCAGGTCATTCGCGAGCGTTCGGTGAGGGCGGCGTCGGCGGCGAGTCGACGGAGGACGACGGTGCGTAGGCCGCGTGCGTCCACAGGTGCGACACCGCGTACGCCCGCCACGGGCGCCACGGTTCGGCGCGCGCGACGGCGGCCCGTGGATCGTCGATTCCGAGGGCTCGGCGCAGCACGAGGTCGCCGGAAGGGAACGCGTCGCGGTCGCCGAGGACACGCAGCGACAGGTGGTCGACGGTCCACGGGCCGATACCCGGTACCGCGAGCAGTGCGGCACGGAAATCGGATCGTGTCGGGTCGAGCCCACCGTCGGCGACCCGGGCGAGTTCGCGGACGGTGCGGGCTCGGGACGCCGTCAGGCCCACCGCGGCGCGGAGTTCACCGACGTCGCTGTGGGCAAGGCGGCCGGGAGGCGGGAAACATTTCAGCCCCTGCGGCGCGGGGTCGCCGTAGGCGCCGACGAGTCGCGCGGTGAACGTGCATCCCGCTGCAACGCTGACCTGTTGGCCGAGCACGGTCTGGACGGCGGTCGCGAACCAGTCGGTGCTGCCGAGCACCCGCAGACCGGGACGGGCCGCAACCAGCGGTGCGAGCAGGGTGTCGGTGCGCAACGTCGCGTCGACGGCGGGGTCGGCGTCGAGGTCGAGCCAGCTGCGGACGAGCTCGTCGGGTTCGGCGACCGAGCGGGTGTCGTCCGTGTCGACGCGGACGGTGACGTGGTCGGGTGCCCCGAGGGTCACGGACACCGCGGATGCTCCGGTCGGTGTGCGCACCGCCCGCACGTGTGTCGCGCTCGCCGCGTCGTGGCGTTCGTATCCGACGACGGTGTGCGCACGGAGCGCGGCGAGCACCGCGCCGGCCGCGAACGGCGGGGTGACCGGTATCCGCAGTGTCCTCATGCGACGGTTTCGAGGTCGAGGAGGATGCGTTTGGCGGCGATACCGCCGACGTACTGTCCGATGCTGCCGTCGCTGCGCACCACACGGTGACAGGGGACGACCACGGGCAGCGGGTTCTTCGCGCACGCGCTTCCCACGGCCCGCACCGCGCGGGGGCTGCCGGCGGACGCCGCGACCTGCGCGTAGCTGGCGGTGTGCCCGTACGCGATGTCGGGTAGGTGGGCGATGACGTCGCGGCGGAACCCGGTGGTCAGGCGCAGGTCGAGGGCGAGGTCGAAGGTGACGCGGCGGCCACGGAAGTATTCGTCGAGTTGTGTGGCTGCCGCGTCGAGCCGATGGGGGGCCTCGAGGATGCGAGGGCTGACCCGTTCGGCGAGGTCGGCGAGGATGTCGTCGGGTCCGTCGGTGAGGTAGGCGACGCGGACCAGACCCTCGGTGGTCGCGGCCAGAAGCAGGGCGCCGACGGGGGTGTCCAGGGTGCGATAGGCGACGTCGAGCAGGCCGGCGGAGTCGGCATCGAGGATCAGACGTTCGCGCAGCCAGGCGAGATCGCCGGAGGAGATCGGCGGTGCGGGCACGACGGGGTCGGGAGTGGTCATGGGGCACTTCCTGTGTCGACGCTGTACCGGCGGCGCAGTGCGGCGCGACCGTCGGCTGCGGCTCGGCGCGCGGCCGCGGCACTGTTGCCGAGGATGCCGGCGATCTCGGTGTAGGGCAGTCCCCCGACATAGTGGTAGACCAGTGCGGCCCGCTGCATGAACGGCAACGCCGCGACCCGCGTCCACAGTTCGTCGTCGCCGTCGCCGGGTGGCGCGGTGGTGGCGGCACGGTCGGGGAGGGTGTCGGTGGGGATCGGGTTGCGACGGTGGGCGCGGTGCACGTCGATCGCCTTGCGGTGCGCGATCGTCACCAGCCACGCTTCGAGGTTGGTGCCCGGTGCGAGGTCGGGGTAGGCGCGCAGCGCCGACAGGAACGTCTCCGACCACGCGTCGTCTGCGTCGACCCGGCCGAGCAGCGCGCGACACACCCGTAGCACCGTGGGTCCGTGAACGACGACGATGTGTTCGAACGGCGGCAGCGGCCCTGCCCGCGCCGGGGATCGTCGCTCACGCCGAGGTGCGGCCATGGGCCACCTGCGCCTCGCGGTCGAGGAGGAACTGCTTGCGGTCGAGACCACCGGCGTACCCGGTGAGCCTGCCGCCGCTGCCGATCACGCGGTGGCACGGCACGACGATGCTGAGCGGGTTGCGGGCGTTGGCCGCGGCGACGGCGCGGACGGCGGTGGGCCTCCCGATCGCCGCGGCGATCTGCCCGTACGTGCAGGTGGTGCCGTAGTCGATGGCACGCAGCGCCGTCCACACCGTCTGCTGGAACGCGGTGCCGGCCGGGGCCAGCGGGAGGTCGAAGGCGGTGCGGGTGCCGTCGAAGTATTCGGTGACCTGCGCGGTCGCGGTGTCGAACCCGTCGGCGGTGCGGGGCCCGAAGGTCGTGGGGTCGGGCGCGGGACGGTGGTCGGTCATGTAGAGCCCCGACAACACGCCGTCGGTGTTCACGAGGGTGAGGTCGCCGATCGGTGAGCCGATCACGGTGTGCGTGCGCGGTGCGGTCACGGTGTTGATCCTTCCATCCGAGGTGCGGGTCGGTACCGGGTAGACGCACGGCATCACGAAAACGTGAGGTCCGTGTCTGCGGGTGTCCGAGCGGTCCGGCACCATTGACCGGTGATTCCCCTTCCCGCAGTGCCCGCCGCGTTCGCCGGCCTTCCCGTGGTCGGTCCCCTCGCCAAGGCCGCCCGCGTCGTCGTCGACCGCACCGTCGCCACCGCGGTCTTCGCGGCCGAGGTGCCCGCGCGGATCGATGTCCTGCTCGGCGACATAGAGACAATCGTGCACCGCATCGACGCGGTGGTGACGGACGCCGCCACCACGGTCACCGAGGTGGCGACGGTTGTCGCCGGGGCGGCCGGTGTCGGTGGTGCAGGTCATGGGCGGCGACCCGGCCCGCATGCTCGACGGCTACCTCGACACGACGGCGTTGTTCGATGCCCTCATCGTGGTCGTCTTCGTCATTCTCGGCGTCCAGTCATTGCGCGGCGAGGAAACCGCCGGGCGGGCCGAACCGGTGTTGGCGACCGCAACCGGGCGCGTGGCGTGGATGGGCGGCTAACTGCTGGTCCTCGCCGCGGGCGTCGCCGCTCTGCTGGCCGTCGTGGGTTTGGCGTTGGGGGTGGCGAGCGCGGTCTCGGTCGGTGAGATCGACTACGTGTGGACTATCCTCCGTGCTCACCTGGCCTACGTTCCGGCGGTGTGGACGGTGCTTGCCGTGGCGGCATGCCTGTACGGGATCCTGCCGCTGGCTGTCGGGGCGGTATGGGCCCTGTTCGGATTCGCCATGATCATCGGCACCTTCGGGCCGCTGATGGATCTGCCTCGGTGGGTGCACGATCTGTCCCCCTTCGAGCACATCGCGCGCCTGCCGATGGACACACTGTCCTGGACCCCGATGATCTCCTTCATCGCCGCCAACGCACCCGGATGCGCCGACTTCGGTAGTGCAACAAGAACGTTGGATTGTTTGTGGAACCAGCAGCGCTGCTCCCGCGTCTCGGGGAACACCTCCCGCAACGCCCTCCAGAACCCCAGCGCCCCGTCCCCGACTGCGAGCACCGGTGCCCGC
>NZ_JAIYEP010000075.1 GCF_020515525.1 Rhodococcus yananensis
CTACACGACGCTTTCCCGATCCCCGGGTGTGGAGTGCCGCCCCTCTCGCGTGTTCTACCGGGCTTCGGGACCTACTGGGCTTCGGGACCTACTGGGCTTCGGCTTCGCCCTCACCGGACTTGGCCAGCGCCACCGCGGGCGTGTCGGGCACCTCCGCGGGCTTCTCGCTCGGGGTGAACGTGAACTTCGCGTTCTCGCCCGCGCCTTCACCGTCCCAGCCCTCGACGTCGACGAGCACGATCTGACCGGAGCCGATCTCACCGAACAGGATCTTCTCGGAGAGCTGGTCCTCGATCTCACGCTGGATCGTGCGACGCAGCGGACGCGCACCGAGCACCGGATCGAATCCGCGCTTGGCGAGCAGCGACTTCGCCCGGTCGGTGAGCTCGATACCCATGTCCTTGTTCTTCAGCTGCGTCTCGACACGGCCGATCATCAGGTCGACCATCTCGATGATCTGATCCTGCGTCAGCTGGTGGAAGACGATGATGTCGTCGATACGGTTGAGGAACTCGGGCCGGAAGTGCTTCTTCAGCTCGTCGTGGACCTTGTTCTTCATCCGCTCGTAGTTCGACTCGTCGCCCTTGCCGGCGGTGAAACCGAGACCCACGGCCTTCGAGATGTCGGACGTACCGAGGTTCGAGGTGAAGATCAGCACCGTGTTCTTGAAGTCGACGGTGCGGCCCTGACCGTCGGTGAGACGGCCGTCCTCGAGGACCTGCAGGAGCGTGTTGTAGATCTCCTGGTGCGCCTTCTCGATCTCGTCGAAGAGCACGACGGAGAACGGCTTGCGACGCACCTTCTCGGTGAGCTGGCCGCCTTCCTCGTAGCCGACGTAGCCGGGAGGGGCACCGAACAGACGCGACGCGGTGAAGCGGTCGTGGAACTCGCCCATGTCGATCTGGATGAGTGCGTCGTCCTCGCCGAACAGGAAGTTCGCGAGGGCCTTCGACAGCTCGGTCTTGCCGACACCGGACGGACCCGCGAAGATGAACGACCCGGACGGACGCTTCGGGTCCTTCAGTCCGGCACGGGTACGGCGGATCGCCTTCGAGACCGCCTTGACGGCGTCCTCCTGACCGATGATCCGCTTGTGCAGCTCGTCCTCCATGCGAAGCAGACGCGTGGTCTCCTCCTCGGTGAGCTTGAACACCGGGATCCCGGTCCAGTTCGCGAGGACCTCGGCGATCTGCTCCTCGTCGACCTCGGCGACGACGTCGAGGTCGCCGGCACGCCACTGCTTCTCCCGCTCGGCGCGCTGGGCGACGAGCTGCTTCTCCTTGTCGCGCAGGCTCGCGGCCTTCTCGAAGTCCTGCGCGTCGATCGCCGATTCCTTCTCACGGCGGGCATCGGCGATCTTGTCGTCGAACTCGCGGAGGTCCGGCGGCGCGGTCATCCGGCGGATACGCATGCGCGCACCGGCCTCGTCGATGAGGTCGATCGCCTTGTCGGGCAGGAACCGGTCGTTGATGTAGCGGTCGGCGAGGGTCGCCGCGGAGACCAGCGCCTTGTCGGAGATGGACACTCGGTGGTGCGCCTCGTAGCGGTCGCGCAGGCCCTTGAGGATCTCGATGGTGTGCTCGACCGTCGGCTCACCCACCTGCACCGGCTGGAACCGGCGTTCGAGGGCGGCGTCCTTCTCGATGTACTTGCGGTACTCGTCGAGGGTGGTCGCGCCGATGGTCTGCAGTTCGCCGCGTGCCAGCTTCGGCTTCAGGATCGACGCCGCATCGATGGCACCCTCCGCCGCGCCCGCACCGACGAGCGTGTGCAGCTCGTCGATGAACAGGATGATGTCGCCGCGGGTGTTGATCTCCTTGAGGACCTTGCGCAGGCGCTCCTCGAAGTCACCGCGGTAGCGGCTACCCGCGACCAGCGAACCGAGATCGAGGGTGTAGAGCTGCTTGTCCTTGAGGGTCTCGGGCACCTCACCGTTGACGATGGCCTGCGCCAGACCTTCGACGACGGCGGTCTTACCGACACCGGGTTCGCCGATCAGCACGGGGTTGTTCTTGGTGCGACGCGACAGCACCTGCATGACCCGCTCGATCTCCTTGGCACGACCGATCACCGGGTCGAGCTTGCCTTCGAGGGCCGCCTGGGTGAGGTTGCGTCCGAACTGGTCGAGGACCAGCGAGGTGGAGGGGGTGCCGGCTTCGCTGCGGCTCGGGCCGGATTCCGCAGGTTCCTTCCCCTGATAACCGGACAGCAGCTGGATGACCTGCTGCCGGACCCGGTTGAGGTCGGCGCCGAGCTTGATGAGCACCTGCGCTGCGACACCCTCACCCTCACGGATGAGGCCCAGCAGGATGTGCTCGGTGCCGATGTAGTTGTGTCCGAGCTGCAGCGCCTCGCGCAGGCTCAGCTCGAGGACCTTCTTGGCACGGGGCGTGAACGGGATGTGACCGGACGGGGCCTGCTGCCCCTGACCGATGATCTCCTCGACCTGGCTGCGGACACCCTCCAGGGAGATCCCCAACGACTCGAGCGACTTGGCCGCCACGCCCTCACCCTCGTGGATGAGACCCAGGAGGATGTGCTCCGTGCCGATGTAGTTGTGGTTGAGCATCCTGGCCTCTTCCTGGGCCAGGACAACGACGCGCCGCGCGCGATCGGTGAACCTTTCGAACATCGCACTCCCTCACACTCTCGGCCGACGGATCCGATACGGGTGGTGTCCCGGACCCCGGCAGCCGCTATTCGCTCCGGCACTCGAGTCGTTCACAGGAACCCTGTGGAGGTTCCACGCTTCCACTCGACACTCTAGTGGCCGCGAAAACGACCCGCTCCCCCTCTACCCCCGAAATGGGCGGCGGAATTCCCGGTCACTGAAGGTAACGCTGCACGTGGCGCATACGTTTCCGCAACCTGTACGCCAGCAGCGAACACAACGCGCGCCGTGTCCCGGCCCGACGATCGGGGCCGGACACGGCGCGCAGGTACGCGGATCTGCTGCGGAGTCGACGCAGCGACGCTCAGTGCGCGTTGTTGTATGCCTCGATGATCTCGGCGGAGATCCGGCCGCGAGCCGACACCGCGTAGTCGTTCTCGCGTGCCCACTCACGAATCGCGGCGGTCTGTTCACGATCCGACGCGCGGGCCACCTTGCGTGCGGCGGGCGCGGCGGGCGCCGACTTCACGCGCTTGCGACCCCCGACTTTGCGTGCGTGCTGGATCCAGTACTCGAGCTGTTCGCGAAGAGCCGAAGCATTCTCCTCGGACAGGTCGATCTCGTAGGTCACTCCGTCGAGCCCGAACTCGACCGATTCGTCGGCAGCCGATTCCTGATCCACGTCATCGATGAGCGTGACGGTGACCTTCTTCGCCATGTGATGGGATTCCTCTCGAATGAAGAAATGCGCTTCCCCCCGCGGACGTGACCACGATACCCCGCAATTGGCGCGCGGCAATGAGAGACGGATTCCCGGAGAATTATCGTGCCGTCGGCTTCACAATCGGGAAGAGGATCGTTTCACGGATTCCGAGTCCGGTCAATGCCATGAGCAGCCGGTCGATTCCCATCCCGGTGCCCGTCGTCGGGGGCATGCCCTGTTCCATCGCGGCGAGGAAATCTTCGTCGAGGACCATTGCTTCGTCGTCACCGGCGGACGCCAGGCGCGCCTGGTCGACGAAACGCTCGCGCTGGATCACGGGATCGACGAGTTCCGAGTATCCGGTGGCGAGTTCGAACCCGCGCACATACAGATCCCATTTTTCGGTGACGCCGTGGACCGACCGATGATCGCGGGTCAGAGGGGAGGTCTCGACGGGGAAATCACGAACGAACGTCGGCTCGTTCAACTGGTCGCCGCACATGTGCTCCCAGAGTTCCTCGACGAGCTTTCCGTGTCCCCATCCCTTTCCTTCGGGAACGACGAGTCCGACCCGGCCTGCGAGCGCAGTGAGTTCCTCGACGGTCGTATCCGGCGTGACCTCGGTTCCGATCGCTTCCGAGAGGGACGGATACATTTCGAGGGTCTTCCATTCCCCACCGAAGTCGTATTCGCTGCCGTCGGCGAGGGTGACGACGTGGCTGCCGAAGACCGCGAGGGCGATCTCCTGAATGATCTCGCGGATCATCCGCGCCGAATCGTCGTACGTGCCGTACGCCTCGTATGTCTCGAGCATCGCGAATTCCGGGGAATGCGTCGAGTCGGCGCCCTCGTTGCGGAAATTGCGGTTGATCTCGAAGACCTTGTCGATTCCCCCGACGACGCATCGTTTCAGGAACAGCTCCGGGGCGATGCGCAGAAACAGATCCATGTCGAGCGCGTTCGAATGTGTGACGAACGGGCGGGCCGCCGCTCCACCGTGCAGGGTCTGCAGCATCGGGGTCTCTACCTCGAGGAACCCTCGCCGTTCGAGCGCATTGCGCAGTTCACGTACGACCGCCACCCGCAACCGGGCGTTCCGACGCGCTTCCGGGCGGACGATCAGATCGACGTACCGCTGCCGGACCCGGGTCTCCTCGTTCATCTCCTTGTGCGCGACCGGGAGCGGGCGCAGCGCCTTCGACGCCATGGCCCACGAGTCCGCCATGACGCTGAGTTCGCCGCGGCGGGAGCTGATGACCTCACCGTGCGCGAACACGAGATCACCGAGGTCGACGTCCGCCTTCCAGTTCGCGAGGGCGTCCTCACCGACACCGGCGAGGCTGACCATCACCTGCAGTTGGGTACCGTCGCCGTCCTGGAGCGTCGCGAAGCACAGTTTGCCGGTGTTGCGGAGGAAGATGACACGACCCGCGACACCCACGACGTCGCCGGTGGCGGTGTCGGCTTCGAGCTCCGGGTACTTCTCGCGGATCTCGGCGAGCGTGTGCGTGCGGGGCACGACGACCGGGTAGGCGTCCTTGCCGGCTGCCAGGAGTCGTTCGCGCTTCTCGCGGCGGACCCGGATCTGTTCGGGGGTGTCGTCGGGCTGCTGAACGCTGGCATCACTCACGGATAACCAGACTATCGGAAGGTTCTGCGACGACGGGTGTCAGCCGCCGGGTTGCGGCGCCACGGTCAGTGCGCGGTGACGCGGGCCACGTCGGCGGCGACGTGCCGGGCCGCGGCGACGGATCCCGACAGGTTCGCGGCCTTGATCGCGTCGAAACCCCCGGCGAGGTGCGTGACGCGGCGCAGGCCCCGCTTCTGCAGCGCGGCGACGACACGGTGCGACTCGGCACCGTCCGCCGACACCAGCACCCATTCGACGTCGTGGTCGACGGCGGCTGCGAGACGGCCGGGGTTCGCGGGGTCCAGGCGGGTGGCGACGAGGTCGGGGGCGATGGCGAGCGCGCCGGGCAGCGTGCCCTGCGCCCCCCGCTGATCGTTGCTGCGGATGTCGACGACGACGGCTCCGCGCATGACAGCAGCGGCCAGTTCGCTGGGGTAGGTGCGCTCGACGGCGAGCGGGAACAGCGGTACCGGGGCGCCCGCGGGCGTGGCGGACGAAACGGCGGGAGCAACGGTGACGGAAGCAAGCGCAGCGCGCATGAGAGAACTCCAGGAAGGTGTCGATGGTGGAGGCGGACGTCAGCCTCGACAACACTCCTGGATGCTCATGCAGCGGATCACGGAAAGCATTCTTACACAGGATCGCGCCGGGCGGAACCCTCGACGTCGTCACGGTGAGCGGCACCACGCGCTCCGCGGCGCGCCAGATTCCGTTCGTACACCAGTCGCAGACCTTCGAGCGTCAGATCCGGTTCGTGGTGCTCGATGGACCGCGACTCACGCAGGATCAACGGTGCGCTGTCGCCTGTCGCGATGACGGCCACATCGTCACCGTCGAACCCGGGCACCTCGGCACACACACGCTCGACCAGGCCGTCGACCATCCCGGCGAACCCGAAGACGGCCCCCGACTGCATGCACTCGACGGTGTTCTTGCCGACGACACTCCGCGGTCGGGTCAGTTCCACCTTCCGCAGCGCCGCGGACCGCGACGCGAGCGCATCCACCGAGATCTCGACGCCCGGCGCGATGGCCCCGCCGAGGAACTCCCCCTTCACCGAGACCACGTCTACGCACGTGGACGTCCCGAAATCCACGACGATGCAGGGGCCACCGTAGAAGTGGTGCGCGGCCAGACTGTTGACGATCCGGTCGGCCCCGACCTCCTTCGGATTGTCGACGAGCAACGGCACACCGGTCCGCACCCCGGGTTCGACGACGACGTGCGGCACCCGATCCCAGTACCGACCCAGCATCACGCGGATCTCCCGCAGCACCGACGGCACGGTGGACAACGCGGCGACACCGGTGATCTGCTCCACGTGTTCCCCGAGCAGACCGCGGAACGCGAACGCGAGTTCGTCGGCGGTCATCCGCGGGTCCGTGCGGATCCGCCAGTCGCGCATCAGCGAGGCGTGGGAGCCGCTACCCGTGAACAGACCGAGGACGATGTGGGAGTTGCGGACGTCGACGGCGAGGAGCACCGCTACACCAATGACGCGGAGTCGGCGTCGGCGTTCAGCGTCGCAAGCATCCGCGGCGTGATCAGGCCCGACCCGTCGGGTGCGTGCGCGGGATCGGTGCCGAGCTCGACCTGACGGTTGTCCGCGTCGACGAACACGACGCGCGGCGCATAATCCTTGCACTCCTGCTCGTTCATCACTCCGTACGCGATGAGGATGACGAGGTCACCGGGGCTCACGAGACGAGCCGCAGCACCGTTGATGCCGATGACACCCGAACCCCGTTCCCCGGCGATCACGTACGTCTCGAGGCGGTTGCCGTTGTCGATGTCGACGATGCACACCTGCTCGCCCTCGAGCAGATCCGCCGCGTCCATCAGGTCCTGGTCGACCGTGACCGAACCGACGTAGTGCAGATCGGCGTGCGTCACGGTGGCGCGATGGATCTTGGACTTCATCATGGTGCGGAACATGTTCTGCCTCGGTTTCTCTTTCTCCGTCGGGAATACTGTCAGCGCGTCAGCAGATCGTCTTCGGCGTCCGGGTCGACCGGACCGGTCGCCCGTTCGAGGAAACCCGTTCCGATCGCGACACCCACGTTGTCGATGAGCCGGGTGGTGCCCACCCGCGCCGCGACCAGCAACCGGCCGTCCCCCCGCTCCGGCGCCGGCCCGAGATCCGGGCCGCGCACCTCCAGGTAGTCGAGTTCGATCGAGGGAGCCGACGCGAGGACGTCGCGGGCGGCCGACAGGATCGCGTCGGCGCCGCCGGCCGCGGCATGTGCCCCCGCGACGAGCGCCGCCGACAGCACCGTCGCGATCTCACGCTGCTCGGGGTCGAGATAGCGGTTGCGCGAGGACAGCGCCAGCCCGTCGGATTCGCGGACCGTCGGCACCCCGACGATCCGGACGTCGAAGTTCAGATCGGTGACCATCTGACGGATCAACGCGAGCTGCTGGTAGTCCTTCTCACCGAAGAACGCGGCGTTCGGGGCCGCGATCTGCAGGAGTTTCGCGACGACCGTGAGCATGCCCGCGAAGTGGGTGGGGCGTGATCCACCTTCGAGATCGGCGCCGAGCGGACCCGGATGGATCATCGTGCGCTGCCCGTTCGGGTACATCGCCGCGACCGACGGAGCGAACACCAACTCCACCCCGGCCTCACTCAGCAGTGCGAGATCTGCGTCGAGGGTGCGCGGGTACGCGTCGAGGTCCTCGCCCGCACCGAACTGCAGCGGATTGACGAAGATCGACACCACCACGACGGCGCCGGTGAGCTTCGCCTGCCGGACCAGTTCGAGGTGACCCGAATGCAACGCACCCATGGTCGGAACGAGCGCGACCGTGCGGCCCACCCCCCGCAACGCCTTGGTGACCTTGGTCAGGGACGCGGGATCGTGGTGCACGGTCAGCTCACCGCGCACATACCCGCCCTGCCGAGTCTCACTCACCGTGACCAGTCCCTTCGAGAATCTCCATCAGTTGCGGATTCGCACCCGCCCGTTCCGCCGAACGCAACGACAACGCGCGGTAACCCGCGGCGATCCGCGGATCCACGTCCTCGAGCACCCGAAGGTGCGTGGCGACCGCGGACGCGTCGCCACGCGCGACCGGTCCGGTCAACGCCGCCGGGCCACGCCGCAGCACGTTGTCGAGCGCCGCCGTCAGCAGCGGGCGGATCACCCGCTCCGCCACGCCACCGGGCTCGGTGTCGACCAACTGCTGCCCGAGCAGTTCCTGCCCGCCGAGCGCGACCCGCAGCACCTCCACCGCATCGGACACCAACGTGATCAGGTGATTGCTGCCGTGTGCGAGCGCCGCGTGATACAGCGGGCGCATCTCCTCGGTCACCCGGACCGGTTCGCCGCCGATCTCCAACACCAGCGACTGAGCGATGGCGTAGCCGATCTCGTCGGCGGCCGTGATCCCGAAACACGCCGAACCGAGATGCACGGTGTCCTCGTCGTGGCCGGTGAACGTCATCGCGGGGTGGATCGCCAGCGGGGTCACACCGTGCTCCGTCAGCGGAGCGAGCACACCGACGCCGTGCGCACCGGAGGTGTGCACGACGATCGTCCCCGGCCGGACCGTTCCGGTCGCGGCGAGGCCGCGGACGAGACCGTCCAACTCGGTGTCGGGGACCGCGAGAATCAGCAGGTCACAGTGGGCGGCAACCTCGTCGACAGGAAGAACACGAGAGTCGGGCAGCCGGGTGCGGGCGCGCGCCTTCGACGCATCGGACACCGCCGCACAGGACCCGACGACATGGCCGACACGCTCGAGCGCCACTCCGAGCGCCGTGCCGACGCGGCCCGCCGAGACGATGCCGACGGACAGGCGAGCGGGTGCAGGCGCGTTGATGATCCCGAAGTCGTTCACGGGAGTCCTCTCGTTCGTTCCAGTCCCGCATGGCGGGTACCGGACGTATCGCCCGACAATAGCGCGCGGTGCGCGCACCGGACCATGCCGGGACGGCGTGATGTGCGCCTCACTCCGACGTGGACGACCTACCCGTCACCGCTCCGCGGACGGAACCGACTCACCGCTCCGCGGAGAGTGCCGCCATGATCTCCGCGACCGTACGGCCCTGCGACGCGCCACCGGGCTCCCCCTCCGCGCGACGGCGACGCGATCGTCGCCCGACCGGTTCGCCGTCTCCGCCACCGACAGTGGCCGCCTCGTCCTTCGCCGTACCGTGCGGCGACACCTCGGTGGTCTCCGCGGTCAACGGCTCGTCGTCCGGAGACGCGAACGCGGGCCCCGCCGGTCGCGGCGCCGTCACCTTCGGCGCCTTCACCGGGCCACCCGCATCGGCTCCGACAGGTCGTCCGGCGAGCTCCTTCACCCGCTCCGCGGTCGCCTGCAACGCGACACCGTCCTCCGGCAGCCTCCCGTCGAACAGCACCTCCAGGTTGCGGCGCAACGCCGCCAATTCGGTACGCAGAGCGGCCATCTCGTCGGCGTCGATCCGCAGCTCCGAACGCACCTTCTCCTCGACGGTGAGTTCGTACTCACGGCGAGCGGCGATCTCACGCTCGAGTTGCAACTCGTAGACGGTCTTCAGATCGTCGACCTTCGCCTTGTCCAGTGCGGATTCCCGACGGTACTTCGTCATCGCGATCGCACCGACCGTCGCGGCCCACAGAGCCACCACGACCGCGACGCGGAGAAGCTGCACACTGTCGCTGAGCACGAGTAGCAACGACGCAGCCATCGCCAACGCGAGCAGTCCGGCGACCGCGACCGACCCGGCGCTACGCCATTGCCGACGATTCCTGCTGCCCCGCCCAGGAAAGACCATGTCTTCCAGCGTACTGGTCCCACGAGCGAGCCGGGTGCGCCCGGCACACACGCCACAACGACGCCGGGCGCGGTGCCCTCAGGTCACAGCCGCGGAGGCACCCATGTCGCAGGCCCACGCATTCATGTCGCAGGCTCCGAGGGCTCGTCCGGGTCCTCCGGTGTCCGACAACAGTGTTCGAGCCACAGTGCCGCCGCGACCAGCACCACCCCGGCGATCGCGCCGACGAGCACCCCCGACGCGTCCTCCGATGCCGCGCGCACCGTCGCGCGCTGCGGGACCAGGAACAACAGGAAGCCCACCCACACGCCGGCGCTGGCCGCCCCGACGAGCGCCGACGCCTTCGCCAGCGCCACCGCACGGGCCGCGGTGATCGGGTGCAGTTGCCCGCGGCCGTCCCCGATCCGGTGTTTGCGCACCCGCGAACGGATCATGAAGGCGAGAACGACTTCGATCGCGGCGACGACGTACAGCGACGCACCGGCGTACACCGGGATCGGTGGCAAGGTGCCGTACATCGACCGCACGAGAATCCACGCGACGACAGCCGCGAGCACCGCGAGGGCGAACAGATCGCGGATCCGAGTCGTCTCGAGCACCCGTCGCCTCCTATGCCGATCCGCCGGCAGGTCCATCGGCGGGCCCGTCGGCCGTCCCACCGGTGGTCACCGTATCCGTCGGATCGAGATCGCTGGGCCGCACACCGTCGCGCTCGGCGTCGTCGAGATCCCCGAGCCACTGCGCGACCGGCCGGGACACACCGGCGACGGTCAGCATCGCGTCCGGGTCCACGTCCAGCCACGGCACCAGCACGAACGCACGCTCGTGGGCACGCGGATGCGGAAGCACCAGTTCGGGATCGTCGCTGACCACGCTGCCCGCCGAAGTCTCGCACACGATCACGTCGACATCCAGGCTGCGCGGCCCCCAGCGTTGCACACGGACCCGGTCCGCGGCCGATTCGAGTTCGCGGCCCACCCGGAGCCAGTCGTACGCGTCGAACCCGTCGTCCTCCGCCACCACGACGGCGTTGAGGAAATCGTCCTGCTCCACACCGCCCCACGGTGCCGTCGTGTACACCGGCGACACCGCCCGCACACGCGGACCGAGCGCGACGACGACCGACCGCAGGTGGGCGATCCGGTCGCCGAGGTTCGATCCGATCGACAGGACGGCCCGGCTCATGCGCGGTCCCTGCGACGGTCGACAACCACCGCGACGTCGGTGAAGGTCAGCGGGATCGGCGCCGACGGCTTGTGCACCGTGACCTCCACCCGCGACGCCCGCGGATCGGTGAGCACCCCGTCGGCGATCTCCCCCGCGACCGTCTCGATGAGGTCGCGGGTCGGCCCCGCGACGACCGCCGCGGCACGTTCGGCGAGGCTCCCGTAGTCGAGCGTGTCGGCGAGCGCATCGCTCGCCCCGGCGGGAGCGAGATCGATCCAGACGACGATGTCGACGAGGAACTCCTGCCCGTCACGCTTCTCGTGGTCGAACACCCCGTGGTTGCCGCGGACGCGCAGACCCCTCAGTTCGATGCGGTCACCCGACCGCGTTCCCACGTTCACCGTCGCGCTCCTTCCGCACTGCCGTGTCGCCACGCCCCGGCCACAGCCAGGGCATCACGCGACGCCTGCACGTCGTGCACACGCACACCCCAGGCCCCGTGCACGGCCGCCAACGCCGACACCACCGCCGTCGCGACCTCGCGACCGGCGGGCGGACGCGGGGTGCCGTCGGGTGCCGCGAGGAGCGAACCGAGGAAGCGTTTGCGGGACGCGCCGATCAGCACCGGGAACCCCAGGTCGGTCAGCTCCGGAAGCCGCTGCAGCAATTCCCAGTTGTGGTCGGGCTCCTTCACGAACCCCAGTCCGGGATCGAGGATGATGTTGTCCCGCGCCACACCTGCGGCGACCGCGACGTCGACCTGTGTGAGCAGTTCGTCGCGAACCTCACCGACCACGTCGTCGTAGTGGGTGCTGCCGCCCGCGTGCACGAACCCGCCGGTGGGTCGCCAGTGCATGAGGATCCACGGAACACCGGCGGACGCGACGACCGGCGCCATGTCGGCATCCGCGCGTCCACCCGACACGTCGTTGACGATCGCCACCCCGGCGTCGATGGCTGCGGCCGCGACCGACGCGCGCATCGTGTCGACGCTGGTGGGGATCCCCGCCGCCGACAACGCCGCGACGACCGGCACGACGCGGGCCGCCTCGACGTCCGGTTCGACGCGCGCCGCGCCGGGACGGGTCGACTCTCCGCCCACGTCGACGACGTCGACACCGAGATCCCGCAGTTCGAATCCCCGCGCGATCGCCGCGTCACGGTCGAGATAACGTCCGCCGTCCGAGAACGAGTCGCTGGTCACGTTGAGGACGCCCATCACCACGGGCCGTCGGAGATCGGGAAGCACGCTCACCGGCGCAGGATGAGGTCCAGCGCTTCGGCGCGCGAAGCCGAACTGGTCTGGAACAGTCCGCGCACCGCCGACGTGGTGGTGCTGGCGCCCGGTTTACGGATCCCGCGCATGGCCATGCACAGATGCTCCGCCTCGACCACCACGATGGCGCCTCGCGGCTCGAGTTTGCGCACCAGCGCGTCGGCGATCTGGCTGGTCAGCCGTTCCTGGACCTGCGGCCGCTTGGCATACAGATCGACGAGACGAGCCAGCTTCGACAGGCCCGTCACCCGACCGGTCGGCCCCGGGATGTAACCGACGTGGGCGACACCGTGGAAGGACACGAGGTGATGCTCGCACGTCGAGTACATGGGGATGTCCCGCACCAGGACCAACTCCTGGTGCCCCTCGTCGAACGTGGTGTTGAGTACTTCGTCCGGATCGGTGAACAGACCCGCGAACACCTCGTGGTAGGCGCGCGCGACACGGGCGGGGGTGTCGCGCAGTCCTTCACGGTCCGGGTCCTCACCGACCGCGACGAGCAGTTCACGCACCGCTGCCTCGGCGCGGGCCCGATCGAACGGGCGACCCGTCGACAGGCTCGTCCGCTCGCTTTCGGCCTCCGACACGTTCTCGGTGTCCGAGTTCAGGTGGTTCAGCGACACCCGACCGTCCTCCACTCTCGATTCAACTGGTACCGGCACACACCCGCCGACGATCAGCGCTGGCCGGTCGGGCCTTCCCACGGCTGCGTGGGCGGCTGCGGGTTCGCGCGACCGTCGTCCTGCGCGTCGTCGGCGCCGGAAGCGGATTCGCCCTGCGGGGTCAAGTCAGGGTAGCCGCGGGGGAAGCTCTGTCCCTGTGCGCCCGCCTGCTCCTGGGTCTCCCGCGGCGGCCAGCCGGGTGCCGACCAACCGGCCGGAGCGCCGTAATCGGGTCGGGTCGCGTGTCGCGGCCCGCCACCGTACTGGGCGGGATATCCCGGGAACGGCTCGGAGGCCGGTGCCTGCTGCTGCTGCGGTGTCTGCTGCGGAGCCGCGGCACCGTTCGGAGCGTGCTGCTCCGGCGCTCCGTACCCGTACTGGGCGGGCTGTCCGCCTGCCTGCTGTTGCCCACCGCTGTGCTCCGCGGGCGGGAACTGCTGGGTCGTCGGCACGGGCTGGGCCTGCGCACCCGGGTACGGGACGGCCGGCTGCTGCGGCGGCGCGAACTGTTCCGTCGGCTGCGGCGGCGCGGGCTGCTTCTGCAGTTGCGGCGGCTGCGGCGCACCCGGTTCGGGCGGCCACGGTTCCCCACGTTCGGCAGCGAGCTCACCCGGAGTCTTGATCGGCGGCTTGTCGGACGGAATGCGCTCACCGAAATCATCGAACGTCGTGATCCGCGGGCGCTTCTCCACCGACGCGAGGATCCGCTCGAGATCCTTGCGGGTGAGGGTCTCGTGTTCGAGGAGTTCGCCGGCGAGCACGTCGAGCGCGTCGCGGTACTCGTTGAGGATCGACCACGCTTCGGTGTGGGCGGCCTCGATGAGGTTGCGCACCTCCTCGTCGATCTCGCGGGCCACCTCGTGCGAGTAGTCGGATGCCTGTCCCATCGACCGTCCGAGGAACGGATCGCCCTGTTCCTGGCCGTACCGCACCGCACCGAGCCGCGCACTCATGCCGTACTCGGTGACCATCGCCCGGGCGATCTTCGTCGCCTGATCGATGTCGGAGGAGGCACCGGTCGTCGGCTCGCGGAAGACGAGTTCCTCCGCGGCGCGACCACCCATCGCCATCACCAGACGCGCGATCATCTCGGACCGCGTCATCAGGCCCTTGTCGTCCTCGGGAACTGTCATCGCGTGACCACCGGTGCGACCGCGAGCGAGGATGGTGACCTTGTAGACGGGTTCGATGTCGGGCATCGCCCACGCCGCCAGGGTGTGACCACCCTCGTGATAGGCGGTGATCTTCTTCTCGTGTTCGCTGATGATGCGGCTCTTGCGGCGGGGACCGCCGATGACCCGGTCGACGGACTCCTCGAGGATCGCCTCCGTGATCACCGTGCCGTTCTCGCGAGCCGTGAGCAGCGCGGCCTCGTTCACGACGTTGGCGAGGTCGGCGCCCGACATGCCGACGGTGCGCTTGGCCAGACCGTCGAGGTCGGTGCCGGACGCGATCGGCTTGCCCTTCGAGTGCACCGCGAGAATCGCGCGCCGACCGGCCAGATCGGGATTGCTCACCGGGATCTGCCGGTCGAAACGGCCGGGGCGCAGCAGTGCCGGGTCGAGGATGTCGGGCCGGTTCGTGGCGGCGATCAGGATGATCCCCTGCCGGTCGCCGAAGCCGTCCATCTCCACCAGCAACTGGTTCAGGGTCTGCTCACGCTCATCGTGACCACCGCCGAGACCGGCGCCGCGCTGACGACCGACGGCGTCGATCTCGTCGACGAAGATGATGCACGGCGAGTTCTGCTTGGCCTGCTCGAACAGGTCGCGCACGCGGGAGGCACCGACACCGACGAACATCTCGACGAAATCCGATCCGGAGATGGTGAAGAACGGCACCCCGGCCTCACCTGCGACGGCGCGCGCCAGCAACGTCTTGCCGGTCCCCGGCGGGCCGTACAGCAGGACACCCTTGGGGATCTTCGCGCCCAACGCCTGGTATCGCGACGGGTTCTGCAGGAAGTCCTTGATCTCGTAGAGCTCTTCGACGGCCTCGTTCGCGCCGGCCACATCGGCGAACGTCGTCTTCGGCATGTCCTTCGACAGCTGCTTCGCCTTGGACTTGCCGAAGCCCATCATGCCGCCGCGACCACCACCTTGCATGCGGCTCATGACGAAGAAGAACACACCGAGCAGGATGATCATCGGCAGGACGAACAGCAGGATCGACGACAACCAGCTCTCCTGCGTGACCTGCGTGTCGAACGACTGGGCGCCGGACGCGGCGACCTTGTCGAAGATCTGCTCGGACGCCGACGCCGGGTACTTCGCGATGATCTCGGTGCTGCCGCCGGTGTCGTCGTTGCCGCTGTCGAGCCACAACCGCACCTGCTGCTCGCGATCGTCGATCCGCGCCTCGGTGACATTGTCGGCATCGAGTTGCGCGATCGCGACGGAGGTGTCGACCTTCGTGAATCCGCGGGTGTCGTCACCGAAGTAGCTGAAGGCGTAGATGACCAACAGGATGCCGAGGACAATCGCCAGATTACGGAACACTGTCTTGCGGTTCATACAGGTTCGGCCTCGCGGGCCGGTCCTTTCGATAGTGCGGTCGTCGGTGTGGTCGTCCCACCGCAGCGTGAGCGTGCGACGCGGTGGTTCGGTCGCCCCGCCACGCGAGGTGATCGAACAGGCACAGCAAGGTTACCGCGTGGCGACGACCTGTCGCTGCCACGCGGTGGACCACCCCGGACACACAACGCACGGAACCGGCCGGATGGTTCCCGCACGCCCGGATCTCGACGCGACGCCGCCGATCGGAACGTCCCTATCCGCCGTTGTAGACCTTCGGATCGAGCGTGCCGATGTACGGCAGATCGCGGTACCGCTCGTCGTAGTCGAGACCGTAGCCGACCACGAACTCGTCCGGGATGTCGAATCCCACATCGGCGACCTCGACGTCGATCTTGACCGCCTCCGGCTTGCGGAGCAGCGTGACCACCTCGAGCGACGCGGGGTTGCGCGTGGACAGGTTGCGGATGAGCCAGGACAGGGTCAGACCCGAGTCGATGATGTCCTCGACGATCAGCACATTGCGTCCCGCGATGTCCTTGTCGAGGTCCTTGAGGATGCGCACCACACCGGACGACGAGGTCGACGAACCGTACGAACTGACGGCCATGAACTCCATCTGGGTGGGGATCGGCATGGCCCGCGCGAAGTCGGTCATGAAGAAGATCGCGCCCTTGAGAACACCGATGAGCAGCAGATCACCTTCGGGTGCACCCACCGGGTATCGCGCCGCGATCGATTCCGCGAGTTCCGCGGTGCGCTTCCTGATCTGCTCCTCGGAGATCAACACCGACGCTATGTCGTTCTCGTACACCGACTTGTCCCTACCTTCCCTCAGTCGTCCGAGCCCTCGGTCGTCCGAGCGGCACGGGCGACGAACTCCGTACTCAGCGTGCCACGCCGCCGGATCACGACCAACCGGGTCCCCGCTTCCGGACCGCGACCGACGGCGACCGGCCCCTGCCCGCGCCACCGCACGAGCAACTCGTCGACGGCGCGGAGCGAACGGTCCGTCAGTGCCGTGGCGCCGCGAGTCAGCAGCCACGCGCGCACCGCGCGTCGACGCACCGCGGGCGGCGCCGCCGACAGCACGGCGATGTCCGGTCCCGCGCCGTGGGAGTCGGTGCCGGAGGCAGCCGCGTCGAGCGCCTCCTCGAGCAATGCGGCGGCGTCGGCATCGAGGACGTCTCCGTCCTCCCGCAACTGCACCGCCGTTCGGGCCAGGGATTCCGCGACCCCACCGCCGAGCACGTCCTCGAGCAGTGGCAACACCTCCGCGCGCAGGCGCACCCGGGTGAATCGCGGGTCCGCGTTGTGCGGATCCTCGTACGGTCGGTAGCCGAGGTCCGCGCACATCTGCCGCGTCTGCGTCCTGCGCACACCCAGCAGGGGCCGTCCCCACGGGTCGTCGAACTCGGCCATCCCGCGGATCGACCGGGGGCCCGACCCGCGCCCCAGACCGAGCAGCACGGACTCGGCCTGATCGTCGAGGGTGTGGCCGAGCAGGACCGGGCGTCCGGCCCGGTTCTCGTCCAGTGCGCGATAGCGGGCGGTGCGGGCCGCGGCCTCCGGCCCGCCCCCACCCGTGACGTCGACTGCCACGACGGTCGCGGACACGCAACCGCGGTCCCTCGCGAACTCCGCGGCACGCGCCGCGACCTCACCCGAGCCGTCCTGGAGTCGGTGATCGACGATCACGGCGTGTACCGCATCGGCCTCCGCGACCGCCGCGACGGTCAGCGCTGCCGAGTCCGCGCCGCCGGACAACGCGACGGTCACCTCCCGTACACCGTGCGCCGCCACCCAGGAACGCACCGCGACACGCACGCGGTGGACGGCGGGAGTCTCCGGCGGCAGGGGTGCGGGCTGCGCGGACACGCTCAGCCCGGAACCCGGGCGATCCACAGGTCCGGGTCGTCGATCTCGGGGAGGGTCGGCAGCATCTCCGCACTGCTCCACACCGTGTTGAAGCGCTCCATCCCGACCTTCCCGACGACGGTGTCGACGAACCTCTTGCCGTGCACGTACTGGGCCATCTTCGCGTCCATCCCGAGCAGGACGCGGATGAGCCGGTGCACCGGATTGCTGCTTCGTCGACGTCGATTGTCGAATGCCCGGCGGATACGGGCCACGGACGGGACCACCGACGGTCCCACTGCGTCCATGACGTGATCGGCGTGGCCCTCGAGCAACGTGCCGAGCGCGAGCATCCGGTCGAGGGCCTCGCGCTGCGGCTGCGCCTGCAGGGTCCGCACGAATCCGAGCACTCCTCGGCGACCGACCGGTCCGTCCTCGCCGCGCAGGTCGCGCACCGCGGTCACGAGGCGACCGGCGACGGTCGTGAACGGCTCGTCGACGGCATCGGCGAGGGTCGCAGCGGATTCGCGCATCATGTCGGCCATCCACGGGGCCCGATCGAACTGCACCCGGTGCGTCACCTCGTGCAGGCACACCCACAACCGGAAATCCGCGGTGGGTACCTTCAGTGCGCGTTCGACGGCGACGACGTTCGGTGCGACCAACAGCAGCGTCCGCGAGAAGGGGTCGTACTGGCCCAGGACCGCGGAGGACAGATACGCGAGCATCGCGCCGGCCTGCACACCCGCGGGCTTCGCGGCCCACGACCCGCTGTCGTCGGAGCCGGTCAGATCGGACATGGACGCGGCTGCAGCGCGGACCCACGCGGCCCGGTCCACGACCTGCGCGGGCGGCGGCACGTGTCCCGGGTCGCCCAGGCCCGTCAACTCGCGTACCGGGGCCTCCGCGCGTTCGGCGGCGGACGCCAGTTCGGCGAGGGCCGTAGCGCGCGTGTAATCGGACATCGCAGGGCCGGGCCGGGCCAGACGGGCGCCGACGTCCGCCGCGACATGCCAGTCGATCGCGTCGGACAGTCCCCGCTCGGTCCCGCTCATCGGCATCCGCACCCGCGGAGGACGGAGGCGACCGCGTCGAGCGCCGGACGCGCCTCGTGCGGGGGACGTTCGTTGGAGACGAGGGCGAACGACAGGACCCGACCGTCGACGTCGACGACGTATCCGGTCAGACCGCTGACGAGATCGAGCGTGCCGGTCTTGGCGCGCACCCAGCCGGCACCGGCCCGGTTGACGGCACCGTAGCGGTCGGCGAGGGTGCCGGTCGCGCCGGCGACGGGCAGGTCGTCGAGCAGCGGACGCAGATCGCTGCGGTCCGGGTCGGCGGCGGCGGCGACGATCGCGTCGAGCAGCCTCGCCGGGATCCGATTGTCGACGGACAGCCCGCTGACGTCGTGGAGGACGACTCCCGTCGTGTCGAAACCGGCGTCCGCGAGGGTGGCCAGCACACCGTCGACGGCACCGGTGAACGAGACCGGCCGACCGGTTGCAGCCGCCACCTCCCGTCCCACCGCCTCGGCGAGCACATTGTCGGAGTGCACGATCATCTGGCCGAGTCGGTCGCGCAGCGGCGCCGACTGCACCGTCGCCAACGGTGCGGACCCGGCTGCGGCGGAGCCGAGCGCGACGGTCGCGGGGTCGGCCCCCAGCGCGACGGCGAGGGCTCGCCCGGCGTCGAGTGCGGGAGTGGCGCTGCGCGGGGGTTCCGCCGCCGCGGGATCGGATCGCGCGCCGTCGAGCATGACGGGTTCGAGCGGGGCGATGTATCCACCGGCGACGTCCTCGGGAAACCAGCCCCGCGCGAGGGTGTCGCCGCTGTATGCACCCACGTCGACGAGCACGGTGTCGACGGGCACTCCCGCGTCCCGGATCTGCCGGGCCAGATCGTCGATGTGCGGGGCGCCGGGATAGAACCCGTCGGTGCCGACGGGCAGTGCGGTCACGGTGGGATCGCCACCGCCGACCAGAACCACCTCGCCGGGACGCGCCCCCTGGACGACGCGTGTGTCGACCCGGTGGTCGGCGGGCAGTGCGAGCACCGCGGCCGCCGCCGTGAGCACCTTCGTCGTCGATGCGGGCACCATCGGACGGTCGGCGTCGCGCTGCCACAGGACGGTCCCGGTCGTCGTGTCGGTGATCGACCCGGAGAACTCACCCAGCGCGGGATTCGCGAGGGCCGCGCCGAGCGCAGCGGCCAGTCCCTGCGGGGTCGGGGCGGGTTCGGCGCCGGTGACCGCGGTGACGCGAGGATCCGCGACGACCGGTGCCGGTTCCGGCACGACCGCCGCGCTCGCGGTGGTGCGCACGTCGTACACCGCGAAGGCGCCGCCGACGACGAGCGCGAGCAGACCGGCACCCCAGATCGCGAGCAGGATCCGGAAACTCCGGCGTCGACGCGCAACCTGCGCGCCCTGCTTCTTGGTCTTGTCCTGCCCCGCCAACACGCCTCCGCTGCATCCGCCACTCGCGCGTCCCCGGCGGGGAGCCCCGGTGGTCCGGTACCTGCGTCCTACAGCGTAGCGCCGAGACCGTTATCCTCTGACCCGACCATCGCCGCAGATGCGGCCGTCCCGGCGACGGCGCGTCGGCAGAGCGAAACACAACGATCGAGTGAGGCAACGCGTGGAGTTCGAGGTCACCATCGAGATCCCCAAGGGGCAGCGCAACAAGTACGAGGTGGATCACGAAACCGGTCGGGTCAAGCTGGACCGCTACCTCTACACGTCGTTCGGCTACCCCGCCGACTACGGCTACATCGAGAACACCCTCGGTGAGGACGGCGATCCGCTGGACTGCCTGGTTCTGCTGCCGGAGTCGGTGTACCCGGGTGTGATCGTCGAGGCGCGCCCGGTCGGCATGTTCAAGATGGTCGACGAGGCCGGCGGCGACGACAAGGTGCTGGCCGTTCCGGCGGGTGACCCGCGGTGGGATCACATCCAGGACATCACCGACGTCCCGCAGTTCGAACTCGACGCCATCAAGCACTTCTTCGTCCACTACAAGGACCTCGAGCCCGGCAAGCACGTCGAGGCCGCGGACTGGGCCGGTCGTGCCGAGGCAGAGGCCGAGTACACCGCGTCGGTGGAGCGTCTGAAGAACAGCGGGCACTGACCCCGCGGGGGGCATCCGCCGTTTCCTGCCGTTTCCCCCGTTTTCCTGAGCGAAGGGTACGTCCGATCGATCGGATC
>NZ_JAIYEP010000076.1 GCF_020515525.1 Rhodococcus yananensis
GTGTACACCAGGAACGTCAGCGATTCCTGGAGGTACAGGTGCACGTTCTCGGCGTCGTGCGAGGTGTAGCCGATCGACAGATCCTGGCCGACCTGCAGGTCGAAGTCGCCGCCGCGGGCTGTGAGCGAACGGTACATCCGCTCGATTGATTCGAGCGGATGTGCCATTCGCTCGACGGGGGTGGGGTCAACCGTGCCGGTCGGCCAGCCTGCGGGCCCGGTCGCGGACCGCGTCACGCATCTCGGTGGGAGCGAGTATCTCCGCATCGTCGTCGAGCTGCCACATCACGGCGCCCGCGTGACGGGCGCCGCCGAACTCGACGTCGACGCGTGACCACCCGTCGCCGTCGGGTCGCACGTCGCGGGTCGAGATCGTCGTCGCCACCAGTTCGTCGAGGCGGGTGTCGTGCACGCGGACGGTGGCCGTCACGGTCACGAGTTCGTCGCGGAATCGTGCCCGACGCTCGTCCCAGGCCGCGGCGAGGTCGAAATCCGGCGGTCGGACGGATTCGATGTCCAGCACGTGAACGTCGATCATCCGCGACAGTCGGTAGGTGCGCAGTGAACCCCGGTGCGTGGCAACCAGGTACCAACGGCCGGCGGCGCTGACGAGCCCCAGCGGATCGATCGTGCGCCAGCCCGCGTCACGACCGCGTGGCTGATAGCGGATGCGTAGGCGTCGGTCGTCGAACACCGCACGTTGCACCGTCCCGAGGAACCGATCGGTCCGGGTTTCGGTGAGCCACCCGGACACGGTGACCAGCACCCGTTCGGACACCCTCGCTGCCGCGGCGCGCTGGGTGTCGGGCAGTCCGACGGTGACCTTGCGCATCGCCGCTGCGAACGCCGGCGCCATGCCCAGCGAGGTCGGGGCCGTCGACGTGGCTGCAGCGAGCAACGCGACGGTCTCGTCGACGGTCAGCCCGGTCAGGTCGGTGGTGAATCCGGGCAACAACGTGAACCCGCCGTCGCGGCCGCGCTCCGAGTACACGGGTATCCCGGCCGCCGACAACGCTTCGACGTCCCGCAACACCGTGCGCACCGACACCTCGAGTTCACGGGCGATGGCCGGTGCCGTCATCCGACCGCGATTCCGCAGTAGCAGCGCAAGTGACAACAGTCGTTCGGCTCGCATACGTCGAATATTTCACGAATACATGACACAAGATGACGTGTATGGGGTCGACCATGGGTTCATGACCACGATGCAGACGGACCCCCGCCCCCTCTTCCGCGCCGCACTCGACCGGGTCGCCGACCTGATCGAGGGAACCGCACCCGACCGGTTCGACGCCCCCACACCCTGTCCGGAGTTCGACGTCAACTCTCTGATCGGCCACATCGTCGGAACGGTCGACCGAGGTCGCGTCATCGGGGAGGGCGGCGACCCGCTGACCGTCCCCGACGTCGTCACCGACTCCGAGGACTGGATCGCGACGTTGCGTGCCGCGGCCGACCGGTACTGGACGGTCTGGGACGACGACGCGATGCTCGACACCCCCGTCACCGCACCGTGGGGAACGTTCCCCGGTCGCGCGGCGATTCTCATCGCGCTGAACGAAGCGCTCGTCCACGGCTGGGATCTCGCCGTGGCGACGGGACAATCGGCCGAGGCGGACCCCGAACTGGCTGCGGCAGCGTTGGGCATCATGCAGGTCGCGCTGCCGGCGGAGCCGCGCGGAGGACCGATTCCGTTCGGCGCTGTCGTCGAGTCCGCTGCGGATGCGGGACCGACCGAGCGGCTCGCGAACTGGTCGGGACGGGTCAGCGCACCCTGGCGGTGAGCGTCCGTCGACGGATCAGCCGCGTCCGCCGCGGTGAGCCGCGTCTGCCGGGGTGAGCGAATGTACCACTCACTCGACTGATTCGAGCCGGCGATACATTCGCTCGGTCCCGCCGGAGGCGGGAGAGGAGGCGGGCGCCGGCCATTGCGGGGGAAGCTCCCCGATTCCGCCGGCCACGGCGTAGGTTCGGGCCTGAGCGGGTGTCGGCATGTGCACCCGCTCGGCGACGGAACCGACGGAAGGGAGCAGATCAATGCCCACACGTACCGCCCGAACCGCATGGAACGGTGGACTCGAGGACGGATCGGGGCAGGTGGAGCTCACGAGTTCGGGGCGCGGCACGTTCGATGTGTCGTTCCCGAAGCGCGCGGCCGATGCAGCGGACGGCACCACCAGCCCCGAAGAACTCATCGCGGCCGCTCATTCGACGTGCTTCGCCATGCAGCTGTCGGCGGTCATCGCCGAGGCCGGTGGCACCCCGCAGTCGCTCGAGGTGGTGGCGGACGTGTCGCTCGGACCGCATCCCGAGGTCGGTTTCCGGCTGACCGGAATCAAGCTGACGGTACGTGGTGAGGTGCAGGGCCTCGACGCGGATGGTTTCGCGACCGCCGCGCAGACCGCGAAGGAGATCTGCCCGGTGAGCCGGGCCCTGACCGGTGTCGAGATCACCCTGGATGCGGCACTCGAGTCCTGATCGGACCCGAACCCGATTCGTCGGTGCCGTTGCCGAGAGCGACTTCTCGGCAACGGCACCGTGACGGAGTGCGGGGAACGCGGGGGTGTCCGGACGCTCACACCGACACGGCGGAACAACCGCGATCAGGATGGCGTTGTCGCAATCGTGACCACACCTGCCGACACGGCCCTGCCCACCGCCCACATCGAGATCTGGTCCGACATCGCGTGCCCGTGGTGTTACATCGGCAAGCGCCGCTTCGCCGACGCGCTCGCCGAATTCGAACACCGTGACCGCGTCGCGGTGACGTGGCGGTCCTACCAGCTCGCGCCCGACACCCCGGTGGGGCTCCGCCGACCCGAGGTCGACGCGCTGGTCGAGATGAAGGGGATGCCCGCGGAGCAGGTGCGACAGATGTTCGCGCAGGTCGCTGCGACCGCGCGACAGGTGGGCATCGACATCGATTTCGACACGGTGATCGCCGCGAACACCTTCGACGCGCACCGCCTCCTGCACCTCGCGGGCGACAGGCGTGAGGCGCTGGTCGAGGCGCTCTTCCGCGCGCATTTCGTGGACGGTGACGTCATCGACGATCGGGAGAGCCTCGTGCGGATCGCCGAGGCGGTGGGCATGGATGCCGCGAAGGTCCGCGCCGACCTCGAATCCGATTCCGCCGCGGATTCGGTTCGCGCGGATCTCCTCGAAGCGCGACGACTCGGTGTCACCGGAGTTCCGTTCTTCGTCGCGAACCGTGCCGTCGCGGTGTCGGGTGCGCAACCGAAGGACGTCTTCCTCACGTTGCTCGACCGCGCGGTCACGGACGCGGACAGCGCGGACCCCGTCGCCGCCGGAGACGCAGACGGATGCGAAGGCGACACGTGCGCGGTGTGATCGCGTCACCTCGAACGGAGGATCGGCACGTGGCGAGCCTGCCGGGTGTTCCCGGCCGGCTCCAGCGGCCTGTCAGGCCTTCTTGACGTCGAGAACGACCTCGAACTCGAGCAGCGACGCACCGGTGGCGACCGGTTGCTTGCGCTCGCCCGCGTGGGCTGCGCGTGCGTCTCCGTCCCGCCACGCGGCGAAGTCCTCCTCGGTCTCCCACTGGGTGACGACGAAGTAGCGGTTCTCGCCCGCCGTCGGACGGAGCAACTGGAACCCGAGGAAACCGGGAGAATCGTCGACGGTGTGGGCGCGGTTCGCGAACCGCTTCTCCAGTTCGGGGCCCGCACCCTCGGGGATTTCGATTGCGTTGATCTTCACGACTGCCATGCGCGCGAGCCTACTCCGCTACCTTGGGCGATTGTGTTGCACGACGAGGGTGGAAACGGACGTCCGATCCTGCTGTTGCACGGGTTGATGGGCAGTGCCCGCACGTGGCGCCGGCAGGTGCCGTGGTTGCGTGAGCACGGGCACGTGTACACGTTCGATGCCGCCGGGCACGGTCGGCCCGCGCCCGCGGTGTTGTCGACCGACGCGTTCGTCGAGGATCTCGCGTCGCATCTGGGTGGGTTCGACGAACCGCTGATCGTGATCGGCCATTCGATGGGTGCGCTCCACGCCTGGTGTCTGGCGGCGGCGCGTCCCGGTCTCGTCGCGGCGCTGGTCCTCGAGGACATGGCCCCCGATTTCCGGGGGCGCACCGCAGCGGACTGGGCGGCGATGATCGAACGGTGGCCGCAGCCCTTCCCGGGGGAGGACGAGGTGCTCGACTACTTCGGCCCGGTTGCGGGCAGATACTTCCTCGACTCGTTCACCCGCCGCGACGACGGCTGGTATCTGCACGGGGACGTCGCGACGTTCCGTGACATCTCCGAGGAATGGGGAACCCGCGAGTTCTGGGGTGAGTGGGATGCCGTGCGCGGTCCGGCTCTGTTGATCGAGGGTGAGTTCACGATCACCCCGGAGGGACAGATGCGGCAGATGGCTGCGCGCCCCGGGTCCGAGTACATCCGTATCGCGGGCGCGGGGCACCTCGTCCACGATGATCGCCCCGACGAGTACCGGACCGCAGTCGAGGGTTTCCTGTCGGGCCTCGGTCAGCGAGAACCTTCCCCGGCGAGTGCGTAACGGCCGTCGTCGGTCTGCTCGACGAGTCCGTCGACGAGCAGCGAGTGCAGTGCGCGGTCGCGTTGGCCGGGGTCGGTGAGCCACACCGCGTCCAGCGTCTGCCGTTCGACGGGGAGGTCGCTGTCGCGCAGCACCGCCATGAGCCGCCCGCGGACCTGCCTGTCGGTACCCGCGAACTTCTGCACCCGCCGCGGCGGCCCGTCGTGGGCGGGGCTTCCCGCGGCCTGCCACGCGCATTCCGGTAGCGGGCACCGACCGCACTCGGGGTTGCGGGCCGTGCAGATGGTCGCGCCGAGTTCCATCAGCGCCGCCGAGAAACGCGCGGCCCGCGTGCGGGTGCGGGGGAGCAGTGCTTCGACGTCCGCGAGATCTCTTTTGGTGGAGGGGTTTCCGGGTTCCGCGGAGCCGTGGACGGCCCGTGCCACGACGCGCCGCACGTTGGTGTCGACCACGGGAACGCGCTGCCCGTACGCGAAGCACGCGACCGCCCGCGCGGTGTACGCACCGATCCCCGGCAGGGACAACAGCACGTCGACGTCGTCCGGTACCCGGTCGTGGTGGTCGGTGGCGAGCACACCCGCGCATTCGTGCAGCCGCAACGCGCGGCGCGGGTATCCGAGTCGGCCCCAGGCCCGCAGGATCTCGGCGGGGCTCTCCTGCGCCATCGCGGACGGTACCGGCCAGCGGCGCACCCAGTCCTCCCAGATCGGTGCCACGCGCGCGACCGGTGTCTGCTGCAGCATGATCTCCGACATGAGGATCTGCCAGGCCGTCACCTGGTCGCGACGCCACGGCAGATCGCGTGCTGCGACGTCGTACCAGCGCAGCAGGGCGGTCGTATCGACCGGCACTCTCGTCTCCTTCGGACTCGTCGAGATGTGTTGTTCACATCTCGGAAACCACTCCCGCACGGAGCCCGTCACAACTGCGGGTGGATAATGAGCGCATGCCGAACTCGAATCCCATCTCCGCCTGGAAGGCCCTGACCGAGGGTAACCAGCGGTTCGTCGAAGATCGCCCGCTGCACCCCAGCCAGGGCATCGCCCGACGCACCGAACTCGTCAACGGGCAGCACCCGACCGCGGTGCTGTTCGGTTGCGGCGACTCCCGCGTGGCCGCCGAGATCATCTTCGACCAGGGGCTCGGCGACATGTTCGTCGTCCGCACGGCCGGACACGTGATCGACAGTTCCGTCCTCGGATCCATCGAATACGCCGTCGACATCCTCGACGTGCCACTCATCGTGGTGCTCGGCCACGACAGCTGCGGCGCGGTCGGTGCGACCCTCACCGCCCTCGACCAGGGTGAGGTCCCGTCCGGGTTCATCCGCAGCATCATCGAGCGCGTCACCCCGTCGATCCTGATCGGTCGCAAGGAGGGCCTGTCGACAGTCGACGAACTCGAGGGTCGCCACGTCGTGGAGACGGGCAAGCTGCTCGCCGAACGCTCGCAGATCATCGCCGAGCGCATCGCCGACGGCCGGTGCGCCGTGGTGGGCGTGACGTACAAGCTCGACGACGGCCACGTGAAGCTACGGGGCCACATCGGCGACATCGGCGTCTGAAATCGCCCGATCGGGGCGGTGTGACGCCCGAGAGGCGCGACACGCCGCCCACGATGTAGCGATCACCCGAACCGCCACCTACCGTGTGAAGCGTGCTTGAACCCAACGGCCCGTTGCCCCCGGAGATCTACTGGCGACGACGTGTTGTCGCGATCATCGTCGCGGTGCTCGTGCTGATCCTGGTGATCTGGGCGGCGGTGGCGTTGATCGGTGGCGGCGACGATCCGGAGACCGAACCGCTCGCATCCGAGTCGGTCGCATCCGAATCGGCCACGACCACGACCACGACCACGACCGCGGCCGCTGCGGACGGCTCCGCCGATGCCGCAGGCGCGGAGACCGGATCCGGCGGGTCGGGATCCGGCGGGGCCGCGGGCGGAACCGGATCGTCGGACGCCGGTGCCGCGTCCGGTGACACCGCGGCGACCACCCCGGCGACGGCCGCGGCGCTCTCCGACGGGCAGTGCTCCGATCAGTCCCTCGCCGTGCGGGTGACCTCCTCGGAGGCGAACTACCAGGTCGGCGCCGAACCGGAGTTCACGATCGTCATCACCAACATCGGCACGTCGACGTGCGAACGTGACCTCGGGGCGGGACTGCAGGAGGTGTTGGTGTACTCGCTCGACGGCAACCGGCGGTTGTGGTCGAACACCGACTGCTTCCCGGAGTCGACCGCCGATGTGCGTTCGCTCGGCCCGGGCGACCAGGCCGCGTTCTCGGTCAAGTGGTCGGGTACGACGTCCGAACCCGGCTGTGAGGCACCCCGCGAACCCGTCGGTCCGGGTGCCTACACCGTCGTCGGTCAGCTCGGCGGCCTGCGCAGCACACCGGAGCCGTTCAACATCGCGTGACGGCATCGGTCGCTGCTCACGGTCGGTCGTAGTGGTTGATGGCCGACTCGGCCAGCCGCGACAGGCCCTCACGGATGTAGCGCGCCCACAGCGCACCGATCCCTTCGACGGCCTGGAGGTCGGCGGCGGTCGCGGCGAGCAGCCCCTGCAGGGATCCGAAGGCCCCGACGAGCCGCTCGATCTGCCGCGCCCGCAGTCGCGGTACCCGGTGCAGCACCCGGTAGCCGCGCGGACTCATCGACGTCTCGAGGCCCTCGATGGTGTTGGGGTGGCCGAAGGCCTTCGCCAGGGTCGTCAGGTCCAGCAGCTCCACGTCGGTCAGGCGACCGAGCCGTTCGAGCGCCTGCGCGACGTCCCGCGTCGACGGAACGTCCTCGCCGGCCAGATAGTCCAGAACGAGCAGCTGCCGGGCCAGCAGGTTGTCGCCGACGAGTTCCTCGAGTTGCAGCGCGAGTTGCCGGCCGTCGGTGCCGAGTTCCAGCACGTCCTGTTCGATCTCGACGGACAGTCGGTGCATCATCTCCAGGCGTTGCGCCACCGTCAGTGCGTCGCGGAGGGTGACGATGTCCTCGATCTCGACGACGGACAGCTGCCGGGTCACCTCGTCGAGCCGCGCCTTGTACCGCTCGAGCGTTGCGACGGCCTGGTTGGCACGCGAGAGGATCATCGCCGAATCGTTGATGACGTGGCGACGACCGTCCACGTACACGCTGACGATGCTCATCGACTGGCTCACCGACACCACCGGGTACCCGGTCTCGATGGCGGTGCGTTCGGCGGCGCGGTGCCGGGTGCCGGATTCGATGGTCGGGATGCGATGGTCGGGCACGAGCTGGACGTTGGCGCGCACGATCCGGCTGCCGTCCGTCGACACCACGACCGCGCCGTCCATCTTCGAGAGTTCCCGGAGCCGGGTGGGGGCGAACTCGACGTCGAGTTCGAAACCGCCGTCGCACAGTGCCGCGACACGGTCGTCGAATCCGAGGACGATCAGGCCGCCGGTGCGTCCGCGCAGGATCCGTTCGAGCCCG
The DNA here is from genome assembly GCF_020515525.1 of Rhodococcus yananensis. Lineage (GTDB taxonomy): Bacteria > Actinomycetota > Actinomycetes > Mycobacteriales > Mycobacteriaceae > Rhodococcus > Rhodococcus yananensis. Next base: position 7,973 of record NZ_JAIYEP010000076.1, read on the forward strand.
TCACGCAGCGCCGTGCCGGGGGCCAGTCGGGCGATGGTCTCGCCGAGTGTCGCCGACATGGCCGACTCCGTCATCTGTGAGGTCCTCCTGCCGGCACGTGCGGTCGATGTCACATTCGCGGAGGCTGCCGGACGGTGGCAACCTGGCGCGCAACTACATTACTTTCTCATGAGTAGTACCTGGACCTTGCCCGACGACCTCGTCGTTCCGGAACTGCCGGACGACCACCCCGGTCCGGGATCCCCGATGCCCCAGCACTGGCCGAAGTGCCTCGGTTGCGGGGACGAACAGCCGACCGGGCTGGGCCTGACCTTCACCCTCGGTGAAGGACCTGTCGTCACCGGACGCTTCGAGGTCGCGAAGCGTTTCCAGGGCGGCCCGGGATTCATCCACGGCGGCATCCTGATGACCGCGTTCGACGAGGCGCAGGGGATGGCGTGCAACGCGGTGCTGCGCCGCGCCGTCGTCACCGGGCACATGGGCACGGATTTCAAGCGTCCGATCCCGCTCGGTGCGGTCCTCGAGTTCACCGCCAGGGTCGAGGGAACGGTTCGTCGCAAGGTGTACACGAGCGCCGAGGCACGCATCGTCGGCGGCCCGTTCGCCGACCCGGACGTGATCGTGGGGACCTCTCACGGGCTGTTCATCGTGGTCGGGCACGAGCACTTCGAGAAGGGCAAGGACTTCGTCGACGGTGCACCGTCGACCGGGCTCGACATCTCGTCGGTCTGAGCCCGTTCCGGCTCCGCGCGGTCACGGTGGGTGTGCGTCGGGCAGATCGGGGCACCGGACACGAGCACATGTTCGCACCGGACGCCGACAGGTCGGCCGATCGCGCTGTTCTTCTCAGGACGGCAGCGTGAGCAGAGCCTGACCGAGGTTCGCCACCTCGTGGATGCGCATGGTCTTCGGGGCGCCCTCGACGTCGCGCGGCACCACACCCCGTGTGAATCCCAGCCGGTGCGCTTCGGCGAGACGTCGGCCCGCGCCCACGACCCGCCGGACCTCACCGGCCAACCCCACCTCACCGAGCAGGACCGTTCCGACGGGCAACGGCTGGTCGTGGACCGCGGAGGCCACCGCGAGCGCCAACGCGAGATCGGCGGACGGGTCGGTGATTCTCATCCCGCCGACGGTCGAGGCGTACACGTCGCACTTGCCGAGCCCGCGCACGTTGCACCGGCGCTCCAGCACCGCCAGGATCATCGCGACCCGCGCGGAGTCGAGTCCGCTCACGGCGCGTCGCGGCGACGGGTTCTGCGTCGGTACGACGAGCGCCTGCACCTCGCCGAGCAGCGGACGTTTGCCGTCCATCGTCACCGTCACGGCGGTACCCGCGACCGATTCGGTGCGGTGCTGCAGGAACAACCCCGTCGGGTCGCTGACACCGACGATGCCGCCCTCGGTCAACTCGAAACACCCCACCTCGTCGGCGGCCCCGAACCGGTTCTTCACGCCGCGCACCATGCGCAGCGTCGAATGCCGGTCCCCTTCGAAGTGCAGGACCACATCGACGAGATGTTCCAACGACCGGGGGCCGGCGACCGCGCCGTCCTTGGTGACGTGCCCGATGAGCAGCACGGGGATCCCGGTGGCCTTCGCCAAGGACGTCAGCGCACTGGTGACGGCCTTGACCTGCGTGACACCACCGGTGACGCCGTCGACGTCGGCCGCGAGCATCGTCTGCACCGAATCGACGACGAGCAGCGTCGGCTTCACCTGTTCGACGTGACCGAAGATCGTCGCGAGATCGGACTCGGCGGCGAGGAACACGCGGTCGTGCACCGAACCCGTGCGATCGGCCCGCAACCGGACCTGGCCGGCCGACTCCTCACCGGTGACGTACAGCGACCGGTCGTCGGGACTGCGCTCCGCCCACCGGTGTACGACCTCGAGCAGCAGCGTCGACTTGCCGACGCCGGGTTCGCCCGCGAGCAATACCACCGAGCCGGGCACCACGCCCCCGCCGAGGACTCGATCGAGTTCTGTGATCCCCGTCGGCTTCGCGAGTGTCGCGGTGCCGTCGACGCGGCTCAGCGGGGTGGCCGGTGTCGACGGCAGGACGGCGGCCGCGCCGGCCCGCGCCAGTGAGGTACCGGCCCGGGACGCCACCGCGGTGGGCTGCACCGGCGCCTCGTCCATCGATCCCCACGTCCCGCAGTCGGGGCAGCGCCCGACCCACTTCGCGACGGTGTGCGAGCAGTCGGAGCAGCGGTAGAGGGTTTTGGTCTTGGCCACGGCCGGAGGATATGCGGAGCGACCGACACGCCGGGGAAGGGGGCGGCGCCGGGAGTCGGGGTGCCCGGACGAAGGAGGGCCCGGGTGAGCGTGAGCTCACCTGGGCCCTCCCGAAGGCTGTGGGACGCCTCGGTGGTCCGTGTGGACGGGACGCGTCAGTGGGCCTCGCCGATGATCGGGGACAGTTCCGACTCGTGCCGGTCGAGTTCGGGGCCCGCGTCCACCGGCACCGACACCGTCACGTCGCCGTGCTCGGCGAACGTGAACGTGACCGGGATGGTCAGGCCGGGACGCACATCCTCGGTGAGGTCGACCATCTCGACGGTCTCGACCGTCGGCACGATCGGCGTGTCGCCCTCGGGGTTCGCGGGCTGCGGTGACTCGTCGACGGACTCGTCGGTCGCCGCGGTGGCCGACGAGACACCCGCGACGACCGCACCGGAGGCCGGGATCGTGAGGTCTTCGGCACCGACGACGGATCCGGCGAAGTCGGTCGAGATGCCGGTGAGGACATCGGGGGTGTACCCGTCGAGGTTGACGATCGTGAAGCCGAGGAGGGCGGTGCCGCCGGCCTCGATGCTGTATTCCTCGGAATCCGGGAAGATGACATGGGCGTTGCGAATCGCGATGTCGCCGACGGTGGCGCTGTTGCCGTTCACCGCGGCGACCTGCGAGGAGGTCTGGGTGATCTGTCCGGCACCGCACGCAGACAGCGTGAGCGTCGCACCCGCGGCCAGGGCGACGGCGGTCGCGACTCGGCGAGTCGGCGCGTTGAGAGCAGTCACGGGTTCCTCCACTCGGGTAAGGCTCGCAATCCACTAGGCAGAGTAGTAGTAGTGGTGCGCCCCGTGTGCGCCGGGGGCGTCGATGTTGCCGATTCGTGTGCTCCGACCGGCGCGAACGTCCCCGTTTGTCCGGTGTGTCGCGCATCACCTCATGCACGTAACCGATTGCATGTCAACCCCTACGCTCACGTGGCGGTGCCCCTGACCTGCACCGTTGATGAGAGGGCGCGGTGATCACGTGTTAAACTGGAAAAATCGAAAGGGGCACGGGACACATGATTTTCAAGGTCGGAGACACCGTCGTATACCCCCATCACGGTGCGGCGCTGATCGAAGCAATCGAAACACGCACCATCAAGGGGGAGCAGAAGGAATATCTGGTTCTGAAAGTCGCGCAGGGTGACCTGACGGTTCGGGTACCCGCCGAGAATGCGGAGTACGTCGGAGTGCGCGACGTCGTGGGCCAGGAGGGCCTCGACAAGGTGTTCCAGGTATTGCGCGCACCGCACACGGAGGAACCGACCAACTGGTCACGGCGGTACAAGGCCAATCTCGAGAAGTTGGCGTCGGGTGACGTCAACAAGGTTGCGGAGGTCGTGCGCGACCTGTGGCGCCGGGAGCAGGATCGTGGCCTGTCCGCGGGCGAGAAGCGGATGCTCGCGAAGGCACGTCAGATCCTCGTCGGTGAGCTGGCGCTCGCCGAGGGCACCGACGACGTCAAGGCCGAGACCATCCTCGACGAGGTGCTCGCCGCCGCGTCCTGAGCGGCTGCGCGATCGACACCACCGGTGAACCGAATACGCACGATGAACGATCGCCGCGGGCCGGTCGTCGGAATCATTCCGGCGGCCGGCCGCGGCGTTCGTCTGGGCGAAGCGCTTCCGAAGGCCTTCGTCGAACTCGACGGCCGCACCATGCTCGATCGGGCCGTCGAGGCGATGCTCGACTCGGGTGTGGTCGACGAGGTCGTGGTGGTGGCGCCACCGGAGCTCGTCGACCGCGACGTCGACGAACTCGTGGGCGCTGCCCGCGCCGGCCGGGTGACCGTCGTGGCGGGCGGCGCAGAACGCGCCGACTCGGTGCGGGCGGGTCTGACGGTGGCGGAGCGGGTCGGTGCGCGGCACGTGCTCGTCCACGACGCGGCGCGGGCACTGACCCCCGCGGGACTGTTCGCCCGGGTCGTCGACGAACTGCGTGCCGGGCGGCGCGCAGTGATCCCCGTGCTGCCGGTCGCCGACACGATCAAGAGCGTCGACGGGGAGGGGCGGGTCACCGCGACACCCGACCGCGCGTCCCTGCGGGCCGTGCAGACCCCGCAGGGGTTCGACGCAGACCTGCTCGCACGGGCCAACCGGGACGCCGGGGACGCCACCGACGATGCCGGACTCGTGGAGCGGCTCGGTGAACCCGTCCACACCGTCGCCGGCGACCCCCTCGCCTTCAAGATCACCACCCCGCTGGACCTGACGCTCGCGCGCGCGATGCTCGCCGACCGCGTCGAAGAGGAGAGCTGAACGCCGTGCCCGTCGGAGACATGCGAGTCGGAATCGGAACCGACGTCCACCCCGTCGCACCCGGCCGTCCCTGTTGGATGGCCGGACTGCTGTTCGAGGATGCCGACGGATGCGCCGGGCATTCGGACGGTGACGTCGCGGCGCACGCCCTGTGCGACGCCCTGCTGTCCGCGGCCGGTCTCGGTGATCTCGGCACGGTGTTCGGTACCGACAGACCCGAGATGGCCGGAGCCTCCGGCGCCCGCATGCTCGAACACGTCCGTACGCTGCTCACCGAGCAGGGCTGGCGGGTCGGCAACGCCGCAGTGCAGGTGATCGGCAACCGCCCGAAGATCGGACCGCGCCGCGACGAGGCCGCGCGCGTCCTGTCGGACCTTCTCGGGGCACCCGTATCGGTGTCCGCGACCACCACCGACGGCCTCGGACTGACCGGTCGCGGCGAGGGTGTGGCGGCCGTCGCCACCGCGCTCGTACTGCCGCTCGACGACGAACGGTAGGATCGGAGGTCGTGACTTTGCGCCTTTACGACACCGAAACACGGGCAGTGCGGGATTTCGAGCCGCTCGTCCCCGGCCACGTCTCGGTGTACCTGTGTGGTGCCACCGTGCAGGGCGAACCGCACATCGGCCACGTACGCAGCGGTGTCGCTTTCGACGTGCTGCGACGGTGGCTCGCCGCGAAGGGCTTCGATGTCGCGTTCGTGAGAAATGTCACAGACATCGACGACAAGATCCTCCGGAAGGCCGCCGACGCAGGCAGGCCCTGGTGGGAGTGGAAGACGACCTACGAACGCGCCTTCACCCGCGCCTACGACGCGCTCGGTGTGCTGCCGCCCTCCGTCGAGCCACGCGCCACCGGACACATCACCCAGATGGTCGAACTGATGCAGCGTCTCGTCGACAGTGGTCACGCCTACGCATCCGACGGCAACGTGTACTTCGACGTCCTGAGCTACCCCGAGTACGGCTGCCTGTCGGGGCACCGCATCGACGACGTCCACCAGGGCGAGAGCGCCGGGGAAGGCAAACGCGACGCCCGCGACTTCACACTGTGGAAGGCGGCGAAACCCGGCGAACCCTCGTGGCCCACACCCTGGGGACCGGGCAGGCCCGGTTGGCATCTCGAGTGCTCGGCGATGGCCGGGTACTACCTCGGGTCGTCCTTCGACATCCACTGCGGCGGCATGGACCTGGTGTTCCCGCACCACGAGAACGAGATCGCGCAGGCCAGAGCCGCCGGCGACGGATTCGCGCGGTACTGGCTGCACAACGGCTGGGTGACGATGGGCGGTGAGAAGATGTCGAAGTCCCTCGGCAACGTGCTGTCCATCCCCAACGTCCTCACCCGGGTACGCCCACAGGAACTGCGGTACTACCTCGGCAGCGCCCACTACCGGTCGATGCTCGAGTACTCCGACGCCGCTCTCGACGAAGCCGCCGCCGCTTACCGCGGACTCGAATCGTTCGTCGTCAAGACCCGCGACCGGGCCGGCGACGTCCCCCTCGGCGAACCCACCGAAGACTTCGCCGCCGCACTCGACGACGACCTCGGAGTGCCCAAGGCCCTCGCCGAGATCCACCGTCGCCGCAGCGAGGGCAACAAGGCACTCGACAACGGTGATCTCGACGAAGCCGTGCGGATCGCCGCACAGGTCCGGGCGATGCTCGGCATCCTGGGAGTGGATCCCCTCGACGAGCACTGGCAGAGCACGTCCCGCGACGATTCCGATGCGCTCGCCGCGCTCGACGTGCTCATCGGTGCCGAACTCGAACGCCGGCAGGCGGCGAGAGCAGAGAAGAACTGGACGGTCGCCGACGAGGTGCGTGATCGTCTGACCGCGGCGGGGGTCGAAGTGACCGATACGCCGAACGGACCCGAATGGTCCCTGAAAGCAGGACAGTGATGGCAGGCAATTCCCAGCGCCGCGGCGCGGTGCGCAAGGGCGGAACGAAGAAGGGCCAGACCGTCGGGTCGGGCGGACAGCGACGACGCGGACTCGAGGGACGCGGCGCGACGCCGAAAGCCGTCGACCGCAGCTACCACCCGGCGGCGAAGCGGGCGCGGGCCGCGGCGAAGGCCGCGGAGAACCCTCGCGGTCACCGCTCCCCGGCCGGGCGCAGGAACGACGACCAACCCGAGATGGTCCTCGGGCGCAACCCCGTCGTCGAGTGCCTCCGCGCCGACGTGCCCGCGACCGCGCTGTACGTCGCGATCGGCGCCGACTCCGACGACCGACTCAAGGAAGCGGTGCAGCGTGCCGCGGACATGGGCATCTCCATTCTCGAGGTCCCCCGCGCCGAACTCGACCGGCTCACCGCCAACGGCATGCACCAGGGCATCGGCCTGCAGATCCCGCCGTACCGGTACGTGCACCCCGACGACCTGATCGTGCGGGCGAAGGAGAACCACGAGCGGCCCCTGCTCGTGGCACTCGACAACATCTCCGACCCCCGCAACCTCGGCGCCGTCATCAGATCGGTGGCCGCCTTCGGCGGACACGGCGTCGTGATCCCCCAGCGACGCAGCGCGTCGGTGACCGCGGTCGCGTGGCGCACCAGCGCGGGCGCCGCAGCCCGACTTCCCGTCGCGCGCGCCACCAACCTGACCCGCACCCTCAAGGAATGGCAGAAGCAGGGCGTGCGCGTCGTCGGCCTCGACGCCGGCGGCGACACCTCCCTCGACGACTTCGACGGCACCGACCCCCTGGTCGTCGTGGTCGGCTCGGAGGGCAAGGGACTCTCCCGTCTCGTGCGTGAGACCTGCGACGAGATCCTCTCCATCCCGATGGCGGGCGAAGTGGAGTCGCTCAACGCGTCGGTAGCGGCGGGCGTGGTGCTCTCCGACATCGCGCGGCGCCGCCGCGGCTGACATCGCACGGCGCCGCCGCGGCTGACATCGCACGGCGCCGCCGCGGCTGACATCGCACGGCGCCGCCGTGGTCGTACCCGGCGTCCCTCGGCTCCGGCCGGGGGACGAGCCGTTTCCGGGTCTTTCCCGCGACCGAGGGAACCGATCGGGCCCGTGCTGCGTCGAAACCGGTAGCGACTCCGAAACCCTGGAGACGCCGAAACCGGTAGAGACGCCGAGAGGGGATACACATGCCGCACCGGCCGGCCACCCGTCATCCGATCGCACACACCACCGCGACCACGCCCCACACCACCGCGACCACGCGTCACGCCACCGCGTTCACCGGCCGCATCACGATCGACCCACCGCTGCAGCGCGCCGAGATCGACTTCCTCACCGCGTTCGCCGGCCCGCGCAGCGGTCCGCACCGGGCGCCCTGCGACGGACTGCCCGCGCGTGGCCGTCCGCTGTCGTGGTGTCAGTGGGTTCCGACCCCCGACGGCACCGCACTGGTGTGGGACGGCAACGCACCCTTCTACCTCGCCGATCGCTGGATGCGCTATCTGATCGACACCTTCCTGTCGCCGCGTGCCCGCATGCGTCGGGTCCTGCGCGGGCGACGGAACGAGTTTCCGGACGAACTGGCGCGATTCGCATTCGACCACGTGCTCGACGGGTCGATCCGGGTTCTCGAAGACGACCGCGTCGTGTCGCGGATATCGGTGCGGAGAAACACGGTTCGTTTCGAGGGGGGTGGCGGGGAGTGTGTCGCGGCACTGTTTCCGCCGCGCACCTCGTCGGCACTGCTGCGACCCCGGACCGACGGATCCTGATCACGGCGCCGCAACGAACCGCACCCGCCGTCCCGGACGCAACTGCGCGGCACGCGACAGATCGTCCGCGGTGACGACCGCGATCACCGGATAGCCACCGGTCACGGGATGGTCCGCGAGGAACAGCACCGGATGCCCCTGCGGCGGGACCTGGATCGAACCCGCCACCATACCCTCGCTCGGGAGCTCCCCGTGCCGCGCCCGGTGCAGCGGACCCGGTCCTCGGAAGCGGATACCCACGCGGTCGAGTTGCGGTGTCACCGTCCAGGTCTCGCGTGTCAGCGCGCGGACGGACGGTGGGGTGAACCAGTCGTCGCGCGGACCGATCCGAACCCGCAACTCCGCGGGATCGTCGAGCGGAGCCGGCGGCGGGAACTGCTCCTCGTCGGGTAGAGCAGCGGCCATCGCCCCGACGAGCAACCGGTCGCCGGCACGCACCGGTTCCGGTCCGGTGCCCGACAATGTGTCGGTGGCGCGGCTTCCGAGAACCTCGGGTACGTCGATGCCGCCGCGGACCGACAGATACACCCGCAGCCCGTCCTGGGGAACACCGATCGTCAGGATGTCACCGTCCCGCAGCGACACCCGGGCCCAGTCGCCGACCGGCCGGGCCGCGACCCGCACGTCGACCCGGGCGCCGGTCACCGCGACGGTCGTGGCACCGACGCTGCGCACGGCGAGCCCGCCGCCCGTCACCTCCAGCGTCGCAGCCGCGGGATCGTTCCCGACGAGCCGGTTCGCGGCGTCGTGCGCAGCACGGTCGGCCGCACCGGACTCGGTGAGTCCGAGCGCGCCGTGACCGGTCCGGCCCCGGTCCTGCACGGTCGTGAGCATTCCGGCGGATGTGACCTCGAGCCATGCCATCGTGTCATTGTCGCGCACTGCTGGAAGGCTGGGAACGGCCCGCGTCGCGGGGCCACGTGTGCGTAGCGGAAAGGCCGACGGATGAGCCAGGACGAGATCGACACCCGCTCGACGACCCGCGTCGTCGAACGCGCCCTCGACGGCGGTCGCCTGTCCGAGGTGACCTCGGCCGTCGCCGATCTCGACGCCGACCGGATCACCGGGGTGCTCGAGAGGCTGAACCGGACCGACCGGGCGGTGCTGTACCGGCTGCTTCCCAAGGGGCGCGCGCTGGAGGTGTTCGAACGCCTCGATCCGAGCCTGCAGCGCGACCTCGTGGTCGGGTTGCAGGACGATCAGGTCGCGGCGATCTTCGCCGACCTGGAACCCGACGACCGCGTCGAACTGCTCGACGAACTCCCCGCGAAGGTCGCTGCCCGCCTGATGCGCGGCCTACCGTCGTCCGAACGCGAGATGACCGCGACGATCCTCGGGTACCCGCAGGGAGCGATCGGGCGACGCATGAGCCCGGAGTACGTGTCGCTCCGTAGCGACACCACCGCGGCGCAGGCCCTCGAGGTCGTCGAGCGGCGACTCGACGACGCCGAGACCGTCTACACACTTCCTGTCCTCGACGGCAGTCGCGTCCTGGTCGGAGTGGTCGGGCTGCGCGAGTTGATGAGCGCCGACCCCGCGACGGTGGTCGCCGACATCATGCGCGACCCCTACTGGGTGCGCGCCACCGACGACGCCGAGGAATCCGCGCGGCGCTGCGCCGAACTGAAACTCCTCGCGCTGCTGGTCGTGGACAACGAGACCCGGCTCGTCGGGATCCTCACCGTCGACGACGCGCTGCGGATCCTCGAGGTCGCCGACAGCGAGGACCAGGCACGCATCGGCGGTACCGAACCGCTGCGGCAACCGTATCTGGCCGCCCCGATCGGGCAGTTGGTGCGGTCGCGGGTGGTGTGGCTGCTGGTGTTGGCGCTCGGTGCCACCCTGACGGTGCAGGTGCTCGAAGTGTTCGAATCGACCCTCGACGAGGTCGTCACCCTCGCGTTGTTCGTGCCGCTGCTCATCGGTACCGGCGGCAACACCGGGAATCAGGCCGCGACCACCGTCACCCGGGCACTCGCGCTCGACGACGTGACACCCCGCGATGTCGGGAAGGTGGTCGCCCGCGAGTTCCGGGTCGGACTGTCGCTCGGGGTGCTCCTCGGCACGGTCGCGTTCGTGCTCACCGCGCTGGTCTACGACACGCAGGTGGGTGCGGTGATCGGGTTGACGTTGGTGAGCGTGTGCACCCTCGCCGCGACGGTCGGCGGGGCGATGCCGTTGGTGGCGCGCGCGATCCGCGCGGATCCCGCGGTGTTCTCCAACCCGTTCATCACTACGTTCGTCGACGCGACGGGGCTGGTGGTGTACTTCCTGATCGCCCGCGCCGTCCTGGGGCTCTGAACCGTCGCGGACGGTCAGAGTGCTTCGAATCGGACACGTGCTCCGGGGCGCAGCAGCGCCGGGCGGTCGCGGGCGGGCATCCACAACTGCTGCGTCGTCGACCCGATGAGCTGCCATCCACCCGGGGAACGGCGCGGGTAGACACCGGAGAACTCCCCGGCGAGCCCGACCGACCCGGCGGGGACGACCGTGCGCGGTGACTCCCGCCGCGGCACGTGCAGCCGGTCGTCGTCGCCCGACAGGTACGCGAATCCCGGTGCGAAACCACCGAACGCGACGGTCCACGTCGCGGACGTGTGGGCCTCGACGACCCCGTCGGCGCCGAGCCCGGTGAGCGCACCCACCTCGGTGAGGTCGGGTCCGTCGTAGCGGACCCCGATGACGACGTGGTCGACCGGTGCCGTGCCGGGCGGCGCCGGTGGGGTGCCGGCGATCCACCGCCGGACGGCGTCGGCGTGCACGGCGGCCGGGTCGAAACGCACGAGGACGGTGCGTGCCGCGGGGATCAGTTCGACGATCCCCGGTGGTCGCGTGGTGTCGAGCGCCCGGAAATGCGTGAGGACGTCGTCGAGGGTCCCGTACTCGACGAGCAGGCCGGTGTCTCCGTTGCGCAGGATCCGCATCGCGGGCTCACACGAACGAGCGGACATCGATGTTCTCGGCGTCGAGCATGGCCCGCACCGCAACGGCCATCGCCGTCGCGTCGGGGGAGTCGCCGTGGATACACACCGAGCGGGCCGGGACCCGCACGGCACTGCCGTCGATCGCGGTGACCGTCCCCTCCGCGACCATGCGCAGCACCCGGCGCGCCACGACGTCCGGATCGTGCAGCACGGCCCCGGGCTCCCGGCGCGACACGAGGGTGCCGTCGGGGGCGTAGGCGCGGTCGGCGAACGCCTCGGCGACCGTGACGAGGCCTGCGCGTTCGGCTTCGTCGAGGAACACCGAGCCGGGCAGACCCAGTACCGGCAGTGTCGCGTCGTACGCGCGGACGGCGGCGACGACGGCGCGTGCCTGCTCGCGGTGGTGCACGATCGCGTTGTACAGCGCGCCGTGCGGTTTCACGTAGCGCACCGACGATCCGGCGGCTCGGGCCAGTCCGTCGAGCGCGCCGATCTGGTAGATGACCTCCGCCGTGAGGTCTGCCGGGGCGATGTCGATGAAGCGGCGGCCGAACCCGCTCAGATCGTGGTATCCGACCTGGGCGCCGATGCGGACGGTGCGTTTCGTGGCGCCGCGGCACGTCTCGAGCAGCATCGCCGGATCACCGGCGTGAAAGCCGCACGCGATGTTCGCGCTCGTGACGAGTTCGAGCATCGCGTCGTCGTCGCCGAGCTGCCACTGTCCGTAGCTCTCGCCGAGGTCACTGTTCAGGTCGATACTGCTCACGCCACAAGTCTAATTTCCACCCGTGCGCACTTCTGGTAGCTGGGGCTACCAGAAGT
>NZ_JAIYEP010000077.1 GCF_020515525.1 Rhodococcus yananensis
CGCCGCGTCAGGTCGCTGCGGGGCCGCCGGGAGCCGGTGTGTCAGGCCACGATCGGGCCGCGGGCGGCCTCGTAGGCCGCGCCGACCCGGTAGAGCCGTTCGTCGGCGTGCGCGGGCGCCATGATCTGCAGTCCGACAGGCAGTCCGTCGTCGGCGGACAGCCCCGACGGCACCGACATCGCGCAGTGCCCGGCCAGGTTGGTCGGGAGGGTGCACAGGTCGGACAGGTACATGGCCAGTGGATCGTCGACCTTCTCGCCGAGCTTCCACGGGGTGAAGGGGCTCGTGGGCGAGACCAGCACATCGACCTGCTCGTAGGCCTTGTCGAAGTCCTGCGCGATGAGGGTACGCACCTTCAGGGCCTGGCCGTAGTAGGCGTCGTAGTAGCCGGACGACAGCGCGTACGTGCCGATCATGATGCGGCGCTTGACTTCCTTGCCGAAACCTGCGGCGCGGGTCGCGGCCATGACCTGCTCGGCGCTCATCGTGCCGTCGTCGACACGCAGGCCGTAACGCATGGCGTCGAACCGAGCGAGGTTGGACGACACCTCGGACGGGAGGATCAGGTAGTACGACGCGAGGGCGTACTCGAAGTGCGGGCACGAGACCTCGACGACCTCGGCCCCCAGTTTCGTGAGGGTCTCGACCGCGGCGTCGAACGACGAGAGCACACCCGGCTGGTAGCTGTCGGAGTGCAGTTCCTTGACGACGCCGACCTTCACACCCGACAGGTCACCGGCCGCGCCCTGACGGGCGGCTTCGACGACGGGACGGACGGGAGTGTCGACGGAGGTGCTGTCGCGGGGATCGTAGCCGGCGATGACCTCGTGCAGCAGCGCGGTGTCGAGGACGGTACGGCCGCACGGTCCGCCCTGATCGAGCGACGATGCGCACGCGACGAGCCCGAACCGCGACACCGTGCCGTACGTCGGCTTGGTGCCGACGGTGGCGGTGACCGCGGCAGGCTGGCGGATCGAGCCGCCGGTGTCGGTGCCGATGGCGAGGGGAGCCTGGTACGACGCGAGGGCCGCCGCGGAGCCACCACCGGATCCGCCCGGAATCCGCGAGGTGTCCCACGGGTTGCGGGTGGGTCCGTATGCGGAGTTCTCGGTGGACGAACCCATCGCGAACTCGTCCATGTTGGTCTTGCCGAGGATCGGGATCCCCGCCTCACGCAGTCGCGTCGTCAACGTCGCGTCGTACGGCGACACCCAGCCCTCGAGGATCTTCGACGCGCACGTCGTGGGCATGTCGACGGTCGTGAACACGTCCTTGAGCGCGATCGGCACACCCGCGAGCGGTGATGCCGGCTTCTCACCGGCGGCGACGGCTCGATCCACGGCCTCCGCGGCGGCGAGGGCCTGCTCGGAGGCCACGTGGAGGAACGCGTGGTATTCGGTGTCGACCTCGGCGATGCGGTCCAGGTGCGCGCGGGTGACGTCGACGGACGACAGCTCACCGGCGTGGATGCGGGCCGCGAGGGTCGCGGCGTCGAGGCGGGTGGGATCGCCGTTCACGGTGTCGGTGCTCATTCGCCCTCCCCCAGAATCTGCGGAACCGAGAACCGATCCTCCTCGACGACCGGTGCACCCGACAGCGCCTGCTCCGGGGTCAGGCCGGGCCGCACCACATCGGGGCGGGTCACGTTCGCGACGGCGTTCGGATTCGCCATCGGCGCGACGTCGTCCGCGGCCACCTCCGACACCGCCTTGACGTGGTTGAGAATCGAATCCAGCTGGCCGGCGAACTCGTCGAGTTCGGCGTCGGTCAGCGCGAGCCGGGACAACCGGGCGAGGTGCGCGACCTCGTCACGGGAGATGGCAGGCACCGTGGGTGGCCCCTTTCCGATGGAGTGTGGAGCGCCCCTTCTGGAGTACGGGACGTCCCGTCCAGGGTAATGCGTCGCATCGCGGCCGGTGCAGCCGGTTCGCCCCGCTCGGCGCGGCCGCGGTGTGTTGCGAGTTCGAGAAACCCGTGTTGCGCCGATGTGACGCCACCGGCACCCACCGGGGGTTTTCCCGCCGGCGACGGGCGGGGCACGCCCGAGGCGATCCCACTGCGTGCCCGTGAAGTGACAGGATGGAATCACCGGGGCGCGTCGTCCCGGGCCGACGCGCGCGTGCGACGTCGGCACGATCTCGGGAAGGACACACGTGTCGTACCTGTTGCGTGTCCAGCTCCCCGACCGGCCCGGCAGCCTCGGCGCGCTCGCGCTGGCCCTGGGCGCGGTCGGAGCGGACATCCTGTCGCTCGATGTCGTCGAACGCGGGTCCGACTTCGCCATCGACGATCTCGTGGTCGATGTCGAACCCGGGAAGCTCCCGGACACGCTGCTGACCGCCGCGGAGGCCGTCGACGGGGTGACCGTCGACTCGATCCGTCCCTACGCGGGCATCCTCGACACCCACCGCGAACTGGAACTCATCGACCAGGTCGCCGCCGCCAGGAACGACCGGATGCAGGTCCTCGCCGACGGCGCTCCGCGGGTGCTGCGCGTGGGGTGGGCCACCGTCGTCGGGTTCGGTCCCGACGGCTCCTATCGGATCGCCGGCAGCCCGGGCGCGCCCGAGACGCGGCTGGGTACGGCGCCGTGGATGCCGCTCGAGAAGCCGATGCTGCTCGATCACGAAGGCGAGTGGGTGCCGGAACTGTGGCGGGAGATGGACACGATGCTCGCCGCTGCCCCACTCGGCTCCCCCGACCGGGTGCTGCTGCTCGGCCGGCCGGGAGGCCCCGAGTTCCGGCCGTCGGAGGTCGCACGGATCGGCTATCTCGCCGGGATCATCGGTACCGTTCTCGGCTGACCCACCCCACCGTCATGCGATGCGCGGCAGCGATCGCCTCGGCCCGTGAGTGGACACCGAGTTTCCGGTACAGCGACCGCATCTGGGATTTGACGGTGTTGACGCTGACGAACTGGGCCTTCGCGATCGTGCTCGTTGTACCACCTGCGACCAGAGCATCGAGGACCTGATGTTCGCGGCGCGTGAGACGAATGTCGTGACAGCACTCGGTCGTCGAATCGGCCGGGGCATATCCGACATCCGTAGGAAACTCCACACCGTGCGCCGCGAGCGCATCGATCAGTTGGGGAACGAGAACGGTGAACGGTCTCACCATCCCCGTCTGCCGGGCAAGGACGCCCGCCCGAGCGAGAAACCGGTCGGTCGCCACCTCCCAACCCGCCGAGTGCGCGGCAGCCGCCCCGACCACCGCCAGTTCCAGAAGCGTGCCGGGAGCGCAGTTCGGGTCGTTGCCGTAGTGCTCGGCGACGGCAACAGCACCTGCCGGGTCCGCTTCCGATACCAGGATCCGGGCACGTACCGGGGCGGAGCGGCAATCGATCGCCCCGGCCATCAGGCGCGACGCCTGATCCACCCGTCCCAGCGCCAGTTCGAGATCGGCTCGGACCACCGACAGCAGCCCGTTCGACACGCCCTGACACCGTGGCCCGAACCGGCGCATCTGCATTTCGACGTGACGGAGCCCGTCGCCGGGCACGGATGTGAGCAGTGCGTACTTCCCTTTCGCATAGAGGATGTGGGCCCACAGTTCCTCGTCCTCGTGGGGCGCACCCAACTCGGCGAGGGCGACCTCCGCCCCTTTGATATCGAGGGTGTCCAACGCGACGAGCGCTGTGGCGACGACGACGGCGGTCCGCTCGCATGTCTGCCCGATTCCGACGGACGACGCACATCGGCGTGCCCTGTCGATCCAGGATCCGGCATCGGCGGTGTCCCCTCGGACGGCGTGCGCGAGCGCGAGCAGTCCGGTGACATGCCCTTCGAGGGTGGTGTCCGCTCCCGCCCCCACGGCGAGCCGGAGGATCGATATCGCGTCGTCGTGGCGATCGGCGAGCAGGTAGGTGATCCCGATGTGCAGGTAGTGGAACGCACAGGTCCGACAGGTGACGACATCGAGTGCCGTGAGCAACGCGTGATCGGTGAGGGCAACGTCGCACAACTGCGTGGCAGCGGTGATGTAACCGCACGCACGCAGACCCATCACCCGCACGATCAGGTCGGCGTGACCGCGCCCGGTACACACCGACGCTCCGATCACCGTCCGCCCGCACCGATCCTCGATCCCGACCGATTCCTCCGCGGGCACGTTCGGCCGAGTACGGTGCACGGCCGGGCGCGGCGAGACCGGCATGCCCGTTGCGTCGCGGGTTCCTCCACGCAAATGGAGTCCAGCGACGCGCCGCAACGATTCACACACGGCATCGGGGTGTTCGAGGTGCCGCTCGTGAAGTCCCGGTGGGCGGTCCACCATACCGGCCGCTTCGAGTATCCCTGCGGCGCCCGCAAGTGCCGACCGTGACTCTGCGGTCGCCGCTCGGTCCCACACCACCGTCCCGGTTCCGAACACACCTCTCCGGTACGCCTGCGCCACGGCAGGCTCTGCAACGACCGTCCGCCACACCAGCGCATCGACTGCAGCGTCGATGACCCGTTCGAGGGGTTCATCGGGCCGCGTGTTCCTCGCGTCCTCGCGTTTCACAGCACGACACACAGCCGCGACGAGCCCCGGCAATCCCCCTGTGCGGCACAGGATCATACGGATATCCGCTGCACGCTGCGGCACCCCCGAAGCCCGGAGAAACAATCCCGTCTCCTCCTCGGTGAAGGCCAGGGAACCCGAGGTCACGACCGTGGAATCGGATCCCGCCGAGACGAGCGGAGCCCAGCACCCTTTCGTTCGGGTCGTGACGATCGTCTTCAACGGCGCCCCGCAGCGGAGCAGCACTCCTACGCCTTCCTCCACTCCTCCGCCGCCGCCACCGCCGACGAGGTCACAGCCATCCAGTACGAGGACGATCGGATCATGCTGTGCAACAAGAACAGAACTCAGTGCGGCAACACCGTCTCCACCGGATTCCGGTGGTGCCGTACCGAGGTGGGCGCACGTCGATGCCAGAACGCGCCACCAATACTCGGCTGCGATGATTCCGCGCGGCGGTGTTTCGACGAACACGACGGCACCCGATGGCATCGGGTCGGTCATCATCCACGTCCGGATCAGTGTGGTCTTCCCGGAGAACCGGTTTCCGTGGACGACGACCAGGGAGTCCGGACCCGACAGAAGCGGGAACAACCGGGTACGGGGCAGCGGCAGCGGTTCCGGCACCTGACGCGAATCCTCTCCGTCCGCGGGGCCACGCGCCGATGCAGCAATCTTTTCGGCCCCCGGTGAACAGCCATTCGACCACTGAATGCAGGTTATCAGCGTCCGATCACGGCCGGTGAGGATTTCACGGCATGGTCCACATCGCCCGTGCCGGCTGCATCGTCGATCATCGACGCAGCGTTCGGGCGCCTCCGGTGCTCGGCACTCCGTGCCGCACCTCAGTGCGCGAAGCCACGCGCCGTGTGACCGACCCCCAATCCCTGGGACAGTCGATCGACCACGTCCTCGATCGACTCGGACAATCTGTAGGCGAGGTCGCGACTGAACCCTTCCCGCAGCACCACCCGCAGGACCGCGACGTCCTCGGCATTCGCAGGCATCGTGTACGCCGGCACCAGGAAGCCCCGCGCACGCAACTCGTGCGAGATGTCGAAGACGGTGAATCCCGGATCGCCTGTCAGCCGGAACGCCAACACGGGCAGCGCTGATCCGTCGGTGATCATCTCCATGTTGTCGATCCGGGAGATCCGCTCGGACAGCATCAGCGCAGTGTCCCTCAACGACTCCATGACCTGCGTGTATCCGGCAACACCCAGCCTGATGAAGTTGTAGTACTGGCCCACCACCTGGTTTCCGGACCGCGAGAAGTTCAGCGTGAACGTCGGCATGTCACCGCCGAGATAGTTGACCCGGAACACCAGATCCTCCGGCAGGTACTCCTTCGAACGCCACACCACGAAACCGATACCCGGATACGTCATTCCGTACTTGTGACCGCTGACGTTGATCGACGCGACACGGGAGACCCGGAAGTCCCATTCGAGTTCGGGGTGGAGGAAGGGTACGACGAACCCACCGCTGGCGGCATCCACATGCACGGGAACGTCAGGTCCGCCGTCCGCTGCGACGCGGTCGAGCATCTCGGCGATCTCGGCGACCGGTTCGAGTTCACCGGTGAACGTCGTGCCGAGAATCGCCACGACACCGATCGTGTTCTCGTCGACGGCCTCACGCACCTGCTCGGGTGTGATCACGTAGCGCCCGTTCTCCATGGGCAGGTACTTGGGTTCGACATCGAAGTAGCGGCAGAACTTCTCCCAGACCACCTGGACGTTGCTGCCCATGATCAGGTTCGGTGTGTTCGTGTCCTTCCCTGCCGCCTCCCGCTTCTGCCGCCAGCGCCACTTGAGGGCGAGCCCCGCCAGCATGACGGCCTCGGAGGACCCCACGGTGGAGACTCCGGTCGCTGACGCGGGGTCGGTGGGCGACAATCCTTCCGCGTGGAACAGCGCGGCGACGATGTTGACACACCGTGTCTCGATCTCCGCCGTCGCGGGATACTCGTCCTTGTCGATCATGTTCTTGTCGAACGTCTCCGCCATCAGACGGTCCGCCTGCGGATCCATCCACGTGGTCACGAACGTCGCGAGGTTCAGACGCGAGCTGCCGTCGAGCATCAACTCGTCATGGATGAACCGGTATGCCGCTTCCGGTTCGGTTTCCGACTTGGGCATGCGCAGGGCGGGGATCGGATCGGTACCGAGCCTGCCGGTGTATGCGGGTGCGAGCGTTTCTGCGGGAGCTGCGAATTCGTCCGACATCTGTTCCTCCGGTTTTCTCGTGCATCGAACATCTGTCCGTCCGATTGCGGTGGTGAACTGCGCTGCGGCCGACACACCCGACCGATCAGACTTCGATCGGCGGATAGAGTCGTTCCATCGTGTAGCGGCGATTCCGTCGTACCGACAGGGCACTCGCCGTCAGCGACACGAGCAGGATTCCGGTCAGTACCGCAACCGCGATCCACAGCCGTGAATCGATCCGATCCGCGACGGTGAGCTGACGGAGTCCGTTGACCGTGTAGGTCATCGGGTCGAACGGATGTATGTACTGGAACGGTTTCGCAGTGGTGGGTACCGGGTAGATGCCCCCGGCCGACACCAACTGCAGCATCAGGAAGGCCAGGGTGACAACCCGTCCCACCGCGACACCGAACACGGCGTTGAACGCCTGGATCATCGCCAGGTAGGTGGCGGACACGAGAATGAGGAACAGAATCGTTCCCGCGACGTGCTTGACGTCGAGTCCGACGCCGAAGTGCACTACGACGTACATGACAACGACCTGGAGGATTCCGACGAACAGCGCCGGCCAGTAGGACGCCAGTACCGTTCGGTAGAGTCCGAGACCCGCGACGATCGGCCGGGACTGCAGCGGCGTGAGCAGCATCCAGGTGATGATGCCGCCGACGAACAGAGCCAGCGACAAGAAGAACGGGGCGAATCCGGTACCGAACGTCGATGCCTCGTTGTTCGTGTTCTGGTGCAGTGCCACCGGCGTGGACAGGGTGTCCGCGGTCGCGGTGCGCTGCTGATCGGTCCAGCTCGGCACCTCCTGCGCGCCCTGGGACAGTGCATCGGCCAGCTCGTGGGAACCCGACTGCAGTTCGACCATGCCCGAGGACAGTTGACCGGCCCCGTCGGACAACTGGAAGCTGCCGTCGGTCAACTGGATCAATCCGGTGTGCAGCGACGCAGCACCCGAGTTCAATTCGTTCACACCGCTTTGCAGTTCGCTCACTTGCGCAGCGATGCTGCCGTCCTGCAGCAGTGCAAGCCCGGTCATCAGGGGACTGTTCGGATTGTTCAGCTGGTATTCGAGTGCCTGCGCGTCACCTTGCAATCGCACGATCTCCGCACGCAACGCCTCGGTATCCGACACCACCTGCGCCGCGGTGAACGGTGCGAGGGCTGTGACGGCCTGCTGGACCAGCGGGTCCGAACTCTGCCCGAGAATATCGATGACCTGCTGAACCGCAGACGACACCGACGAGGTCGTCGACTCCGGTATCCGCCCTTCCAGGGCAACTATCGAGGCCCGCAGCTCCGCGGCCCGAGTTCCGGCGTCGGCCAGTGCGCCACCGTCGAGTGCGCTCAACAGCGGCCCGGTGACTCCATCGATCGCGGTCGCCAGTTGATTCGTTCCTTCCGCGAGCTGCGCGGAACCGTCGCGTGCGGTGACCATGTTGTCCGCGAGTTCGGTGGCGCCCGAACTGAGCTGGTCCGCCCCCGACGCAGCGGTATCCACCCCGGCCGCAAGGGTTTCCGCTCCGTCTGCGGCCTGCTTCAGGCCGGTGCCCGCACTCTCGAGGCCGGTGAGCACCTGACCGACCCCCTGCGCGCCGATCGTCGAGTTGACCTGGTTGATCACCTGCTCCGACGCATCCTGGCCGATGATCGTCGCCAGGTAGTTGTTCGCATCGTTGAACGTGAAGATCAGATTCGCCTTGACCGGATCGTCCCCGTTGGGGGACTCCACCGCTTCGGTGAAGTTCTCGGGGATGGTGATCGTGTAGTAGTACGTCCCGTCGGCCAGACCGGCGGCAGCCGCGTTCTCGGACACTTCCGCCAGGTCCAACTGTCCGGAGGCGACGAGCGACTTGACGACCTGATCGCCGGCGTCGACCCGGTCACCGGTCGCCGACAGTCCGGTGTCGTTGTTGACGATCGCCGCGGGAATCCTGTCGACCGCACCGAACGGATTCCAGAAGGCCCACAGGTACATCGCTCCGTACAGCAGCGGCATCAGGATGATCGTGGCGATCGCGATGCGGGGCATGGTGCCCCGGAAGTAACGCTTCGAGTCGCTTCCGAGCGAGATTCCCGCCAGCATGCGTCACCTTCCCTCGGTCAGGACGCCGATGTCACCGGGACCGAGCAGTCCTTGCAGGTCCACGACCGCACGCACTCCGCTTCCCGGAGGGAGTGGATTCACGTCCGCGGTGATCACCGACTGCCGCTCTCCCAGTTCGACGAGCCTGTCCAGCATCGTGGCGCGCTCCTCGTCGTCGGCGATCCGGTCCACTCGTCCGACGACCAGGAGCGGCGGCCGGTGGGTGTTCGCGACCGCGACCCGCAGCAGCAGTTGCTGGATCTCCGGAAGGTCGTCGACGAACGCGTTGAGTCGTGGGAGCGGTACATCACCGAACACCTCCTCACACATGTCGGCGACGCCGCCGGCATCGACGCGCGGCACGAACCTGTACCAGGGTGAATTCCACCGCTTCTGCTCGGTGACGAGGTCGCGCACGGTGACCGACGGCAGCACATCGTCGAGTTCGTTCAGGCAGGCGATCGCCGAATGCGCCAGCACCTTCCTCGGCTGGTTCTCGAACCCGAGGATCGACAGGACTCCGCGCGTGAGCCGCATCCTGCCGCACAGTGCCATCAGAAGTGCGGTACGTGCTGCTCCTGCCTGCGCCGCCAGCACCGTCACTCCGCCCTCATCGATGTCGAGGTCGAGCGGGCCGAAGACGTGACCCCACGGTCCGTGCAGTTCGATGTTTCGGGCGGAAACCAGGCTTCCGGGACACCTCTCCCACCGGGGCCCTTCCGGTTCGGCGTCGTCGGAGGTTTCGAAGTCCTCGAAATCATAGTCCTCGAAGTTCGTTTCAGACACTCACCACACCACTTCCGCAGCCGATCCCTGATGATGCCCCGACGTCCCACTGAGCACGGCACCGGACGGTGTCATGCACCTCTACAGCACAGTCACAGTTGATTCTTGACGACCACACCGTTCTTCACGATCACCGGAAGGTTCTTGCCGGGATCAGCGAGCAGGTTCAGGTCTTCGAGCGGATTTCCGTCCACGAGAAGCACATCCGCCCACGCATCCTTCTTGACGACACCGAACTGAGCCTGCCGGTAGGGGTCGCGCTCACCGGCGAGCCGGAACAGTTCCGCATTGCCCGAGGTCAGCATCCGCAGCGCGTCCAGATTGGTGTAGTGGTCGCCGAGCCGTGCGGCCATCTCACTCTGCCGCGGCGCGATCTGGGGTTCGAGCAGAAGGTCGGTCCCCCACGCGGTCTTGACGCCGTGCTTCTTCGCCCACTCGTAGACATTCGCAACGCCCGTGCAGATCTCCCGGTCCTTCTCGGCGCGGTCGGGGTCGGGGTAGTGGTGATCACCGAGCGCGAACGGCTGCATCGACAACCACACCTCCTTCTCCGCTATGAGCGCGATCGTGCTCTCGTCGGAAAGCTGCCCGTGCTCGATCGAGCGCACACCCGCCGCGATCGCACGCCGGATACCGGTGACGTTGTAGACGTGTGTGGCCACATAGGTGCCGTAGTCGGTGGCCGCGTTCACCGCAGCCTGCAATTCCTTGTCGATGAACTGCACGGTGTACAGCGGGTCGTACATGGAGGCGGCGCCGCCACCGACCATGAGTTTGATCTGTGAGGCGCCCTTCTTCAGTTGCTCCCGTACACCGGCGAGCACCTGGTCCTCCCCGTCGGCGACACGCATGAATCCGATCTGTTCTGCACGACTCTGATCTCCGCCGAACACGGTCGGGCACTGGTAGACGAACCCGAAGTCTCCGTGCCCACTGGTCTGAGACAACGCTGCCTGGGACGGATAGATGCGCGGTCCCTCGAACAACCCGCGGTCGATCACCGACTTGATGCTGGACGTGTCGCCGGCCATGTCCCGCACCGCGGTGAAACCACGATGAAGCATGTTCTTCGCTTCAGCGAGGCCGTTCAACGCGATGTGCGCTTCGCTGCCCATCACCATGTCGACGTAGGAGTTGGCGTTGCCGACGAGGTGGACGTGAGCGTCGCTCATTCCGGGCATCAGCACCCGGCTCTTCCCGTCGACGACGACGGTGTCGCGTCCCGGTTCGTCTCCGATCGGAGAATCCGAGACCGCGGCGATCCGGGTTCCGTCGATCAATACGTCGCCGGTGGTCAGGTCACCGGAATAACCGTCGAACACACGAACATTGCGGAACAGCAATCGCATACCGGGTTCCAGGGCCGTTGTCATGGTCGGGACGTTAACCGGGTTGCCCACGGCACGCGCCGGATCTCACCCTCGCGCAGGGATTTCACCCTCGCATTTCACCCTCGGACCGATTCGCCACGGAGAAGGCCACCACAACAGGGTCTTTCGCCCCGTATTCGAGTGCCGGAATCCCACGAAATCCCGTAGCGGCATGATCTACACTTCCGCCATGGTCATCCGGCCGACACTCCTCATGCAGTCGTGGGGATTCGTCCTTGGATCGTTTCTCTTCGCTCTCGGCTCTGCACCGGTTGTCGCGAGCATGCTCGGAACCACGGCGGCGAACACATCCTTCTTCGTGGGGTCGTGGTTCTTCACGGCGGCGGCATTCATCCAATTGATGTTGAGCGGCGCCGCGACAGTCGACGACAAGCAGGGTGTCGGCATCCGCGCCGAATGGCTGTCCGCGATGATCCAGTTCATCGGCACACTGCTGTTCAATGTGAGCACCGGCGCCGCACTGCACGCACACACCGTCAAGGGTGAGATGCACCTGGTGTGGAACCCCAACCTGGAGGGTTCCCTGTGCTTTCTCGCGTCGAGTGCGCTCGCGGTGCTGCTGTTGCTGCGGGCGAAATCCTACTGGCAGCCACGCTCGAAGAACTGGCTGAGTGTGTGGCTGAACATGCTCGGGTCGATCGCGTTCGGGGTGTCGGCAGTCGGATCGTTCGTCCTCACCGACGGTAATACCCTCGATCCGAGCCTGGCGAACTACGGCACGTTCGTCGGTGCGTTGTGCTTTCTTCTCGCGTCGGCCATCTTCCTCGGCACCGGCAGAACCGACTCGGCGACGCTGTCGCCAGCGTCGTGAACACCGGCAGATCTCACTCCACGGATTCGTCCGCGGATCCGAGCACCACGCCGGGGCCGTCCGCGAGCACACGCGTGAACGCATCCTCGTCGATCACGGGAACACCCAGGTCGGAGGCCTTGTCCGCCTTCGAACCGGGGTTGTCGCCGACCACGACGAACGCCGTCTTCTTCGACACCGAGCCCGCTGCCTTGCCGCCGCGCACGAGGATCGCTTCCTTCGCCTCGTCGCGGGAGAAGCCGGTGAGGGTGCCGGTGACGACGATGGACATGCCTTCGAGGGTGCGGTCGACGGACTCGTCGCGCTGGTCCTGCATGGACACGCCCGCGGCCGCCCACTTGTCGACGATGGCGACGTGCCAGTCGACGGTGAACCACTCGGTCACCGCCGATGCGATCGTGCTGCCGACGCCTTCGACGGCGGCGAGTTCGTCGACGGATGCGGCGCGGATCCGCGCGAGGCTGCCGAATTCGGTGGCGAGGGCTCGCGCCGCGGTGGGGCCGACGTGCCGGATCGACAGCGCCACGAGCACCCGCCACAGCGGTTTGTGTTTCGAGTTCTCGAGGTTCTGCAGCAGGCGTTCCCCGTTCTTCGACAACACTCCCTTGGTGGTGCGGAAGAGCGCGGTGCGCAGAAGATCGTCGGCGGTGAGCGAGAACAGGTCTCCCTCGTCGCCGATCGCGCCGGATTCGAGCAGTGCCGTGGCGGCTTCGTAGCCGAGCGCCTCGATGTCGAACGCGCCGCGGCCCGCGACATGGAACACCCGCTCGCGCAACTGCGCCGGGCAGTGCTGCTGATCGGGGCATCGCAGATCGACGTCGCCCTCCTTGGCGGGCGCGAGAGTCGTTCCGCATTCGGGACATTCGGTGGGCATCACGAAAGCACGCTCGGTTCCGTCCCGGACGTCGACGACAGGGCCGAGTACCTCGGGGATCACGTCTCCGGCCTTGCGCAGCACGACGGTGTCGCCGATGAGGATGCCCTTGCGCACGACCTCCGACGCATTGTGGAGGGTGGCGAGCGAGACCGTCGAGCCCGCCACCGACACGGGCTCCATGTAGGCGAAGGGGGTCACTCGGCCGGTGCGCCCCACGCTGACCCGGATGTCGAGCAGTTTCGTGGTGACCTCTTCGGGCGGGTACTTGTACGCGATCGCCCATCGCGGTGCGCGGGAGGTGGCACCGAGCCGGCGGTGCAGGCTCATCTCGTCGATCTTCACGACGAGCCCGTCGATCTCGTGTTCGATGTCGTGGCGGTGTTCGCCCCAGTAGCGCATGCGTTCGACGACGGCGTCGGCGCCCTGCACACGGACGGTGTGCGCGGACACCGGCAGCCCCCACGTGGCGAGCGCGTCGTACATCTGCGACTGCGACTGCGGGGCGAATCCTTCGACACGGCCGAAGCCGTGGCAGATCATGCCGAGGCGTCGCTTGGCGGTCACGGCGGGATTCTTCTGGCGCAGAGACCCCGCCGCCGAGTTCCGAGGATTGGCGAACGGTGCCTTGCCGTCGGCGACGAGGCTCGCGTTGAGTGCCTGGAAGTCCTCCAGCCGGAAGAACACCTCACCGCGCACCTCGAGCACCGTCGGAATCGGGAAATCATCGGTGGCGGTGAGCCGTTCGGGGATCGTGTCGATGGTCAGGGCGTTGAGGGTGACCTCCTCACCGGTGCGTCCGTCGCCGCGGGTCGCGGCGCGTACGAGTCGCCCGTTCTCGTAGACCAGGCTCAGTGCGACACCGTCGATCTTGACCTCGCACAGGTAATGCAGATCCGATCCGGCTTCGGACTCGACTCGGGACAGCCATGCGCGCAGTTCGTCCTCGTCGAAGACGTTGTCGAGGCTGAGCATCCGCTCGAGATGGTCGACGGGGGTGAAATCGGTGGCGAACCCTCCACCGACGAGTTGGGTCGGTGAATCGGCCACCCGGAGGTCGGGATACTTCTCCTCGAGGGCCACGAGCTGCCCGAGGAGCTGGTCGAAGGCACCGTCGGAGATGATCGGGGCGTCGCGCACGTAGTACCGGAACTGGTGCTCGCGCACCTCCTCGGCGAGCTGCTGCCAGCGTTCCCGCGCCTCGGCTGGTGCGGTGGGGGCCACGTCCGTGTCCGTCGGTTCACTCACAGCTGGAAAGCGTAGTCGAGGACACCGACCGCTTCGCGCGTCACGAGGATACCGACCGCTTCGCGCGTCACGGGAACACCGACCGCTTCGCGCGTCACGAGGACACCGACCGCTTCGCGCGTCACGAGGACACCGACCGCTTCGCGCGTCACGAGGACACCGACCGGGTCGCGCCTCACAGTGTGTCGGGGTCTTCGGCGAAGGCTGCGGTGATGTCGCGGGCGAGCGACAGTGCGGTGCGCGCCCAGTGCGGATCGGCGGCGGCGAGACCGCAGGCCGGGGTGACGGCGACCGACCGGAGCGTGGACCGGGGGAATCCGAGCCGGTCGATCATCGCGACAGCGGGAGCGGCGAGGTCGCGCCAGGTGGGTGTGACGGCGGGGGCGGTGGTGGGTACGACGCCGAGGGCGAGGGCCGCTCCGGAGTCGAGGAGTTCACCGATTCCGTCGAGGTCGCCGGTGCGGACGCGGGAGAGGTCGAACGCAACGGCGTCGGCCGCGGTGCCGCGCAGCAGTCCGGTGGGGATCGTGTCGGCGCAGCAGTGCACGCAGACCGGTCGCCCGATCGCGCGGATGGCGTTGTCGAGGAGGTGTTGCGCCTCGGGTTGCGGTATGGCAGCGACGGTTTCGAGCACCGTCCGGCCGCGTAGCGAGCCTGCGAGGATGTCGGGGAGGGATGGTTCGTCGAGTTGCACGACGGTCGCGGCACCGGTGCGTCGGGTCACCTCGGCGGCGTGCCGGGCGAGCCCTTCGGCGAGGGACTCGGTGATGTCGCGGACGGCACCGTGGTCGGTCAGGACACGTCTGCCGGTGGACAGTTCGACGTGGGCGGCGAGCGTGAACGGGCCGGGCGCCTGCACCTTGAGGGTTCCGCCGGGTCCTCGTCCGGCGAGTTCCCAGGCTTCTTCGAGTGCGTCGAGATCCTGGTCGAGCAGGTCGGTGGACCGCGCGGCCACGGTCCCGCGTCCGGTGGTGAGTCGGTAGCCGGTGGTCGAGGCGTCGAGGCACAGGTCGACGAGCAGTCCGCTCGCGCGTCCGATCATGTCGGCGCCGATACCGCGTCCGGGTAGTTCGACGAGGTGCGGCATGTCGGGGAGTTCGCCGACGATGATCGCGGCGGCCTCACGCGCGTCGGTGCCGGGCCACGAACCGATGCCGGTGGTGATGCCGGACCAGCGGGTTCCGGTGGTGTCGGTGGTGGCCGCGTCGGACGTGCTCACCGGTCCCCTGCGGTGTCGGTTCCGGCTGCGGTGTCGGTGCCGGCGATGGTGGCGCTGCCCAGGACGATGTCTCCTGCGGGGTCGGGTCGGTACAGGACGGCAGCCTGCCCGGACGCGACACCGGTGAGTGGTTCGCGCAGGCTGATGGTGATCCCGTCGTCGACGGCCTCGGCGACGGCGGAGGCGAGACCGCCGTGTGCGCGCACCTGGACGACGCACTCGATCGGTCCGACCGGTGCTGTCCCGGACGTCCAGACTGCGTGTTCGGCGCGGATGGTCGACACCCGGAGGTGTTCGGCGCCGCCGACGATCACGGTGCCCGTCTCGGGTTCGATCGCGGTGACGTAGCGTGGGCGTCCGTCCGGTCCGGGACCGGCGATGCCGAGGCCTTTGCGTTGCCCGATCGTGAATCCGTGCACGCCTTCGTGTTCGGCGAGGACATCACCGGAGTCGGCGTCGACGACAGCTCCGGGACGGACTCCGATGCGGGCCCCGAGGAAGGCGCGGGTGTCACCGGACGGGATGAAACAGATGTCGTGGCTGTCCGGCTTGTTCGCGACGGAAAGCCCCCGCGCGGCGGCCTCCTCACGGATCAGGTCCTTGGGGGTGTCGCCGACGGGGAACGTCGCGCGGGAGAGTTGCTCGGCGGTGAGCACCGCGAGTACGTACGACTGGTCCTTGTCCGCGTCGACGGCGCGGCGCAGGACACCGTCGTGCA
The DNA here is from genome assembly GCF_020515525.1 of Rhodococcus yananensis. Taxonomy (GTDB): domain Bacteria; phylum Actinomycetota; class Actinomycetes; order Mycobacteriales; family Mycobacteriaceae; genus Rhodococcus; species Rhodococcus yananensis. The sequence continues at coordinate 15,850 of NZ_JAIYEP010000077.1, forward strand.
GTTGCGCGTAGTGGCCGGTGGCGACGGCATCGAATCCGAGTGCGACGGCACGGTCGGCCAGCGCGGAGAACTTGATCTTCTCGTTGCAGCGCAGGCACGGGTTGGGTGTCTGGCCCGCAGCGTAGGACGCGACGAAGTCGTCGATCACGTCCTCCTTGAAGCGATCTGCGAAATCCCAGACGTAGAAGGGAATTCCGAGCACGTCGGCCGCACGGCGGGCGTCACCGGCGTCCTCCTTCGAACAGCATCCGCGTGATCCGGTGCGGAGGGTGCCCGGCTCGGTGGACAACGCCAGATGCACGCCGACCACGTCGTGGCCCGCGTCGACGGCCCGTGCCGCGGCCACCGCCGAGTCCACGCCGCCGCTCATCGCCGCGAGAATCCTCATCGGCGGTCACCTCCTCCTCCACCGGCGCTCGCCAGTCCCGCGGCGCGCGCACGCTGCACCACCTGCGGCAGCACCGCGAGCAGAGCATCGATATCTTCTCGTGTCGTGTTGTGCCCCAGCGAGAATCGCAGGGATCCCCGTGCGACCACAGGGTCGCATCCCATGGCCACGAGCACGTGGCTGGCGCGTGCGACCCCCGCGGTGCACGCCGATCCCGTGGAGCATTCGATCCCGGCGGCGTCGAGGAGCATCAGCAGCGAGTCGCCCTCACACCCGGGGAACGTGAAGTGTGCGTTGCCGGCGAGCCGCCCGGTGGACCGTGGGCCGTTGAGCACCGCGTCCGGGACGGCTCCCTCGACACCGGCGATCAGCAGATCGCGGAGTTCCGCCAACCGCGCGGAGCGCTCGGGCAGGTCATCGGTCGCCTCCCGCAGGGCCGCGGCGGTCCCGACGATCGACGCGGTGTCCTGGGTGCCCGACCGGATGTCTCGTTCGTGACCGCCGCCGTGCAGGAGGGGCACACACGCCACCTGCCGGCCGAGCAACAGCACCCCCGCCCCCTGCGGTCCACCGAACTTGTGCGCGGCCGCGGTGAGTGCCGACAGGCCGCTGGCCGCGAAGTCCACCGGAAGGTGCGCCACGGCCTGCACGGCATCGCTGTGCATCGGCACCCCGAATTCGGCCGCGACGGCCGCGAGCTCCGCGATCGGCATGACCGTGCCGACCTCGTTGTTCGCCCACATCACGGTGACCAGGGCGATCTCGTCACCTCGCGCCTCGAGTTCGTCGCGCAGTGTCCGCGGGTCGACCCTTCCCGACCCGTCGACCGGCAGCCACGTCACCTCGGCGTCCTCGTGTGCGACGAGCCATTCGACGGCGTCGAGCACCGCGTGGTGCTCCACGGCGCTCGCGACGATGCGTCGCCGGCGCGGATCCTCGGCGCGCCGCGCCCAGTAGATGCCCTTGACCGCGAGATTGTCGCCTTCGGTGCCGCCCGAGACGAAGATCACTTCGGAGGGCCGGGCACCCAGGTGGGCGGCGATGGATTCCCGTGATTCCTCGATGCGCCGACGCGCGGCACGACCCGAGCCGTGCAGGGAGGACGCGTTGCCGACCGTGGCGAAGATCTCCGTCATCGCCTCGATCGCCGCGGGCAGCATCGGGGTGGTCGCGGCGTGGTCGAGGTAGACGGTCCTGGAGGTACCGGAGGATCCGGTGGCGGTCGAGGTCATGACCGATCCAGGATAGCGGGTGCGGCGCGGTGCCCGTCCGGGTCACCGCACCGCGCCGGCGGTCGCCCGCGGTCCCGGCGCCGGAACAGCCGCGGCGGGAGTGCGGGCGATGCGCGGCGCGATCGACGCGCGGTGCACGGAGCGCTCGCACCGTGCGGCCAGGTCGCGCCGGTCGGCACCGGGCCGTTCGAGTGGGGTGAGCACGACCCGGGCGGTTCCGCCGCGGGACCGGACGAGCCGACGCACCGACGCCGCCATCGTCTCGTCTCCCACGAAGGCGGGTTCGGTCGTCGCTGCGCCGGCTCGATCGACGTAGTGCACGCCGACGGGCTGCACGGGTACCTGCGCGCGGACGGCCGCCTCGAACAGCGCGGATCGGAACCGGCCGCCCACCCGGCCGCACCGGGTGGTGCCCTCGGGGAACACTGCGACCCGGGATCCGTCCCGCAGACGCAGATCGAGGTGTTCCACGAGCGAGGGGAGTTCACGGAGGCGTTCGCGTGCGATGGGAATCACGCCCGCGTGCCGGGCCAGCGACCCGAGAGCACCCCAGTCGAGCAGGTCGGCGCGCGCCACGAACGAGACGGGCACGATCGTCGTGAGAACGAGCACATCGACCCACGAGACGTGTGCCGCCACGACGAGCAGTCCCCCGTCGTGGTCCCGTCGGTCGCTCAGGTCCGCCAGTTCCACGCGGATGCCGAGGCACCGCAGGACCGCGCGGGCCCCGTACCGGTGCACGGCACCGCGAACCGCACACGGGCACGGCACGACCGCGGCGACGAACACGATCCCCACGGCGAACGCGAGCACGCACCATCGGAGTGCGACGACGAGCAGTCCCACCGTCGGGGGTGTGGACGGGAGGCATCCGGCGCCGCACGGACTGGACGGCATCCACGGGTGCGCGCGGGTGTTCACGCCGGAATCCCGGTGGGCACTCCGGCGGGGCCTCCGGCGCGCTCCGCGGCGTCCCGGAGCCTGTCCAGGTAGCGCAGGTTCGCGTCGGCGGTGGTCAGGATCGCCACGAAATCGGCGACGCCGAAGTCGGGATCGTGGGCGGGCTCGCCGCAGATGCGTGCGCCGAGCCGCAGGTAGCCGCGCAGCAGCGGCGGTACGGACACCCGCTGGGGCGGTGCGATGTCGTCGAGGCCGCGGCCGTCCACCCGGACGGGACGGTGCGGCGTGACCCGCCCGGCGGGTTCGACGGCGTGCCGCGCGAGCAGCAGATCCCGCACACCGCGCACGTTCGCCCCCGGGCTCTCGCCGCGATGGGTCCGCATCGGCACCGACACGCACCCGAACACGCGATCGTGTCCCGTCGTCTCGAGGTAGCGGAGGATGCCCGCCCACATCAGGGTCAACACCGCACCGGACCGGTGGGCGGGATCGACGCACGCGCGACCCATCTCCACCGCGGACGATCCGAAGGGGTCGAGTCGGGTGACGTCGAACTCGGTCGCGGTGTAGTAGCCGCCGGCGCGGACCGCCGCGGCGGGCGTGAGCATCCGGTAGCAGCCGACGAGGTGTCCGGTGGCGAGTTCGTGCACGAGCAGGTGGTCGCAGAAGTCGTCGAATCGGTCTGCGTCGAGGTCGGTGTCGCCGTCGTCGGGGAGCCCGAACCCGGGTTCGGCCGCGAACACTCGGCGGCGCAACCGCTGTGCGGCACGCCGAAGCCGCACGTCGGTGGACACCGTCAGGACGTATCGGGGTCCGGTGAGCAGGACTGTGGCGGTGGAGTCGCGGATGGGCCGCGGCACCGTTGTCGTGGTCATGGTGCAGGTGTAACGCCCGGGTCCGGCCCGCCGGGATCCGTGCGGTGTCCCGTCGATGCCGGATCGGTGAACACCGGGTTCACGGGTTCACCCCGGCGCTACGACCGCGGCCCATGGTGCCGCTCGAAGATTACGAGGACGACTACCTCGACGATCCGGCGAGCACCCGCCGCGACCG
>NZ_JAIYEP010000078.1 GCF_020515525.1 Rhodococcus yananensis
GGCCGGAATCCGTGAGGATTCCGGCCCCGCCGCGTTCGTCCGTGTGCGGCGCCGTCAGCCCAGTGCGGCGACGATCCGGTCGACGACGTTGTTCGCGCTGAAGTAATCCAGGCGGAAGCTGTCGTGACCGAGCGGGTACACGGCGTCGGCCTGCACCGACGGCACGGTCGCGAGCGTCGGATCGGCCAGCAGCCGGTCGGCGTCGTCCTGCTGCGCGTTGATGATGAAGGTCGTGCCGCCGGTCAATGCGAGAGGCAGGTTCTCGACGGCGGCAGAGATGATGTCGGACCGGCCGCTCGCGGAGCCCGGATCCGCAACCTCGGCCGGGACCGTTGCCAGGGTGAATCCGAGGCGGGTCGCCAGGTGTCCCTGCGCGGACTCGGCCGTGAAGATCTTCGATTCCTGCGGCGTGTTGTACGTCAGAATGTTGACGGTGGGGTCTGCGGCGATCGCCGGTGCGATCGCGGCCGCGGCCTCTTCGATCCTCGCGTCGAACTCGCCGAGCTGTTCCTCGGCGCGGTCCTCCTTGCCCACCGCCGTCGCGGGCAGGGTGGTCAGTTCCTCCCACGACTTGTCGGAGTAGTCGATGGCCGGTGTCGGCGCGATCTGCGACAGCGTGTCGAGGTTGTCGAGCGCCGAATCCGCGCCGCTCGTGGACACCACGATCAGGTCGGGTGTCGCGGCGGTGATCGCCTCGAGGTTCGGTTCACCTCTGGTGGAGGATCTCGACGCCGCGTTCCTCGGCGACGTCGGCCCACTGTGTGAACAGCCCCGACTCGGTGGTGACGGTGCTGGCCGGCTGGGCGCCGGTACCGTGCACGGGGGCGTCGAGGGCGAGCAGCGAACCGGTGAGGGTCACGCTCGTGGACACGATGCGCTGAGGCTGCGACTCGATCGTGACCGGGCCCTGTGCCGTCTCGATCGTGCGGGGCCACTGACCGGTCGTCTCCGCCGCGGCGGACGAGGCGGTGGAATCCGCTGCGGAACCGTCGTCGTCGGACGAACATGCGGTCGCGGTGAGGCCGAGTGCCAGGGCGCCGACGGCGGCAGCGAACCGTACGCCGAACCGGCGCCGGCGGATCAGGGATGTGGGCAACGCTTTCTCCTATCGGGTGAATACCGGACGACCCTGCTTCAGGCAAGCCTCCCCTAACCTTCGGGGTTTAGCGTGGGCGACGTGACCGATCTGTCGGTGGCGTGCGCCACACTGGGTTCCGCGGTGGAGGTAGCGCCCCCCCGGGGTGCTCTCACGCTGTGTCCGACGGCACTGTGATGTAGTCCGGGGGCCGACGTGCAGAAGTCTCGCAAAGGGCCCGTCGAGGAGGTGGCGACCTGGGAATATCAAGAATGTAAGTCACAACATCCTGGGTTCTAGGTATCTGTCGGCCACAAGGTGTAGTGTCTAGAACGCTGGAACGCCCATACGGCATCGGTCTCTCGGGGAAGTGGGATCGAGTGGATACGACGGGTATTCCGAGCGCACATGCAGCAGTCGGCCGTCGGTCGTTCGCGACCTAGTGAAAAGGGGAACCATGAGCATCACCGTCTACACCAAGCCCGCCTGCGTCCAGTGCAACGCCACCTACCGTGCCCTCGACAAGGCCGGCATCGAGTACGACGTCGTCGACATCTCCGAGAACCCCGAGGCCCGCGACTACGTCATGGCGCTGGGGTACCTCCAGGCGCCGGTCGTCGTGGCCGGAGACGACCACTGGTCCGGCTTCCGCCCCGACCGCATCAAGGCGCTCGCAGTCGCGGCCTGAGGCCGCGAACCCTCCCGGCTCGGCTGACCCGGGCAACCGTCGGTGGCCGGTCTTCGTACATGTCGATCGAAGAGTTGGTGAGTAGAGATGACCTCGCAGGGGTCGATTCAGGAGGCCTCCGTTCCGGAGGGCTCCCTCGTGTACTTCTCGAGCGCCTCGGAGAACACCCACCGATTCGTGCAGAAACTCGGAATCCCCTCCGTTCGGATCCCGCTGCACGATCGTGAGGGTGCCTTCGAGGTGCACCGTCCGTACGTCCTCGTTGTCCCCACCTACGGTGGTGGCACGACGATCACCGGCCGCGACACCAGCTTCGTGCCCAAGCAGGTGATCCGGTTCCTCAACAACGAACACAACCGAAGCCTCATCCGCGGCGTGATCGCCGCGGGCAACACCAATTTCGGCGAATCGTTCTGCTTCGCCGGCGACATCGTCTCGCGCAAGTGCCGTGTGCCGTACCTGTACCGCTTCGAGCTCATGGGCACGGCCGACGACGTCGAGCGGGTTCGGGACGGACTCGCCCGGTTCTGGGCACGGACCCTGCAGACGACCTGACGACGAGGCAGGCGCGCCCTGCCGCACCCGCCGAGTACCGCTCCGACCGTGTCGGCGCGGCCACCTTCCACACCTTCCGAGTAGGGGCAGCACTGTGACCGTTACCGATCCCGCTCCGGCCGCGACCGTCAAGGCCGACGAATCCCTCGAGGGGCTCGACTACCACGCGCTCAACGCGATGCTGAATCTGTACGGGCCGAACGGGGAGATCCAGTTCGACAAGGACGTGGCCGCCGCCCGTCAGTACTTCCTGCAGCACGTGAACCAGAACACCGTGTTCTTCCACAACATGGACGAGAAGCTCGACTATCTCGTCGAGGAGAACTACTACGAGGCGGAGATCCTCGACAAGTACTCGCGGGAGTTCGTCAAATCCCTGTTCGACCAGGCGTATTCGAAGAAGTTCCGTTTCCCGACGTTTCTGGGCGCGTTCAAGTACTACACCTCGTACACGCTCAAGACGTTCGACGGGAAGCGTTACCTCGAGCGCTTCGAGGACCGCGTGTGCATGGTCGCGCTGACCCTTGCCGACGGCGACGAGGTCCTCGCCCGGCACCTCGTCGACGAGATCATCTCCGGACGGTTCCAGCCCGCCACCCCGACCTTCCTCAACTCCGGCAAGAAGCAGCGCGGTGAGCCGGTGAGCTGCTTCCTGCTCCGCATCGAGGACAACATGGAGTCGATCGGCCGCTCCATCAACTCGGCGCTGCAGCTGTCGAAGCGTGGTGGCGGGGTTGCGTTGCTGCTCAGCAACATCCGTGAGCACGGTGCGCCGATCAAGAAGATCGAGAACCAGTCGTCCGGCGTCATTCCGATCATGAAGCTGCTCGAGGACTCGTTCTCGTACGCCAACCAGCTCGGTGCCCGCCAGGGTGCCGGTGCCGTGTACCTGCACGCGCACCACCCCGACATCTACCGTTTCCTCGACACCAAGCGCGAGAACGCCGACGAGAAGATCCGGATCAAGACGCTGTCCCTCGGCGTCGTGATCCCCGACATCACCTTCCAGCTCGCCAAGAAGAACGAGGACATGTACCTGTTCTCGCCCTACGACGTCGAACGTGTCTACGGCAGGCCGTTCGCCGACATCGACGTCACCGAGAAGTACTACGAGATGGTCGACGACAAGCGCATCCGCAAGTCGAAGATCAAGGCCCGCGAGTTCTTCCAGACCGTCGCCGAGCTCCAGTTCGAATCCGGCTACCCGTACGTGATGTTCGAGGACACCGTCAATCGGGCCAACCCGATCGCCGGCAAGATCACCCACTCGAACCTGTGCTCGGAGATCCTGCAGGTCTCCACACCCTCCGAGTTCAACGACGACCTGTCCTACAGTCATGTGGGCAAGGACATCTCCTGCAACCTCGGCTCGCTCAACATCGCCAAGACGATGGACTCGCCCGATTTCGCGCAGACCATCGAGGTCGCGATCCGTGGCCTGACCGCGGTGTCCGATCAGACGAGCATCGCCTCGGTGCCGTCGATCGAGAAGGGCAACGACGAGTCGCATGCCATCGGTCTCGGGCAGATGAACCTGCACGGGTACCTGGCGCGGGAGCGGATCTTCTACGGCTCCGCCGAGGGGATCGACTTCACGAACATCTACTTCTACACGGTGCTGTTCCACGCGCTGCGCGCCTCGAACCGGATCGCGATCGAACGCGGCACCTACTTCAAGGGATTCCCCGAATCGAAGTACGCGTCGGGGGAATTCTTCGACAAGTACACCGAGCAGGTGTGGGAGCCCGAAACCGACCGCGTGCGGCAGCTGTTCGCCGACGCCGGCGTGCACATTCCCACCCAGAGCGACTGGCGCGATCTGAAGGAGTCCGTGCGGGCGCACGGCATCTACAACCAGAACCTGCAGGCCGTCCCGCCGACCGGGTCGATCTCGTACATCAACAACTCCACGAGCTCCATCCACCCGGTGGCCTCGAAGATCGAGATCCGGAAGGAAGGCAAGATCGGCCGCGTCTACTACCCGGCGCCCTACCTGACCAACGACAACCTGGACTACTACCAGGACGCGTACGAGATCGGCTACGAGAAGATCATCGACACCTACGCCGCCGCGACGCAGCACGTCGACCAGGGCCTGTCGCTGACCCTGTTCTTCAAGGACACCGTGACCACCCGCGACGTCAACAAGGCGCAGATCTACGCGTGGCGCAAGGGCATCAAGACGCTGTACTACATCCGCCTGCGGCAGATGGCGCTCGAGGGCACCGAAGTGGAGAACTGCGTCTCGTGCATGCTCTGATCCGCAACTCCGTCGCCAGTCGTAGCTCCCGAGAAACATCCAGGTAGGTAACCGATGACCTCTGTATCGCATTCGCCCGCAGACGGGGCCCGCATCAAGCTGATCGACCGAGTGTCGGCGATCAACTGGAACCGCGTCCCCGACGAGAAGGACGCCGAGGTGTGGGATCGCCTCACCGGGAACTTCTGGTTGCCCGAGAAGGTGCCGGTGTCCAACGACATCCAGTCGTGGGGAACCCTCACCGAGTACGAGCAGCAGCTCACCATGCGGGTGTTCACCGGACTGACGTTGCTCGACACCATTCAGGGCACCGTCGGTGCCGTGTCCCTGATCCCCGACGCGGTCACCCCGCACGAGGAAGCGGTGCTGACGAACATCGCGTTCATGGAGTCGGTGCACGCGAAGAGCTACTCGCAGATCTTCTCGACACTGTGTTCGACGCGCCAGATCGACGACGCCTTCCGCTGGTCGGAGGAGAACGAGAACCTCCAGCGCAAGGCGCAGATCATCCTCGACTACTACCAGGGGGACGACCCGCTCAAGCGGAAGGCGGCGTCGACGCTGCTCGAGTCGTTCCTGTTCTACTCGGGGTTCTACCTGCCGATGTACTGGTCGTCGCGGGCCAAGCTCACCAACACCGCCGACGTGATCCGGTTGATCATCCGCGACGAGGCCGTCCACGGGTACTACATCGGCTACAAGTTCCAGAAGGGACTCGAGAAGCTCACCGAGGCCGAGCGCGACGACATCAAGGACTGGGTCTTCGATCTGCTGCTCGAGCTGTACGACAACGAGACCCACTACACGGCGGACCTGTACGACGAGGTCGGTCTCACCGAGGACGTCAAGAAGTTCCTGCGGTACAACGCCAACAAGGCGCTGATGAACCTCGGCTACGAGGCGCTGTTCCCGAAGGACGAGGCGGACGTCAATCCGGCGATCCTGTCGGCGCTGTCGCCGAACGCCGACGAGAACCACGACTTCTTCTCCGGGTCGGGTAGCTCGTACGTCATCGGCAAGGCGGTCGTGACGGAGGACGAGGACTGGGACTTCTGACCCGTCCCCCGACCCGTGCGCACTTCTGGTAGCTCCGGCTACCAGAAGTGCGCACAGGGGTCAGAATCGGAACGACACGGGCGCTGCGCTCTGCCCCGAGTACGGCAGCAGCACCGTCGGCTGCAGCGGCGCCGAGAACTGTGCCGGCACATCCGTCCACTCGGTGCGCCCGGCCTCGGCATCGGCGTCGAGCCGCGCGACCGTGATGCGCGACATCGAATCGGTACCGACCTGATCGCCCGTCGACGACTCCGCCGTGAGGTAGGTGCCGTCCTCGGTGAATTCGATCCACGGGTTCGCCAGTGCGATCTCGAGCAGATGGAACCGCGTGAACGACACGACGGTGCCCGTGTACTCGACCCGTCCGAGACCGGTGTCGGGATCGATGTCGGTCGCGGCGTGTTCGAAGGTGAGCGAGCCGTCGTCGCGCACGGACGCGCCGTCCTTGCCGACGACCGAACCCTGCGTGGTGTCCGTCACCAGATCCGTGAATCCGGGAGCGAAGCCCCACACCAGATCCTGTTCGGGTGCCACCGGCGCGTTCGGTCCGGGGGCCGGATCGAAGTTCACCGGCACCGACAGTTCCTGCTCGGCGTTCACCGCGTCGGCGGCGCCGTACGTGTAGATGCCGAAGACGGCGTCGTCGGGGACCGTGGCGGGCGCGTCGATCGTGATCGTCGCCGTGAACGATCCGTCGTCGGCGAGGGGCACCCACTGCTGACGAACGGTGCGACGCATGTCGAACGGCACGTCCGGCACCTGGTTCAGCGCCGCTTCCGACAGCACCCACGCGTTGGTGGAGCGGACGGTGGCGCGGTTCTCGGTGGGGGCGCCCTCCGACGGCCGCCAGTCCTCCGTGAACGCCCCGAACGACACGAACGTCCCGTGCGGAACACCCGGAGGCACCGGCAACGGCAGGCCACCCGAGCGGTTGGCGTCCGGATCGAATCCGGTGCCGCGGACGACGACGGTGTCGCCTTCGTGGACGGGCGTGTCGCCGAGTGGGGTGACCCCGTCGGCGGCGTAGACGTCGATGTCGGGATCGAACGCGGGATCGGCGCCCGCGGGTGCCGCGACGACGATGCCGGCAGCGAGGATTCCGGTCACCACGGCACCCAGGCGGATCGGTCCGCGACGGCGGGTGGGAGCAGCCTCAGTTGGAATAGCCATTGAGTGTGTACCTCAGATCTGTCAATACGGCATGAGCGGCGACCGGACCCGGTGTGGTCCACACGTCGTCCGATACGGAGAACAGGCGACCGTCGGTGACGGCACCGAGATCGAGCCAGTTGTCGCGCTTCATGTATTCGGTACCCGCCGCGAGGCCCTCCTGTCCCTCGAAACGGACGAATATCACATCTCCGTCCGCCGCGGTGACGTCAGCCGGATCGACGGGGGTGTCGACGCGACCGTCCACGACCGTGAACCGCTGCGACGGTGGCCGCCGGGCACCCACGTCGGTGAGGATCCGGCCGGCGAACGAGGCGACGCCTTCGACGACGGGACCGTCCGCCGTGAACCGGACGAGCGACGCCTGGGTCTGCGACGCGACGAGTTCACGGCCGAGGTCGGTGGCCGCGGCGAGGTAGTCGTCGAGAACCCGACGGGCCGCCTCGGAACGCCCGAGGGTCTCACCGATGCGCAGGAACTGGTCCTGCCAGAACGCGGGGTCGTCGCCGACCGTCACGGTCGGGGCGACGGCCGAGAGGGAGTCGTAGATGCCGGGGGAGGCCGCCGAGCCGAGGATCAGGTCGGGTTGCGCGGCCTCGACCGCACCCAGGTCGACGGCGTCGGGAGAGCCGGCCGCGGGGATCTCGGTGACGCCGCTGCCCAGGTGGTCCGGGTGCCCGTCCGGGCCGGTGGTGGCGGCCACGACCCGCTCCCACAGGCCGAGCGCGCACACCGCGTCGAGCGCGGCGTCGTCGAGGACGACGATGCGCCGGGGGTCGTCGGGGACGACGGAGACCCCGGAGGTGTGGACGACGGTGTGGGTGCCGTCGGCCGAGCGTCCCGGATCCAGCGGTGTCGGCAGGGAACAGGCAGCGGACGTGTCGCGGTCGAAACCGACGACGGCGGCACCGGCGATCCGGGTGGTGGTCCGGACGATCTCCGATGCCGGGTCGTGAGCGGGCTCGGAGCATCCGGACAGCAGCAGGGCGGTCACGGCGACGGCGCCGGCGACGGTGCGGGATCGGGACGCGGACAATTCCACCACTTCCTGTCGAGGGGACGCCCCAGGTTATCGCCTGACCCGATCGTCACCGAACAGCTCCGCGGGCCGTCGCGGCGGGACCCGTGGGAGCTGCGGCGCTCCGGCGGGACGGTCGTGTACGGATGATCGTTTCGGATGTAGGGTGACCCCCGAGTACGACAGCGAGTAGGACCCGGTGAACGACCGGTGTGCGCACGGTCTACGATTCGTTGAGCGCAAGCCAGAGAGACCGTTCGCCTCCAGCCCGAGTCGAGCGCGCATTCAGGAGGATTAGTGACTGCCGTAGCGCCCCAGCCAGTCCCAGAGATAGCTGCAGCAAGGCCATACCCGCCGCGGCAGGGACCGAAGGGTTCGTTCATCTACAAGATGATCACGACCACCGACCCGAAGGACCTGGGGATCATGTACTTGATCACCTCGGTGTCCTTCTTCCTCATCGGTGGCCTGATGGCCCTGCTGATGCGCACCGAACTCGCGGTTCCGGGCTTGCAGTTCCTGTCGAACGAGCAGTTCAACCAGCTGTTCACCATGCACGGCACGATCATGCTGCTGATGTATGCGACGCCCGTCGTGTTCGCGTTCGCGAACTACATCCTCCCGTTGCAGATCGGCGCACCCGACGTCGCGTTCCCGCGTCTGAACGCGTTCAGCTACTGGCTGTACCTGTTCGGCGCGACGATCGTCATGCTCGGTTTCGTCACGCCGGGTGGTGCCGCCGACTTCGGTTGGACGGCGTACACGCCGCTCACCAGTGAGGTGCATTCGCCGGGCGTCGGCACCGACTTCTGGATCCTCGGGCTCGGCGTCATGGGTCTCGGCACGATCCTCGGTGGCGTCAACTTCATCACCACCGTCGTCTGCCTGCGTGCCCCCGGCATGACCATGTTCCGGATGCCGATCTTCACCTGGAACATCTTCATCACCAGCATCCTGATCCTGCTGGTGTTCCCGCTGCTGACCGCCGCGTTCATGGGCCTGTTCGTCGACCGTCACCTCGGTGGCCACATCTACGATCCGGCGACCGGTGGCGTCCTGCTCTGGCAGCACCTGTTCTGGTTCTTCGGTCACCCCGAGGTGTACGTCATCGCGCTGCCGTTCTTCGGTATCGTCTCGGAGATCTTCCCGGTGTTCAGCCGCAAACCGATCTTCGGCTACACCGGTCTCGTCTACGCGACCCTCGCGATCGCCGCGCTGTCCATCGCCGTGTGGGCGCACCACATGTACGCGACCGGCGCCGTGCTGCTGCCGTACTTCTCGTTCATGACCTTCCTGATCGCGGTGCCGACCGGCGTGAAGTTCTTCAACTGGCTAGGCACGATGTGGCGCGGTCAGATCACGTTCGAGACACCGATGTTGTTCTCGGTCGGCTTCCTGATCACCTTCCTGTTCGGTGGTCTGTCCGGTGTCATCCTCGCGAGCCCGCCGCTGGACTTCCACCTGCACGACACCTACTTCGTCGTCGCGCACTTCCACTACGTCGTGTTCGGCACCGTCGTGTTCGCGACCTACGCCGGCATCTACTTCTGGTTCCCGAAGATGACCGGACGCATGCTCGACGAGCGTCTCGGCAAGTGGCACTTCTGGCTCACCTTCATCGGCTTCCACCTGACCTTCCTGGTGCAGCACTGGCTCGGCAACGAGGGCATGCCGCGTCGCTACGCCGACTACCTGCCCACCGACGGGTTCACCACGCTCAACACGATCTCCACGATCGGTGCGTTCGTGCTCGGCGCCTCGACGCTGCCGTTCATGTGGAACGTGTTCAAGAGCTACCGGTACGGCCAGGTCGTCACGGTCGACGATCCGTGGGGCTACGGCAACTCCCTCGAGTGGGCCACGTCCTGCCCGCCGCCGCGGCACAACTTCACCGAGTTGCCGCGCATCCGGTCGGAGCGTCCCGCGTTCGAGCTGCACTACCCGCACATGGTCGAGCGCATGCGCGCCGAGGCCCACGTGGGACCGGGCAGCCACAAGCACAACGTGGCCGTCCTCGAGGGTGCCGATCGCACCCCTGCGGACAGCTAGACATCGCACGCGACGAGGCCCCATCCGTTTCGACGGGTGGGGCCTCGCCCCGTGTCGCCGTGCCGTCCGCGGTCGCGTCGCCGCCGTCGCGGTGTCCTCGACCCCGGCATCGGTGACCGCGCGCACACTGCAACAATGGATCGGCACGTGCCCTCGTGCGTGACCCGACAATCGACTGGACCTTCCAAGGATCGGAGACGTAGTGGCGTCCGACACGACGGTGCTGGTGACCGTGACCGGGCCGGATCATCCCGGCGTGACCTCGGTGTTGTTCGCGGCACTCACCCGCCACGACGTGGATCTGCTCGACGTCGAGCAGGTCGTCGTGCGGGGTCAGCTCACCCTCGGTGTGGTCGTGGCCTGCCCCGGCGATCCGGAAGCGCTGCAGGACGAGGTCGAAGCAGCGATGGCCACCGTCGGGATGCGCGCCGACGTGCAGGTCGGGGAGCATCCCGTCCACGACCGCGAGGTGTCCACGCACGCGATCGTCGTGCTCGGCAGCCCGCTCAGCGCGAAGGCGCTCCGGTCCGTCGGCCGCACCCTCGCCTCGTTGGGCGCCAACATCGACTCGATCCGCGGGATCGCCGACTACCCGCTCACCGGTCTGGAACTGATGGTGACGGCCGCCGACACCGAGCCCGCGACGGACGCGGCGCTGCGGACCGCACTCGCGGAACTGTCGTCGGGACTCGATGTCGACATCGCCGTCGAACGCGGTGGGCTGGCGCGGCGCGCGAAGCGGCTGATCGTCTTCGACGTCGATTCCACTCTCGTGCAGGGTGAGGTCATCGAGATGCTTGCCGCGCACGCCGGTGTCGAGGACAAGGTTCGCGCCGTGACGGAGGCGGCGATGCGCGGGGAACTCGACTTCACCGAGTCCCTCGAACAGCGCGTCGCGACCCTCGCCGGGCTGCCCGCGACCGTCATCGACGAGGTCGCCGCACAACTCGAACTGACTCCGGGTGCGCGCACCACCATCCGGACGCTGCGTCGTCTCGGATACCGCTGCGGCGTGGTCTCCGGAGGTTTCCGGCAGGTGATCGAGGGTCTCGCACACGACCTCGAACTCGATTTCGTGCGGGCCAACACCCTCGAGATCGTCGACGGAAAGCTGACCGGGCGTGTGATCGGCGACGTCGTGGATCGGGCCGCGAAGGCCCGGGCGCTGCGTGAGTTCGCGGACGAGGTGGGTGTCCCCATCGAGCAGACCGTCGCGGTCGGTGACGGCGCGAACGACATCGACATGATCGGTGCGGCCGGACTGGGGATCGCGTTCAACGCGAAGCCCGCGCTGCGGGAGGTCGCGGACACGGCGTTGTCGTACCCGTACCTCGATGCGGTGCTGTTCGTTCTGGGGGTGTCCCGCGACGAGGTGGAGGCCGCCGACCGGGTGGACGGGACGCTCCGGCGCGTCCCCATCGAGCCCGGTGTCTGACGCGCATCCCCTCTTCACCGATCCGGGTTTCGCGGCCCGGCACGGTGAGTTGGCCCGCGGCTACGGTCACACCGAGGATCCCACCGACCCGGCCGAGGTGCTCGCGATGCCGATCGTGCTGCACATCCCGAAGTCCGATCCGCCGGCGCGCAGCGCGGTACTCGAGGCCGCAGCTGTCGCGACCGTCACGCTGTGCCTGGATCCCCGTGTCGGGCCGGACGCCGACGGCGTTCCCGGGCCGTGGCAGCACCCCTTCCGGGCGTGGAACGACGCCCGGATCCGTAAGGTCAGCCGGCGTGCCCGCGGCGCCCACTGGCGGGCCGCCCAGGACGTACCCGGCGTGACCGTGGATCACGCGCAGGCGCAGGCGCGGGCGCTGGTCCCCGGGCCGGTCGGTGCGCTCGACCCGCGGATCTCCCGCCTGCAGATCGGCGGCACCGACCTGCCCGCCGACGAACCGGGCCCGCCTCCCGCGGACGTACCGGTGCTGTGGGTGAACGCGTCGCTGGGCATGACGGTGGGGAAGTCCGCCGCGCAGGTGGGCCACGCATCGATGTTGTTCGCCGGGGCGCTCGACGTCGACTCTGCGCGGGCGTGGGCCGCGGCAGGGTTTCGCTGTGCGGTGCGCGACGCCGGAACCGATCGGTGGGCGGAACTGCTCACCCGCGTCGACGCCGGGACCGCGGTCGCGGTGCGCGACGCCGGCTACACCGAGGTCGCACCGGGATCGGTGACGGTCGTCGCAGCGGTGTCCTGACCGGACCCGGCGATCGAGAACACCAGCACCGTCGGCCCGGTCAGCGTGCACACCGACCCGACCCGCTTCGGCGTCGTGTCCGAGGGCGTGCCGTCGGACGCACTCGAATCGAACGTGCACCGGATCGCGCCCCCGTACCATTCGGGACCGGCCAGCGTCACGTCGCCGGCATCGCCGGAGTGCAGGACGATCAGGCCGCTCGAATCCGGCAGCGACCTGCCCTCCCCGGTGACGCCACCGGGCCCCGTCCCGTTCACCCACGCCTGAAGGGTCCGGCGGGTGTCGTCGTGCCAGTCGTCGACCTGCAGTTCGCGTCCGTCCTGGCCGAACCACACGAGATCGGGGTAGCCGACGGTGCGGGCGCGGCCGTCGAAGAAGCGCCGCTGCCGCAGGACCGGAACCACACGGCGCAACCGCACCAGCGCGCGCACGTACGCGACCAGTTCGGTGTCGGCACCCTCCCACATCAGGGGCCACGCATCCTCCCGGCGGGTACCCGCCGGCACACAGTAGGCATTGTTGTTGCCGCCCTGCCCGTGCCCGAACTCGTCGCCCGCCAGCAGCATCGGGGTGCCCGTCGACAACAGCAGGGTCGCGAGCAGCGCCCGCGTGTGCCGGGCCCGCGCCGCGATCACGACGGGATCATCGGAGGGGCCCTCCACCCCGTGATTGACGGATTCGTTGTGATCGGTGCCGTCGCGGCCGTCTTCGCCGTTGGCGTCGTTGTGTTTGTGTTCGTAGGAGACGGCGTCGGCGACGGTGAACCCGTCGTGGGCGGTGATGTAGTTCACCGACATCCACGGTTGCCGGTCGCCGCGCGAGAACAGATCCTCCGATCCGGTCAGTCGTGAGGCGATCTCCCCGATCCCGCTGCGCTGCGCCCAGAATCTGCGGACGGCGTCGCGGTAACGGTCGTTCCACTCCGACCACGGTGCACCGAACCGCCCCAGCGACCAGCCCGAGGCGGTCGCGTCCCACGGTTCGGCGATCAACTTCAGCTCGCTCAGCAGCGGGTCGGTGGTGATCGCGGTGAGCGCCGCGGCACGCGGGTCGAAGCTGTCGCCGCGGGGCCGGCCGAGGACGGCCGCAAGATCGAAACGGAACCCGTCGACCCCCGTCTCGGAGGCCCAGTAGCGGAGACTGTCGCACACCATGCGCACCGCGACCGGTGAGGTCGCATCGACGGTGTTGCCGCATCCGGTGAGGTCGACGTCCGTCCCGTCGTCGTCGAGCAGGTAGTACCCGGGCGCATCCAGCCCCCGCCACGACACGCTCGGCCCGGCCACCGACCATTCGCACGTGTGGTTGTAGACGACGTCGAGGATCACCTCGAGTCCCGCGTCGTGCAGGGTGCGGACCATCGCGCGGAACTCGGCGAGTTCGTTGCCCGGGGCGCTCGCGAACCCGGGATGCGGCGCGAAGAACGACGCCGTCGAATACCCCCAGTGGTTGCGCATGCCGCGCGCCCGCACGGGAGGTTCGGTGAGGAACGCGTGCACCGGAAGCAACTCGACGGCGGTCACCCCGAGACCGACCAGGTGGTCGACGACGGCCGGGTGCGCGAGACCCGGGTAGGTTCCGCGCAGTGCCGGCGGCACCATCGGGTGACGTGCCGTGTACGAGCCGACGTGCAGTTCGTACACCACGGTGTCCTCCCACGGAGTGCGTGGACGCCGGTGTTCGCCGCCGTGGCTGCGCGTGACCACCGACAACGGCGTGTGCCCGAGTGAGTCGACGGTCGACATCGCGCCGAACGGCTCGTCGTCGTAGGCGAGCAGTCGGGTGGCGTCGCCGATGTCACCGACGAGGCGTCGCCCCCACGGATCGAGGAGGATCTTGTGCGGATTCGTGCGCACCCCGTCGCGGGGCCGCCACGGTCCGTGCGCGCGGTAGCCGTAGCGTTGCCCCGCGCCGACGTCCGGGACGGTGCCGTGCCACACGCCGAACGTGTGGTCGGGCAGATCCACGCGCTGCTCGCGACCGGCATCGTCGATCAGACACACCTGGACGCGGTCGGCGTGCGGGGCGTGCACCGCGAAACGTGTACCGGCGTCGAGGGGGGTCGCGCCGAGCGGATACGGCGACCGGTCGGCGTCGGCCACCGGATGTCGTGGTTCGGGGCGCGGATTCGAAGAAGGCGACACGGAAGTCGATCCTGCCGTGTTCCGGGCCCGGGCGTGCGCGAAGATGGACGGCGTGGCACAACCTGATCCCGATCTCCTCATCGAATTCGACGACGTTCTGGTGCGGCGGGGCGGCAACGTCCTCGTCGGCCCCGTGACCTGGAGGGTGGAGCTCGACGAGCGCTGGGTGGTGCTCGGCCCCAACGGCGCCGGCAAGACCTCGCTGCTGCGGGTCGCGGCCGCCGAGACCTTCCCGACGTCCGGAACCGCCCACGTCCTCGCCGAGACCTTCGGCCGCACCGATCTGTCGGAGCTGCGTCCGCGGATCGGCCTGTCCTCGGCGGCACTCGCGAGCCGGGTGCCGTCCGACGAGTCGGTCTCCGATCTCGTGGTCTCCGCTGGATACGGCGTCCTCGGCCGGTGGCGCGAGCGGTACGACGACGTCGACACCGAACGCGCCGTCGAGATGCTCGAAAGCCTCGGAGCCGAGCACCTCGCCGACCGCACCTACGGCACCCTGTCGGAAGGTGAACGCAAGCGGGTGCTGATCGCACGCGCCCTGATGACCGATCCCGAACTGCTCCTGCTCGACGAACCCGCCGCCGGCCTCGATCTCGGTGGCCGCGAGGATCTCGTGGCACGACTGGCGACCCTCGCCGCGGATCCCGATGCCCCCGCGACGGTGCTGGTCACCCATCACGTGGAGGAGATCCCGCCGGGATTCACGCACGGTCTGCTCCTGAAAGAGGGCGGGGTCGTCGCGCAGGGCCTGATCGACGATGTCATCACGGCCGCGAACCTCAGCGAGGCGTTCGGCCAGTCGATCGCCCTCGACCGCATCGACGGCCGGTTCTTCGCGCGTCGCACACACGAGGCGGGCCGACACCGTCGAGTGTGACGCCGCGCACGGAGGGGCGTGCCGCGTCGTCTACGGTGGGACCCATGTCCGACCCTGATGACGTCCGCCCCTTCGATCCGGCCGCGGTGCCGGTCAAGGACGCCTCCACCGTGGTGCTCGTCCGCGACTCCGCGCGCGGCATCGAGACCTTCCTGCTGCAGCGCGTCGTCGGAATGGACTTCGCCGGCGGCATGACGGTGTTCCCCGGCGGCGGTGTCGACCGGTCCGACAGCGACGCCACGGTCCGCTGGGCCGGGCCGGACGTGCAGTGGTGGGCGGACCGTTTCGCCACCACCCCGGAGCGTGCCCAGGCTCTCGTCCTCGCCGCGGTGCGCGAGACGTTCGAGGAGTGCGGGGTGCTGCTCGCCGGTCCCGACGACACGACCGTCGTCGCCGACACCGCCCGGTACGCCGGCGCCCGTCGCCGACTCGAGGCCCGCGAACTGTCGTTCGGGGACTTCCTCGCCCGCGAGAATCTGGTGGTCCGCACCGATCTGCTGCGGCCGTGGGCCAACTGGATCACCCCTCTCGGTGAACGTCGCCGCTACGACACGTACTTCTTCGTGGCGGCTGCCCCGCAGGGACAGCACGCGGACGGCGAGACCAGCGAGGCCGAGCGGGTGCGCTGGTTGACCGCCGAGGAAGCGCTCGCCGACTGGAAGGCAGGCGGATCGGTGCTGCTGCCGCCCACCTGGAGCCAACTCGCCGCGCTGGCGCGGTACGACACGGTCGCCGACGTCCTGGCGGCGCAGCCGGACATACCGGCGGTCCTGCCGAGCATGAGCCGCGTCGACGGGCACATCCACATCTCGTTCGGCGGGGACGAGGGCTACTACGAGGCCGGTGGTCCGCATCCGTGGGCACGGCGCGCCGACATCTGAGCCGCACTCTAGGCTGAACGGCATGGCTGAATTCGTGACACTCGAGGTTTCCGACGGCATCGGCACCATCCGGCTGGATCGCCCGCCGATGAACGCGCTGAACCGGCAGTTGCAGGAGGAGATCCGGGCTGCCGCGCGGGAGGCGACCGTCCGCGCCGACGTCAAGGCCGTGATCGTCTACGGCGGCGAGAAGGTGTTCGCGGCCGGTGCGGACATCAAGGAAATGGTCGACATGACCTACGTGCAGATGAGCGAGATCATCGGCGACCTGCAGTCCGCACTCGGTGCCGTGTCCGAGATCCCCAAGCCGACGGTCGCGGCGATCACCGGCTACGCACTCGGCGGTGGTCTCGAACTCGCCCTCGGCGCCGACCGGCGCATCGTCGGTGACAACGCGAAACTGGGCACACCGGAGGTGCTGTTGGGCATCATCCCCGGCGGCGGCGGAACCCAGCGTCTGGCGCGGCTGGTCGGGCCGTCGAAGGCGAAGGACATCGTGTTCACCGGCCGGTTCGTCGGTGCGGAGGAAGCCCTCGCGATCGGACTCGTCGACGAGGTCGTCGCACCGGATTCGGTGTACGACGCGGCGCGCGCGTGGGCGGGACAGTTCACCAAGGGGGCCGGGCGTGCGTTGGCGGCCGCGAAGGCCGCGATCGATCAGGGGCTCGACACCGATCTGGACACCGGGCTGAAGATCGAGCAGCATCTGTTCGCGGGTCTGTTCGCCACGAAGGACCGCACGATCGGTATGCAGTCGTTCATCGAGAACGGGCCCGGCAAGGCCGAGTTCGTCGGCGAGTAGAAGCGGGAACGGAACTCTTGTCGAGAGCTTACTGCCGGGTAGGATCACCGTCATGACTGCAAGCAGGACCGACGGGACCGATCCCGCCCCGAACCCGCACGCCACCGCCGAACAGGTCGCGGCCGCCCTCGAGGACACCAAGCTCGCGCAGGTCCTCTACCACGACTGGGAAGCCGAGACCTACGACGACAAGTGGTCGATCTCCTACGACGAGCGCTGCATCGACTACGCGAAGGGACGTTTCGACGCCGCCGCGGGTGAGCAGCCCCTGCCGTACGGTCGCGCGCTCGAACTCGGCTGCGGCACGGGCTTCTTCCTGCTCAACCTGATGCAGGCGGGAGTCGCGGAGAAGGGATCGGTGACCGACCTGTCGCCCGGCATGGTCAAGGTCGCGCTCCGCAACGCCGAGAACCTCGGACTCGACGTCGACGGCCGGGTCGCCGATGCCGAGACCATCCCGTACGAGGACGACACCTTCGATCTGGTCGTGGGTCACGCCGTGCTGCACCACATCCCCGACGTCGAACAGTCGTTGCGGGAGGTGCTGCGCGTGCTCAAGCCGGGCGGCCGGTTCGTGTTCGCCGGCGAACCCAGCACGGTCGGCAACTTCTACGCGCGTTGGCTCGGCCGGATCACCTGGGAGGCGACCACCAACGTCACCCGCCTGCCGTTCCTCAGCGACTGGCGTCGCCCGCAGACCGAACTCGACGAGTCCTCACGGGCCGCCGCACTCGAAGCGGTCGTCGACCTGCACACCTTCGACCCGTCCGATCTCGAGAAGTTGGCGGAGTCCGCCGGTGCGATCGAGGCGAAGGCGTCGAGCGAGGAGTTCGCTGCCGCGCTTCTCGGATGGCCCGTGCGCACCTTCGAGGCCGCTGTGCCCGAGGAGAAGCTGGGCTGGAACTGGGCCAAGTTCGCCTTCGGCGGGTGGAAGGCGCTCAGCTGGGTCGACGACAACGTACTCAAGCACGTCGTGCCGCGCAGCTTCTTCTACAACGTCATGATCACCGGTGTGAAGCCCGGTAAGTAGTTGGGATACGACTTCACCCTCGCGGACGTCGAGTATCTCGCGTCCGCCGACGGTGTCGACGCGCTCGGTCGTGTCGACACCCTCGAGTTGACCACGCGTACGCGCCTGGCTGATATCAGCTGGGCGCGTACGCGTTTCGGCGACAGGACGGCGATGCTGGTCGAGACCGTGCTGGCGCGCCGCAAGGCCGCACTCAAACTCGACGGGGCGCGCGACTGGCTCCTCACGGACGACGCGGTCCAGCAGGCCACACCGGCCGTCGTCGCGGCACACCGGGCGCGACGACTCGCCGGTCGGGTGGTGCACGACGTGACGTGCTCGATCGGCGCGGAACTCGCCGCACTCGTCGGTGTCGCGGATACGGTGATCGGCAGCGATCTCGACGCGGTGCGCCTCGCGATGGCCGCGCACAACGTGCCCGCGGCGCACCTTCTCCGCGCCGACGCGTTGAGTCCGGTCACGCGCGGCACCACGGTGGTCGCGGACCCGGCCCGGCGTTCGGGCGGTCGCCGTACCCACGATCCGGCGATGCTGCAACCTCCGCTGCCCGACCTCCTGGACGTGTATCGAGGTCGGGAACTCGCTGTGAAGTGCGCTCCCGGACTGGATTTCGATGCGCTCGACTGGGACGGCGAGGTCGAAGTGGTCTCACTCGACGGTGGGGTGCGCGAGGCGTGCCTCTACTCGCGGGGTCTCGCCGAGCCGGGTGTGCGGCGCAGAGCCGCGGTATTACGCGGTGACGGTGCGGGATTCGAGATCACCGACAAGCACGACGACGACATCCCGGATCGGCCACCGGGCGAGTGGATCATCGATCCGGACGGGGCCGTCGTCCGTGCCGGGCTGGTCCGGCACTACGCGGCCGCGCACGGACTGTGGCAGCTCGATCCGCGCATCGCCTATCTCACCGGTGACGCAGTTCCCGACGGCGTGCGGGGATTTCGGATCCTCGAACAACTCAAGTACACCGAGAAGGCGCTGCGGCAGACGCTCGCACGTCTGGAGTGCGGATCGGTGGAGATCCTCGTACGCGGGGTCGATGCCGACCCCGCGGTGCTGCGTCCGCGATTGAAACTCCGCGGAGACCGGCCGCTGAGCGTCGTGCTCACCCGCATCGGCCGCACACCCGTCGCGTTCGTCTGCGAGCCGACCCGCTGACCCGTGCGCGTTTCTGGTAGCTGGGGCTACCA
>NZ_JAIYEP010000079.1 GCF_020515525.1 Rhodococcus yananensis
TCGGCCTGCTCGTGGCCATCGGTATCGCCGTGCTCGTCGGCACCGCGCTGCTCTGGCCGAGCACGAGCGGATCCGCTCGGGCCGGGTGCCGTTCACCGTCCAGTACCCTGCGTGCGAGGGGGTGGACGATGGATCTTCGACAGTTGGCCGAATGGGATCCGGATGCGCTGCACAGGCTCGCGGTCGGATTCGAGGGATACGCCGGTGTACTCGACGACACGCGCACGTCCATGGCGGTCGCGTTGTCGTTCGGGGGGACGGACACACGCGAGAGCGCGTGGACGGGACGGGCCCGGGAGGCCGCCGACGAACCGAGCCGATGGGTGTTGGAACTCGCAGCGATACAGGCAGATTCGCTGCGATCGATCAGCGTGTGCGCCCGCGACGTCGAGACCCGGCTGCGGGGCCTGCACGCCGAACTCGCCGGACTGAAGAGGTGGGCGGCGGACCGGGGCATGACGATCGGCGACGGCGGGGAGATCGCGACCGGCGACGGAACCACCCCGGACGCCCGCGACGCCGCGCAGCGAAAGGTCGAGGACTTACTCACCCGCGCAGACGAACTCGATCGTGAGGCGGCGGCGGTGCTCGCCCGCAGCTTCGACACGGGGCCCGACGGGCCGTCCGGTACGGAGCTCCACGGATTCGGAGGTCAGCGCGCCTCCTGGCCGGGCGACACCGCGACATCGGACGTGCCGCCCGCGGGCACCGCGCCCGCCGACGTCGCACGGTGGTGGCACGACCTGAGCGACGAGGATCGCGCCGCGCTGCTCGCGTCCAGCCCCGACCGGATCGGGAACCTCGACGGAATCCCCGGTGCGGTACGTGATCTCGCGAACCGCACGATCCTCGACGACGAGCGGGCCCGGCTCGAGGGGGTCGCGCGGGCGTTGCGCGCCGAACTGGACTCGAACATCTTCGGTGGGATGTTCTCGAACGCCGACGCCGGTCTCGAACAGACCGTGGGCAAACTCGCGGCGCTCGACGCCGTCGAATCCACCCTCGCGCTCGGCGACCGGCAACTTCTCGCACTGGACCTGTCCGGGCGGGAGGCGATGGCCGCCGTTGCGGTCGGTGACGTCGACACGGCGGACCATGTCGCCGTGTACGTCCCGGGCACCGGGTCGACGGTGCAGGGCAACCTGGCCGGATACGACGAGCAGATCTCCGAGCTGCGCACCACCGCGGCGGGGTTCCTCGGGGGCGACGAGGCCGCGGTGGCCACCGTGACGTGGCTGAACTACCAGGCCCCGCATTTCGGCACCGGCATGGTCGTGGCCGAGCGCAGCCCGCTCGCCGACGACGCGGCGCTCGTCGGTGCCGCGCGCCTGGCTCCGTTCCTCACCGGCCTCGACGACGCGGACACGAACGTGACGGTGGTCGGGCATTCGTACGGCGCGTGGACGGCGGGTCTGGCTCTGCAGCAGGGTGCCTCCGCCGACAGCGCCGTGTTCCTGGGCGCCCCGTGGATCGGCACCGACGACGTGTCCACGCTCGGGCTCGCGCAGGGCGCCGCGTATCTGGTCGAGGCGGAACGCGACATCATCGCGGATCTCGGTGTGACGGGTTCGGATCCGAGCGGGCTGGCCGGGTTCACCCACCTTCCGAGCGGCGCGAGCGTCGGCGTGGACGGTCGACCGTTGGCGGCCTCGACCGGGCACAGCGCGTACCTGACCCCCGGCACGACGAGTGCGTACGGGGTGGCCGCGGTCGTCGTCGGTGCGGTGCAGGGGGTCCGGTGAGGCGGGGGGTGTGGGCGGCACCGTGGTTCCTGGTGCTCGCCGTCGTGACGGGATGTACGTCCACCAGGTTCGTCGCGGTGCCCGAACCGGTCGCCGCCGACCACGTGGGTGCGACCGCGCACTACATGCGTGTGCTGGAGGACATCACCGCGGCCCTGTCGGACGAATACCCCGCGTTGGTGTTCACCGGTCGCCTGGAGGAAACGAGATCGCTGTGTGTCACCGCGGACGGTGGGCGGGGTGAGCGGGTGCACCTGCCGATTCGGGCCAGCGGCATCGTCCTGACCGCCGCGGAACGGCGTGCCGCGGCCGCTGTGTTCGAGGGGCGCGCCCGCGCCGCGGGTTTCCACGATCGACTCGATCTACCCGCACCGGCAGTGAGGTTGTTCGCATCCGACGGTTCGTACGTCACACTCAACGGCACCCGGTCGGCCGTCGTGTCGCTCACGATCGGCTGCTATCCGCAGGCCGTCGGTTAGGCTCGGTCGGTCGTACGGGATCCGGCTGATCGGCGAGGAGGGAGGGCGGATGCGTCCTGTGCTCGGTGTGGCCGTGGACGACGGTGAGATCACGGCCGCGCTCGTCGACGCCGACGTCACGTTGCTCGGGCCGTTCGACTGCCAGCGGTGGCCCGCCGATCCCGACGTCACGACACCCGATGCGGTGGCCGCCGCGGTCGCCGCGATGTCGGAGCGGGCCGAGGCCGCGTCCGTGACTGTCGACCGGATCGGGATCGTCACCGCGCCCGGAGCGGGGCCGGCCGACGACCTCGTCGCCGCGGTCGCGGAGGTCACCGCCGTACCCGTCGACGTCGTTCCTCTCGACCGGGCGCGGCTCGTGTTCCTCGGCGGCGCGCACGAACTCGCCGACCACACGGTGATCGCTGTGCATACCCGCACCGACGACACCGAATCGGTGTCGATCGTCGACATCCGGTCGGCCACGGTGTTGTCGTCGGTGGTCCGTGACGGCGACGCGGTGACGGGGCACGTCGAGTCGCTGCCCGACGTCGCGGACGAGGCCGTTGCGCGGGCCGGTGCAGCACCGCAGGCGCTGGTGTTCCTCGACCTGCGTCCGGGGGACGGTGGTCCGGCTCGGGAACTCGCGACCGTCCTGGGGGTGCCGTTCGTGGCGCCGCACGGCGTGCCGTGGCATCGCGCGACCGGTGCGGCGCTGGTCGCTGCGGCGCAGGACCCTCCCACCGCGACTGCGACCGCGGCGGGTGGACGGCGTCCCGCGTGGGTGCTCGTGTGCGTCCTCGGTGTGCTCACCGCACTGCTCGGGGGTGGTCTCGCGGTCGGTGTCGGCGGCGCCGCACGTTCCGGCGATCAGCTGCCCGCGACCGTCACGGAGACGATGGTGCCGGTCCCGCCGCCGGCAGGGGAGTCGGCGCCGGCGGGGGAGGAGTCGTCGCCGGCGCCCGACCCGTGCGCGGAGGACAGGCCGGTGTCGTGGCCGTCGCACCGTTCCGATCCGGACTCCGGCCCGGTCCCCGGCGACGTGCCCGAGCCGGCCGGGGATCCCTGCGGGGACACCGTTTCCCGGCAGCCCTGACGTATCCACCTCGGCATGCGCCATGCACCGTGATGCGGGCAGTGTGAACCGCCCTGGATCCGTTGGAGACTTCGTTCAGGCCACCTCGAGTGACGAGGTGGCAGTGGTGCGCTGCTCACAGTAGCGCGTCTCGTAGTCGATCGGCGTCTGGTAGCCGATCGAGGAGTGCAGTCGGTCGGCGTTGAACCATCGGACCCACTCGGCGGTTTCCCGCTCGACCTCGGCCCGACCCGTCCACGACGAACGGCGGTCGATCAGCTCGGTCTTGTAGAGCCCGATCGTCGATTCCATCAACGCGTTGTCGAGGGCGTCGCCGACGGTTCCGATGGAGCCGGCGATCCCCGATTCGATCGATGCCTCGGTGAACGCCAGCGACGTGTTCTGACTGCCCGCATCGGAGTGATGTACCAAACCTGTTGCAGTAAAACAGGAATCGATCCTTCGCCGGGTGAACAACGCCTGCTCGGGAACGCCGGACACCAGCGGCGTGGCCTTCGACGTCATGACCCGCCAACCCAAGATCCGGCGCGAGTAGACGTCGACCATGGCTCTTCACCGAGTTCAGCTCTGCTCACCTGACATACGCGTACGGCGGTGGACCGGACAGTCTCAAGTTCTGGTTCGAGTTCGATCGGGAGGTGGAGAGGAAGCACGATCTGCTTGTGAAGGCATTGACCGATCCCCATTGGGGATTGGGAATGGACGTCGTCGGCGGGTGAGCAGGTCGCCGGCCTGCGCCAATGCCATCATCGGGACCAGTCCCGCGGTCGCCACGAGATTCGGGTCGTCGAACCTCGCCGCGGCGACGGGTCGGGTGTGAGATAGTTGCATCCGCGAGATGCCCTCCGTTGTGGTGTGAACTGATCCCTAGACAAGATCGATTCTTCCACTACGGCAGGGCATTTCGTGTCTACGACTCGCGATCAGCCGTTACTGGATCGGTGTATCCAGGCTTAGTGGTCCTGGTCAGAAGTTCGTCGGGGGTGTTTGCCAGGCGATGGGATCGGCGAGGTAGAGGCCGCAGGCGCAGTCCAGAGCTACTTCGGGACCACCGCTGGGCAGTCCGCGGGGCAGGACGGAGTCCTGGTATTTGCCGCTGCTGGCCAGGTAGATCGCGAAACCCCAGGCACGAGCCGAACCGAGATAACGCAGCCGCAGCAGTGGCAGCACTGCACCGTTGGTGAGTGTGCCGTCGACGTAGACGAACCCACCCCGGAAGCGGACGTCGACGCCGTCGAGTTGCGGCCAGCGTTCACGGGCACGGTGCAGTATCCGCAGACGTAGCGAATTCTTCGTCGACTCCGGGGGAGGTTTCGGCACGGGACCCATCGTGCCCGAGACGACGGCCAGCCGTGATGACGGCACGCGCACCGACTCTGCCACGGTTGAGTAATGAGCGAACTGGGGATGCCGGTGTGGTGGTCGTGGTGACAGCGGTGGCGGTGCCGATCGAGATGAGCCCGGCCGACCGTACCGAACTCGAACGCAGGATCCGCGCCGGAACCACCCCGCAGCGGCAGGTGCTGCGGGCGTTGATCGTGGTGCTCGCAGCGGACGGGGCGTCGAACGCGCAGATCGCCGCCGACCTGGGCATCTGTGTCGATACCGCCCGCAAGTGGCGCGGCCGGTTCGCCGCCGACGGCCTGGCGGGGCTGGTCGATGCGCCGCGGTCGGGACGGCCGCCGGTGTACACCGGAGCCGAACGTGCGCAGGTCACCGCGTGGGCGTGCGCGTTGCCGGCCGAACATGGTGTGCCGCTCTCCCGGTGGAGCACCGCAGAGCTGGCCCGGCACCTGTTCGCCGACCACATCGCCGTGTCGGTGTCGACGGTGCGGCGTTGGCTCGCCGACGACGCCCTCAAACCCTGGCAGCATCAGTCATGGATCTTCGTCCGCGACCCGCAGTTCGAGGCGAAGGCCGCGGTGGTGCTGGAGTTGTATGCCCGCACCTACCGGGGTGTGGCGTTGGGTGCGGACGAGTACGTGATCTGCGCCGACGAGAAACCGTCGATCCAGGCCCGGGACCGTTGCCACGCCACCGCGCCGGCCGGGCCTGCCGATGCGCATCAATCACGATTACCGCCGCAGCGGTGCGCTGGCCTATCTCGGAGCGTACGACGTGCACCATGCTCGCGTGTTCGGGCGGTGCGAATCTTCCACCGGCATCGAGCCGTTCACCGCGCTGGTCGATCAGGTCATGACGGCAGAACTGTACGCCTCGGCCCGGCGTGTCTTCTGGATCGTCGATAACGGTTCCTCACACCGGGGGAAGGCCGCGATCGATCGGTTGTCCCAGCGGTACCCGAACGCGGTCATGGTGCATACCCCGGTGCATGCGTCCTGGTTGAACCAGGTCGGGTGAAGTCCCCGCCACAGCTGCCCTGAGGCTTCTCCTGAACGATGCGACCGCGCGCAGTCGGTGGGCCGGCGTTCCTGATGCACCCGGTTGGCCGGTGCCGCGCTGGTACACGCCGTAGCCCCTTGCATGTGTGTTCGGCAGTGCGCCCGGGGTGGGCTCGTGCTACGGCCCGAGCCCGCAGGTGATACCATTTGGTATATCCCCAGTTGAGGTGGTGAAGTCGATGACGATAGCGTTCGAGAACGACATCGAGCGGCAACTCCGCGCGATTTCCCCCCGCGCGGAACTGGAGCGGTTGGAGAAGCTGCGCGCGGTCCTCGCCGCGGCCGAGGCCGGATGGTCGCAGCGCGACATCGCACGCCGTGTCGGAGTGGAGCAGCCTGAGATCAGCCGCCTGCTCAAGAAGGCCCGTCTGCGGCCCGATGTCCGCGAGCGCACCCCACGTGAAGTGCTTCTGCGCTACGCGGTCGGTGAACTAACCCACGAGCAGATGATGACCGAACTCGAGCACTGGGACTACACCTTCGGTGGCACCCCGGCCGATGACCCCGCCGCCGATGTCTACGTGCGCGGCACCTGGGATCAGATCGAACGCGCCGGGGACCTGCTCAGCGACGAGGACTATCAGCGACTGTTCGACGCGACCGCGTCGCAGCGGGCGGCGAGCCGCCGCGAGTGAACCCACCCTGCCTCACAACCCATACGGTTCTCGACGAGTGGTGTATGCCCGGCGGGATACTCGACGCGGCCGGTGACCGCGCGAGCTTCCGGCTCTTCGCCGCCGATCCGCGCCGCCGCCGCATCCGGGACGCGATCGTCGACGCCTACCTGGCCGAGCAGACCGGTATCGACCACGACGGCCGCTGCGCGATCGTCACCGCCGGTGTCCCGGGCGCCGGCAAGTCCACGGCCATCGAACACCGTGGCCTGGCCGGCAACGGCTGGCGCGTCCTCGACTCGGATCGGATCAAGACCACCTCATCCGCGACGGTCTCGCCCGCGGTATCTACGACGACCTGCTGGTCACCGTGCTGCCGGACGGGCGGCCCCTGCGCCCTCGCGAGCTGGCCACCCTTGTGCACCGCGAATCCACCCAGGTCCTGGACATGGTGCAGCAGCGGTGCATCGAGGACGGGGAGAACATCGTCATCGAAGGCACCTTCCGCTGGGACGGCCTCGGCGCACGGCTGCTCACCGAACTCGGCGGCGCCGGCTACACCGACCTGACCATCGTCGACGTCGAAGTCACCTGCGACACCGCCCTCGAACGCGCACAGGTCCGGTGGTGGACCGGACGCACCGACCCGGACAACGAGCTCGGTGGCCGGTTCACCCCGACAGCGGCGATCACCAGCCTCTACCCGGACGGGGAGGCGCGGTCGATCTGCGCACGCAACGCGCGCGCGGCGTTCGATCATCCACTTGCTGCGGTGATCGAGTCGATGACGTTGTTCGTCGACGACTACACGACCGGCACACACGTCGAGTCCACGGCCACCAGGAGGGGAACATGAACAGCGCTGGAGCCCGCCCCGCCCGTAGCCCCGGTGCCACCACCTGCGTGGTGCTCGCGGCGCTGTGGGCCGGCCTCGCAGTCTGGTTCACCATCGATGGGCCGCTCTGGCCCGGCATCGGCGCCGGAGCATTGGCCGCGGCCTGGCTCATCGCCGCGGCGCGCCGCCGCACCACTCGCACGCACCCGACCCACGAATCCCCGCCGACTACCGCTGGCGGCTGAACACGAACTCGCCGCAGGGCGCGCGCCGCCGAGGGACGTGTCATCGACGCAGTTCGATACGCAAAGCCCGACCTGAAAGACGCACCGAACACGAGGGGGAGAAATGGAGTTTCACCGGGCCGACCGCCGTGGGAAACGGCAGCCGAGATCGATACTGTTCCCGATCGGACGTACTCGTCCTGCGCCCTCCCGGCCGTCCGAGCAAGACCTGCTCGATCTCACGGCCCGTGCTCGTGCGCTCGATCCACGCTCCGCCGACCTGGTGACCGGCGAGACCAACATACGATCCGCCGGCGCAGGGTCGCTTCGCGAGCACGACCGTAACGTTCACCGGCGAGGATACCGTTGGCGCACAGCAGATTATGGGCGATCGCCGCGCACAGCACCCACGCGGAGTTCGCTCCGAACGACCCGGACGGCATGTGGGCGAGCGGCCCGTCGATCAGGTCGGCGAACACCGTTTCGATGATCGCATGTCTGCGGTGGACGAGGTCGGCCTCGACGGTGGTCAGGGTCGAGTTGGCGGGTGAACGGGTGATACCGCCACACCGGAAACAACGCGTCCGGGAAACGTGCATCCTTGACCCGGCGCACCACCAGATGCTCGGGTCTCCCATCACCGCCGGGCTTCCCTCCGGTGGCAGGATTGGCACCGTCCGTTTCCCCAGTGCGCGACTGTGCCCGGTGCCTCTGCGATGGTCTTTCGGTTCGAGCGGAGGGGTCGCTCGCAGCAGTCGCAGCGGCTCGGCATGACGCGTTTTTCGATGCGGCCGGCGCAGTGCCAGGTCTTGCATCGGTGGGGGGTGCGCGCATGACGGGCACCTACTCCGAACGTCCCCGCACCACATCGGCGAGGCGGGTGCCGGCGCGGGTCAACGCGTCCACGTCGGACGCGACGAGGACTCCGGCGAACCGGTCGCGGAAGTCGCCGAGGTCGTCGCCGACGGACCCGACGACCGCGACGACCGGGACGCCGGCGCACCGTTCGAGGATCGCCGAGACGATCTTCCCGGCCCGTGATTGGCCGTCCAACCGTCCCTCACCGACGACGACCGCGTCGACGTCGGTGACGGCAGCGTCGAATCCCACCGTGTCGAGCACGAAGTGGGCACCGGACCGTAGCTCCGCCCCGAAACGCGCCCACATCCCGCCGGAGAATCCACCGGCGGCGCCGGTGCCGTCGACGTCACGCGGATCGCGCGGCAACGATCGGGCGAGCGCGTCGAGTCGCGCCGTGAGCACCTCGACGCCGTGGGGGTCGGCGCCCTTCTGCGGCCCGAACACCCGTGCCGCGTCGGTGTAGCGGGTGGTGACGTCCGTCAGTACCGTCACCGTCGCCGCCCGCAGACCACCGGCGTCGTCGATCGCCGTGATCGCGCCCAGTCCACCGTCGGTGGTCGCCGATCCACCGGCCGCGACCACGATGCGGCGGGCACCGGCACGCGCGGCGGCGGCCATCACCATCCCGGTGCCGTAGGTGTCGGCGACGAGGGGGTCGCGGGGTCCGTCGTGCGCGGTGGTCAGTCCGCTGACGGTGGCGAGTTCCACGACGGCGGTCCCGTCCGGTGACAGGCCGAAACATCCGCGGCACGGCTGTCGCCACGGATCGACGGCATCCACGTCGACCCGGTCGAGGTGCAGCGCCGCGGTGACCGCGTCGAGGGTGCCCTCGCCGCCGTCGGCGACGGGCATCCGGATCGCGCGATGTCCGGAGGCCTCGGCACCCGCCGCGATCGCCGCGGCCACCTCGCCGGCGGAGTGGGTGCCCTTGAAACTGTCGGGGGCGATCAGGAATCGCATCGGGCCGGTCACCGGAGCACCCAGTCGAACGCCTCCGCCTCCGAACGGGCACCCTGGCGCGCCCGGGACCGGTTCGGTTCACCGAGTTCGGTGACGATCGACTCGCCGAGGCGCACCAGATCGGCGAACACGTCGGTGCGCAGCCACGACGGTCGGGTCGCGAACAGCAGATCTTCGCTGGCGGTGTTGCCGCTGGCGCCCGGCGCGAACGGGCAGCCGCCGAGCCCGCCGAGCGCACCGTCGACGACGGACGCGCCGGCCGAGACGGCGGCGAGCGAGTTCGCGACACCCAGGCCCCACGTGTCGTGACCGTGATAGACGATTCGTCGCCCCGGCGACTCGTCGGCGACGCGGGAGATCAACGACGACACCTGCGCGGGCACCGCCTGACCGAGGGTGTCGGCGACGACGATGTCGCACGTGCCGTCGGCCCGCGGATCGCACGCGATCCCGAGCACCCGGTCGGGGTCCACGGGCCCGTCGAACGGGCAGGTGAACGCCGTGGCCAGGCACAGTTGGATACGGCCGCCCGCGGCCAGCGCGGTCTCGACGGCGGCGGGCAGCGCGGCGAGGCTGTCCTCGGTGTCGCGGCCGATGTTCGCGCGGTTGTGCGCAGCGGACACCGAGAAGCAGTACTGGACGTTGCGAATTCCCGCGGCGATCGCCTTCTGCACGTGTCGGGGGGTGGCCACCCACACCCAGCACCGTTCGAGTTCGTCCTCGTCGAGCAACCCGACGAGGTCGAGAGTGTCGGCCATCGGCGGCACCAGATCGGGGCGGGCGAGCGAGCCGATCTCGAGTTCGGGGACGCCCGCGGCCAGCAGCGCCCGCACGATCTCGGCTTTGCGCGCGGTGGGCAGCGACGTTCCGGTGAGCTGCAGCCCGTCGCGCAGGGTCACGTCGCGCAGGGTCACATCACGCGGGGGTACCTCGTCCGTCGATCGTGTCTGCACTGCATCCTCCTGTGTTCGTCGGACCGGCCGCGCCCCGACATCGGTGAGGGACACACCGAGTATCCGTCCGGGACACACCGGGCGGGTTCTGCGGTGTTCGCGACGGGTGACACTATCGTGGACGATCGGTTGGGGACTTGCCGGAAGGTACGTGCGTTATGGGAGCGGTCGTCGGAAAAGCGCTGCTGTGGTGTGCATTGCTGGCGGGGTTGGTCGGAGCGGGAATCGCGGTGTACTCGTTGCACGTGTACGGCGCCGTCGGAGCTCTGATCGTCGCGTCGGTGGCGGGATTGGTGTTGTTGCGATGGCGCGCCGAACACAGCGGCATCGAAGTCGGTGCGCGACCCGATCGGGACACCGCCGTTCCCTGACGGCCCGGCGCGGACGGTGATCCCGCCCCACACGACCGGCGCCGCGGCCGACACGACGGTCGTCGTCGGTGACCGACGATCCCCGGACCGGGTCGGTATGCTCGGGGATCGGGCGTTCGACAGTGCCATCGTCGCTGCGCTCACGCCCTGCACGGGCGTTCCGCGCGGAGCGCGACACACCTGTGCCCGCACATGTGGAAGAGGAGCATCCGTTCGTGTCGCTGTGGTCGCGTGCACTCTCGGTCGCCGAACTCGACGACCGGATCTGGCTGGACCTGATGCCGTGGCTCGACCGCTACGGTTCGGCCCGTGCCGCGGCGCTGGCAGCGCTCGCACCCACCCCGCTGTGGTGGGAGAAGCAGTCACCGGCCGAGACCGCCTCCGACACCGAGATCCCCGAGTTGTGCGCGGAACTCGCCCGGATCTACGTCACCGACCACCCCGAACTGCGGTTCGCCGACGGGCTGGTCAGATCCGCGGAGGTGCCGATCGGGGCGCTCGACCTGAGTGCGGCTGCCGCGACGATCGTCGGACGTCTGCCGCACGCCCCCACCCTCGCGGAACTGTTCAGCCGCAGCCCCGCCGACCTGTTCGACGTCCGCGGCGCGGACGGTGACGCCGTCCACGAGATCGTGTGCGCCGCGCTGGTGTCGACGGTCCTCGCCGAACCGGGGACGCTCGAGGTGGACCCGTCGGCGCCGGCGGTGCCGGTGCTCGACCAGCTCGTCGACGATCTCGCGGCGCTGGCCCGGTGGCGGTTGTTGCGCGACGAGCGGGACCGTCCCCTGCTCGGGGTGGGGCTCGACACCGGCGCGCCCGAGGAGATCCAGGACGCCGTCTTCCGGCTTGCCGCGTTCACCGCGCGTGATCTCCCCGTGACGCCTCCGGCCGATCCGGTCGCCGAACTCGCGGACTACGTGGCGTCGCTGCCACCCGCCGACCTCGAGGTGCTCCGCCGGCGGGTGCACGACACGTCGGGTGCGGGCGCCGACGGTCCGTCGACGTTCCCGTTCGGGACGGCCGTCGGTGACTTCCTCGCGGCGCTGCGGGTCGATGTGCACCCGGTCGCCGCGTTCGAGCGGGTTCTGCGGGAGCATCCGGTGCTCGCGCGGACCGTGCCCGGTCTCGACGCCCCGCTGTGGCAGGTCCTCGACCGGCTCGACGACCGCTGTTCCGTCGTCGACGGTTGGATCGCGGTGCCGGACGTCGCGGAAGCACAGAAACAGACGAGGGCGCTGCTCGCGGATTTCGAATCGGCCAACGGTGTGGTGCAACCTGCGGCCGTCGCTTCGATGTGGCGGTTGCCCGCCGGTGAACTCGAGTCGTGGATGGACTACTGCGGTGTCACGGTGTTCGACGGGTGGCTGCTGGCCCCGACCGACACGCTGGCCGGCCGTGCCGCGCAGGTACTCGAGGTGATCGGTGACCCGCTGACCGCCGAGACCCTCGTCGCGCGGATGGGTGTCAATGCCGACCTGCCGGCGGTCGTCGACGAACTGTCCGGCGACGACCGGTTCACCGTCAGCGTGTCCGACGGCCTGTGGGGGCTCGTCGAGTGGGACACCGACGTGGTCACCGCCATCGCGACACGGCTCGCGCGGCTGGTGGACGATGCCGCCGGAACCGCGGACGTCGACAAGGTCGCCGACGCACTGGTGAACCGTTTCGCGCTGTCCGACACGTCGGCGCGGGTGTTCGCGGCCAGCGGCGACTTCGAGGTCGTCGACGGGACCGTGCGCCGCCGTCGCCGCACCCATGTACCGGCGGTGCCGCCGGAGCGGACCCGCCGGCTGTACCGGTTCGAGGACGGTTGGCGGTTGCGGATCCCGGTGACCCGCGATCATGTGCGCGGCGGGGAGTTCGCGGTGCCGTCGGCGGTTGCGGGGATCGTCGGGTGCGTACCCGGACAGGACGTCCTGCTCACGTCCCCGCTGGGCGGTCAGCCGCTGCGTTGGACCTCGCCGGTGCCCCGGCTCGGGTCGATCCGTCGGTTCCTCGACGAGATCGGGGTCGACGAATACGGCGAGTTGTTGCTCGAGTTCCGGTCCGACCGGCGGTTCGACGTGCTGCCGCTGCGGACCGTCGCGGACCGGGCCGATCCGTTGCGCAAAGCGCTCGCACTGGTCGGATACACCACACCGGAGGTCGTCCCCGAGGACGGTGTGGTGGCGGCGTTCGCCGACGCGATCGGTCTCGACGACGAGACCCGCCCCCGCCGCGTTCTCAGCGCGTATCGTGCACGCCGCGAGTCGGAGGTCGTCGCGCTGCTCGAGAGCGCGTGGGTGCGCGTCGGCTCCCACCCCGGTGGAGACCAGGCGACCCGATGACCACGCCGCGTGTGGCGGAGATCGGTGCAATCCCGACTCGGCCGTAGCACCATGGACCCCATGGCCGACACTCCCGGATCCGCTGCCCACGACCCCGGCACCGCCGCGACGGTGGTGCGTGCGCTGGGCGATGTGGTGGTGTCGGTCGAGGCGGCGATCGCACGGGTCCAGAGCGGCGACGCCCCGAACGGACTGGTCGGTCGCGTCCTGGACGCGGCGGAAGCCCCGGATCTCGGCGACGTCGTCGCCCGGCACAACGCGTTGATCCGTGCCGTCGCGATCGTCGAACAGCGCGGGTCGCTCCCCGACGGGGAGTGGGCGGCGGTCGCCGGGCAGGGCGCCGATCTCGCGGTCACCGTGGACCGACTGCGCAGCCGTGCCGGCGGTCTGCTCGACGCCGCGTCGGTGCCCGGTGCCGACCGGGAGGACGACGACACATCGGACGACGATCCCGCGGCCGGGACCGCGGCACTCGTGACGGCCGCCACCGACGGGCTGCTCGGGGAAACCCTGCAGGTGCTCGTGCTCACGGAAGGGTGCCTCGCGGCGTGGCACCGGGTGCGCATCGCGCGGGCCGCGGTCGCCGACCGGCCGGCCGCGGTCGCCGATGCCCGCGCGCTGCTCGCCGATCACCTCACCCACGACGGTGAGCTGTTGCGGCGGGGCCGCAGGGTCCTCGCCCGCGCCGCCGCCGCGACACCGCTCGAGACCGTGCGGCGATTGTCGTCGGCCCGTACCGTCCGCACCCTGGGACAGTTGCGTCGGGACCTCGACGACTTCCGGTCGGCCTGCGGTGCCGACGCCGCCGGATGGTTGGACGGTGAGGATCCCGCGGTCGAGGCCGATCTCGCCGCCGTCGGCAATCCGCTCCGGGTGGTCGGCGACGTGTTCGGACGCGGGCTGGCGCGGGTCACCGATGCGCGTCGGCGCGGTGACGACGGTACCGAACCGGACGCCGCCGAACCGGACGCCGCCGAACCGGACACTGCCGGGCAGGACGCCGGGGGCGACGAACACCGGGCCTCGAAGGCGTAGCTCCCGGCGCCACACCGAGACACACAGCCGCACGGAGACGCAGACGACATGGTCCGACCCGAGGGCGTGCCCGCGTACACGATCCGGCAGCTCGCGGCGTTCGTCGCGGTCGCCGAGTGGGGCACGATCACCGCCGCCGCCGACGCACTGCACATGTCGCATTCGGCGTTGTCCGCCGCGATCTCCGACCTCGAGCGGGCACTCGACGTGAAGCTGCTCGTGCGGCAGCGGGCACGCGGTGTGCGGCTCACACCGATCGGACACGCGGTTCTCGGCCGCGCCGAGACACTGCTGCACTTCGCCACCGAACTCGAGAGCGACGCCCGGTCGGAAGCGGGTTCGGTGGCCGGTCCGGTCGCGGTCGGATGCTATCCGTCGCTCGGCCCGACGATGCTCCCTGCGCTGATCGCCGGTTTCACCCGTGTACATCCGCGGGCCCGCGTCGACTTCCGTGAGGACACCCAGAACCGGCTGCGGGCGCTGCTCGACTCGCACGATCTGGACGTGGCGTTCCTCTACGACCTCGACCTCGAACCGGGGCTCGAGAGCGTCGTCCTCGACACCCGCGAACCGATGCTGCTGCTGCCGGCGGACCACCCGCGTGCGCAGTCCGGGGAACCGGTGCCGCTCACGGACCTCGCGCGCGAACCCATGGTGATGCTCGACGCGCCCCCGAGTTCGGGTCACGCGGTGGCGGTGTGCGCCGAGGCGGGGTTCTCACCGGTGGTCGCGTATCGGACCCAGAACTACGAGACGTGCCGCGCGTTCGTCGGCCGGGGTCTGGGGTGGTCGCTGCTGCTCCAGCGCCCGGCCCAGGACACGACGTACGAGGGGCGGCCCATCGCGGTGCGGCCGTTCGCCGAACCGAAGCCGGCACCCGTCGACGTTCTCCTCGCATGGCGAAACGATGCTCTCCGCAGTCGCGTGGCACAGACCTTCGTCGATTTCGTGGTGGCGTCCCGCCGGGCCGAAAGATAGCGAGAGCAGGGACAACGACCCTATTCACGGGATTTCCGTGATTCATGCCCGAATTTGTGCGCTTTTCAAACGATTCTGACCGACCACATCATTCATGGAGCACGTCCGAACGCTCGTTCATCGGATGACCACCCTTATCCACCGCCGGAGGGCATCACATGACCGTCCTTGACCCGACCGCCCGGTCGTCGGCCGCAACGGCCCGCAAGGCCGCACTCGGCAGTTTCGTCGGTACCGCCATCGAGTGGTACGACTTCTTCATCTACGGCACCGCCGCGGCATTGGTCCTCGGTCATCAGTTCTTCCCCGGCACCTCCGACGTCGCCGGCACCCTCGCGGCGTTCGCGACGCTCGCCGTCGGCTTCATCGCCCGGCCGATCGGTGGGGTCGTCATGGGGCACTTCGGCGACCGGATCGGCCGCAAGTCGATGCTCGTCGCCTCCCTGCTGCTCATGGGCAGCGCGACAGTCGCGATCGGTCTGCTGCCCAACTACGACTCCATCGGGGTCGCCGCCCCGATCCTGCTGGTGACCCTGCGCTTCGTCCAGGGCCTCGGCGTCGGCGGCGAATGGGGCGGCGCGGTGCTCGTCGCCACCGAGAACGCCCCCGCGGGCAAACGCGGCCTCTACGGTGCGGCGCCCCAACTCGGTGTGCCCGCCGGCGTGCTGCTCGCGAACCTCGTGTACCTGCCGCTCACCGCCTTCCTGAGCGACGACGCCTTCGACTCGTGGGGTTGGCGCATCCCCTTCCTGCTGTCCGCCGTGCTCGTCGTCGTCGCCCTGTGGATCCGTCTCGGGCTCGAGGAGAGCGAGGAGTTCAAGGCGACCAAGAACACCCCGGTCGAGGAACACGAGAAGATGCCGATCCTCGAGGTCCTCACGAAGCATTGGAAGACCGTGCTGCTGGCCGGTGGAACGTTCATCGCGACCAACGGCATCGCGTACGCCTACATGGTCTACGTCCTCAAGTACGGCGAGACCGAGCTCGGCCACAGCAAGACCACGATGCTGACGCTGCTCATCGCATCGTGCCCGTTCTGGATGGCCGGCATGGCCTACAGTGCGTGGCGCTCCGATCACGTGGGTCGTCGCACCATCTACATCAAGGCCTCCCTCGCGCTCGTCGTCGCCGCGGCCCTGTTCTTCCCGCTGATGGACACCGCGATCCTGCCGGTGATGCTGCTGGCCATGATCACCCTGGGCTTCACGCTCGGGTGCTGCGCCGGCCCGCAGTCCGCGCTGTTCGCCGAGTTGTTCCCCGCGAAGATCCGCTACAGCGGTGCCTCGCTCGGCTACCAGGTCGGCGCCATCCTGGGCGGCGGACTCGCCCCGATGATCGCGACCTCGCTGTTCGCCGCGACCGGCACGTCGCTCTCCATCACCGGCTACTTCGTGCTGATCGCGCTGATCAGCCTCATGAGCATCCTGCTGCTGCGCGTGCCCACCGCCCGCACGAGCGTCGAGCAGAAGCAGTCCCTCGTCCAGGAAGGTGTCTGACCCGTGTCGACCTACTACCAGCCTCCCAAGTACCCCGCCTCGACGTTCGAGTCGATGACGCCGTCCGACGACACCCTGCCGGTCGTCGTCGTGGGTGCCGGACCGGTCGGCATGGCCACCGCCCTCGGCCTCGCCCAGCGCGGTGTTCCCGTCACGATCATCGAGGCCGCCGATCAGGTGTCCTTCGGCAGCCGCGCGATCTGCATCTCCCGGCACAGCCTCGAAGCGGCCGGACGTCTCGGCTTCGGCGCCGAACTCGAGAAGATCGTGCTGCCGTGGGTCGGTGGCCGCAGCTTCTACCGCGACCGACAGGTCCTGCACTTCCGGATGCCGCAGCGCGACTTCGACGTGCGCCCACCCATGATCAACGTCTCCCAGTCGGAGTTCGAGCAGATCATGGTCGACACCATCGAGCAGAACCCCCTGATCACCCTGCACTGGCAGGCATCGATCGCCGGGATCCTCCGCGGCGACGACGAGGTCACCCTCGAGATCGACACCGCCGACGGCAAACGGCACCTGCGTGCCCGCTACGTCGTCGCCGCCGACGGCGGACGCAGCCGCATGCGCGAACTCGCCGGGTTGCGTCTGCAGGGCACCAGCTACGAGGGTCGCTACGTCATCGCCGACATCCACTGGGAGTCGGACCTGCCCGCCGAGCGCATGGTGTGGTTCGACCCGCCGAGCAACCCCGGCTCGACGATCATCATGCACAAGCAGCCCGGCGACATCTGGCGCATCGACTACCAACTCGATCCGTCCGAGGACGCCGAGATCGAGACGCAGGAGGACGCCATCCGGGTGCGTATCGCCAAGCACCTCGACTGGCTGCGGAACGATCTGCCGTGGACCTTCGAATGGAAGGGTTTCTACAGCGCCCGCGCGCTCGCACTGGACGAGTTCACCCACGATCGCATCCTGTTCGCCGGCGACGCCGCGCACCTCGTCCCGATCTTCGGTGTGCGCGGACTGAACTCGGGCATGGAGGACGCCGAGACCCTCGCGTGGCAGCTCGCCGCGGTCGTCCACGGCAACGCCGACGCCGGTCTCCTGCGGGCCTACTCGTTCGAGCGGCACAACGCGTGGCAGCAGAACGTCGCGAACGCCGGCAAGTCCACACTCATCATGAGTCCCGGCAGCCACGGCCACCGCACGACCCGCGACGCGGTGCTCGCGCTCGCCGTCGGCCGCCCCGAGTTCGGCCACCTGATCAACCCCCGACAGTCCAGCGCCACCCACGCGCGACTGTCGCCGCTGACCTGGCCGGTCGCCGCCGGCACCGACGGTGTGCTGCCCGGAGACCCTGTCGAGGACCGCCGGATCCGCATCGTCGACGGCGTCGACCTCGTCGACACCTCCCTGAACCGGGTGCGCGGCACCGGCTTCGCGGTGATCGGATTCGGGCTCGACGAGGCGGGCAGCACAGCCCTCGCCGCCGGCGCCGCCGGGCTGGCGGAGGCGCTGTCACCCGAGAGCGTCCGCGCCCTCGTCATCGACAGCATCCCCGTGGCCGGAACCACCCTCGTGGACTCCACCGACCTCGCGGACACGCTGGGCGCGGCCCCCGGCGAGGCATTCGTGATCCGCCCCGACGGGCTCCTGCTGTGCCGAGTGCCGGTCGCCGAGGTGGCGGGTGTCGCCGCCGCACTGCGCACCGGAACGTCCCCGGGCGGTCCGGCGTTGCCCGCGCGTCCGGCCGAGCAGATCACCGTCGAGGAACAGCGTCGGGAGAACGTGTGGCTGGGCCTGTCGGCCGCGCTGGACCAGGCGGATGACTCGGACCGCGAGGGTTTCCTCACCCGGCTCGCCCTGATGCTGGGGTCGCAGGTCGACCATCGGCAGTTCGAGGAGGCCATCGCCGCGGCCGCCGACAACGCCCCGGTGCGTGTCGACGAACTCGGGCACGTTCGGCGCCGGTCGCCGCCGTGTAGAGCGCGGCGTGCCCGCCCTGACTGTGCCCCATGGCGATCCACTCCTCCCCTACCGTCGGGTCGAGTTCGCGTGCGGC
>NZ_JAIYEP010000080.1 GCF_020515525.1 Rhodococcus yananensis
ACGACAACCACGGCGCATCCCCCACCACCACAGCAGGATCCGCCACCACAGCACCCAACACCCGCACGAACCGCTCCGCGAACGACACCACCGTCGCCCGATCGAACAAATCCGTCGCGTAGGAGAACTGCGCGGACATGCCCTGCGGCACACCCGCCCCGTCGATGTTCTCGGCCACGGTCAGTTCGAGGTCGAACTTGGCGACGTTCGTGTCGATCTCCTGTCGCGACACCGAAAGTCCCGGAAGTTCGAGCGCCGCGTGCGCAAGATTCTGGAAGGAGAGCGCGACCTGGAACAACGGATGGCGCGACTGGACGCGGGCCGGATTGAGCACCTCCACGAGGCGCTCGAACGGCACGTCCGCGTGACCGAAGGCTCCGAGTGCGACTTCGCCTGCGCGATCGAGGAAGTCGGCGAACGGCTCGGCCGGGTCGACGTCGGTGCGCAGGACCAGCGTGTTGACGAACATCCCCACCAGATCGTCGAGCGCCTGCTCGCCACGACCCGCCACCGGCGTCCCGATCGCGATGTCGCGGGAACCGGACAGCCGCGACAGCACCACCGCAAGGACCGCGTGCACGACCATGAAGAGGGTCGCCCCCTGGTCGCGCGCGAATGATGCTGCAGCGCGGTGCAGTTCGCCGGGGATCTCGAACTCGACCGTGTCGCCCCGGAATGTCGGTGCGGCCGAACGGGGTCGGTCGGTCGGCAGATCCAACTGGTCG
This sequence comes from Rhodococcus yananensis, assembly GCF_020515525.1. Lineage (GTDB taxonomy): Bacteria > Actinomycetota > Actinomycetes > Mycobacteriales > Mycobacteriaceae > Rhodococcus > Rhodococcus yananensis. The sequence continues at coordinate 726 of NZ_JAIYEP010000080.1, forward strand.
GGGAGGTCCGCGAGCACATTCCGCCAGTAACCGAGCTGCCGGGAGATCAACGACTGGGGATCGTCCTCGGAACCGAGCACCTCGCGCTGCCACAGCGTGTAGTCCGCGTATTGGACGGCCAGCGGCGGCCACGTGGGCGACTCCCAGTCCTTGCGAGCCGCATACGCGATCATGACGTCCCGGGCGAGGGGCGCCATCGACCACCCGTCGGCCGAGATGTGGTGCACGACGAACGCCAGGACGTGGTCGTCGTCGCCGAGCCGGAAGAGGCTCGCACGGATCGGGGCGTCGCGGGTGACGTCGAATCCGGCGCCGGCGAGCGTGTGCACGTGCCGTTCCAGCTCGTCCAGCGAGCGGACGTCGATCGGTTGCAGGTTCGGCACCGTGCTCGCCGCGTACCCGATGGTCTGAACCGGTCCGGCATCGGTGGCGGGGTAGACCGTGCGCAACGACTCGTGACGGTCGACGACGTCGATCACCGACACCTGCAGAGCCGGAATGTCGAGGTATCCGACCATGCGGAGCGCGAATGTGATGTTGTACGTGGCAGACTCGGTGTCGTACCGGTTGAGGAACCACATCCGCTGCTGCGCGAGCGAGAGCGGGATCTCGTCGGGTCGCGGATCGACGGCCACCAGGGCCGCACGCGCACCCTCACCGGTGTCCTGCTCGACGCGGGCGGCCAACGCGGCCACGGTCGGCGCTTCGAACAGTGCCCGCACGGGGACGGGTGCGTCGAGTGCCGCGCCCAGACGCGACGACACCTGGGTCGCGATCAGCGAATTACCGCCGAGCGCAAAGAAATCGTCGTCGAGGCCGACACGATCGACCCCCAGGACGTCGATGAAGACGTTCGCGACGATCTCCTCGATCGGCGTGGTCGGCGCCCTGAACACGTGGGTTTCGAATTCGGGCTCCGGCAACGCCCGGCGGTCGAGCTTGCCGACCGGCGTCAGGGGAAGTTCGTCCAGGACGACGATGACCGCCGGAACCATGTGGGTCGGCAGGACCTTACCTGCGAACAGCGACAGTTCGGCGACGTCCACGTCGTGTCCGGGTGCAGCCAGGACGTATGCCACGAGCGAGGTCACTCCGGCCGGGCCGGTGTGTCCGACGGTCGCGGCGAACTCGATGGACGGGTGACCCGCGAGGGTCGCGTCGATCTCCCCGAGTTCGACGCGCAGTCCACGAATCTTGATCTGGAAATCACTGCGGCCGAGGTACATCACCTCGCCCTGGTCGGTCCACGTCGCGACGTCACCCGTGCGGTACATGCGTTCGCCCGGTTCCCCGAACGGGTTGGCGACGAACCGTTCAGCGGTGAGTCCGGCGCGCGCATGGTAGCCGCGCGCGAGCTGGATGCCCGACAGATACAGTTCACCCGCGATACCGGCAGGTACCGGATGCATGCGGCGGTCGAGGATCAGCGAGCGCATGCCTCGGATCGGGCCGCCGATCGTCACCGGACGACCGGGCACCATCGCATCACTGATGTTGGTCATGATCGTGGTCTCGGTCGGGCCGTACCCGTTGTACAGGTGTCGTCCACGTGCCCACCGCGCGACCAGTTCCGGCGGGCACGCCTCGCCGCCCACGACGAGATGCTGCAGGCAGTCCAGTCCCGCCGGATCCATCGAGGCGACGACGGACGGGGTGAGGAACGAATGGGTGATTCGTTCGCGGGCGATCAGTGCCGCGAGATCGGGACCACCGAACACGTTCGGCGGCGAGACCACCAGGGTCGACGCCTGGGCCAGTGCGAGCAGGAGTTCGAGCACCGACGCGTCGAAGCTCGGCGACGCCACGTGGAGCACCCGCGAGTCGGGGGTCGGCTCGTAGCGGCGGAACTGTTCGACACAGAAGTTGTGCAGACCCAGGTGGGTGACCGCGACGCCCTTCGGCAGTCCGGTCGACCCGGACGTGTAGATCACGTACGCGACGGTGCGCGGATCCACCTCGATCTCGGGAACATCCGGGGCCGCCACATCGGACCGGTGTACCGCCTCGGAATCCGAGACGATCCAGTCCACGTCCGCCGGCAGCGAGTCCACGTGCTCGGCCCGCGTGATCCCCAGCGCGGCACCCGAATCGACGAGCATGTGCTGCACTCGATCGGACGGGTAGGTGACGTCCACCGGGACGAATCCGGCACCGGTCCGCGCCACCGCCCAGACCGCGAGCACGGAGTCGATCGACCGCGGGACCGCGATCGCGACGAGATCGCCCGGGCCGACCCCGCGATGGAGCAGTGTGCGCGCGAGTCGTCCCGCCGCGGCGTCGAGTTCACGGTAGGTGAGGGTGCGGCCCTCGTACGAGACGGCGATACCGTCGGGGGCGGCGTCGACCGCGTCGCGCATGAGCCTGCGCAAGGTGCGTGGGGCCACTGCCGCGCCGCTGGTGCGTGTCGTGAGGTTGGCGTACTCCGCGTCGGAGAGCAGAGCGATGTCGCCGACCGCACGGCCCGGATCGGCACCGACCGCGTCGAGGATCCGGACGAACCTCTGCGCCAACGTGTTCACGCTGTCGGCATCGAACAGATCGGTGGCGAACTCGAAGGTCGCGTCGATGCGGTCGGGACGGCCCTCGGCGTCGAGGGCGAGCGAGAGGGTGAGCTGGAGGTCGAACTTCGAGACGGGCAACGCCAGTTCGGTCGCCGTTGCCGTGACGCCGCTGAGATCCAGGGTCCGGGACTCGACGGCATCGACCACCAGGGCGACCTGGAAGAGCGGATGGCGCGCCTGTGAACGCGTGGGGTTGAGAACCTCGACGAGGCGCTCGAACGGGATGTGCGAGTGCGCATATGCTTCGAGGTCGATCCGGCGTACGTCGTCGACGAGGTCTGCGAACGACCGGTCGGGGTCGACGGGTGTGCGCAGGACCAGGGTGTTGACGAACATGCCGATGAGGTCGTCGAGGGCGGTGTCCTCACGTCCGGACACCGGGCTGCCCACCATGATGTCCTCGGAGCCGGACAGTCGCGACAGCAGCACGGCGAACGCCGCATGCAGGACCATGAACGGCGACGCGTTGTGGACCCGACCCAGTTCGACGAGGCGGCGGTGAATGTCGGCGTCGATCCGGAATTCGTGTCGGGCACCGGCGTTGGAGGCCACCGCCGGGCGGGGGCGATCCGTGGGCAGGTCGAGTTCCTCCGGAAGACCGGCGAGCTGCGTACGCCAGTATTCGATCTCGCGGGCCGCGAGGGACTGCGCCGAGGACTCGTCACCGAGGGTCTCGCGTTGCCACAGGGTGTAGTCGGCGTACTGCACCGGCAGCGGCGCCCACGGCGGCGCGTGACCTTCTCGACGACTCGAATACGCGGCCAGCACATCCCGCGCGAGCGGGCGGAAGGACAGCCCGTCGGCGGCGATATGGTGGAGCACCATCGCGAGGATGTGCTCATCGGGTGCGATGCGGAGGATCGCGACGCGCACCGGCGGCTCCACCGACACGTCGAAACCGACGTGGGCGAGTTCGGCGAGGGCGGCGTCGACGTCCCCTTCGGCCACGGGGCGCGGCATCAGATCGAGGGCGACACTGTCCGTGTCCAATACCACCTGCGTTGCGGCACCGTCTACTTCGACGTACACCGTCCGCAAGGTCTCATGTCGCTCGACGACGTCGACCAGGGCGAGCGCGAGCGCGTCGGAGTCGAGTTCGCCGACGAGCCGCACCGCGAACGGCATGTTGTACGCGGCGGTGCTGGAATCGAAGCGGTTGAGGAACCACAGTCGCTGCTGGGCGAGGGACAACGGTACCGAATCCGGACGGGTCCGGGCACCGAGCGTCGGCACCGCGGGTGACGCGACGTCGGCGATGCGTGTGGCCAGGCCCCCGACGGTGGATGCCTCGAACAGGGCACGCACGGGTACCTGCCGGCCGACACCGTCACCGATCCGTGCGACCACCTGGGTCGCCACCAACGAGTTGCCACCGAGTTCGAAGAAGTCGTCGTCGAGTCCGACGTCGGTGACCCCGAGGACGTCGGCGAACGTCTCGGCGATCAACCGTTCCACGGCGGTGCGCGGTGCGGTGAACTCGCGCCGGCTGGAGAACACCGGAACCGGCAGAGCCTTGCGGTCCAGCTTGCCGCTCGTGTTGAGCGGCAGGTCGTCGAGGACGACCAGCGCCGCGGGGACCATGTACGACGGCAGTGCGCCACGCGCGTGTTCGGTCACCGCCGACTCGTCGACCACGCGCCCGGGTGCGGGCACCACGTAGCCGACCAGTTGGTCTCCCGTCGAGGTGGGGACGACCAGCACGACGGCCTGCGACACCTCGGGGGCAGCGAGCAGCACCGCTTCGATCTCGCCGAGCTCGATTCGCTGACCACGGAACTTGACCTGGAAATCGGTGCGGCCGATGTAATCGAGTGTGCCGTCGGTCCGCCACCGCACGAGGTCGCCGGTGCGGTACATGCGGTCGCCCGGCGCGCCGAACGGATCTGCGAGGAACCGGTCGGAGGTGAGGTCGGGGCGCCCCAGGTAGCCGCGCGCGAGCTGGACACCTGCCAGGTACAGCTCGCCGGCCTGCCCGATCGGCGCGGGTCGCAGGCGCCGATCGAGGACGTACGCGCGGCTGTTCCACTGGGGTACACCGATCGGAACCGACCGGGTGTCGCGGGGCGTCGCGGTGTGGTGGGTGATCGACACCGCGGCCTCGGTCGGACCGTACAGGTTGTGCAGCCCGGCCGGGCACAGGTCGCGGAACGCCGCGGCCGTCTCGGCGGGCAGTGCCTCACCGATGACGAACACGTGCTCGAGCGAATCGCAGGATCCGGCAGGAGCATTCGCAACGAAGACCGTGAGCATCGACGGCACGAAGTCGGTGACCGTCACACGGTGACGGGCGATGGTCTCCGCGACGTAGACCGGATCGCGGTGACCGTCCGGTGTCGCCACGACGAGCGTCGCACCGACCCGCAGAGGCATGAAGAAGCCCCACAGCGACACGTCGAACGTCGTGGCGGTCTTCTGCAGATACACGTCCGAAGCCGACAGCGCGTACCGATCGTTCATCCATCGGGTCTGGTTGTCGATCGCACGATGAGTGACGGCGACGCCCTTCGGTCGTCCCGTCGAGCCCGACGTGTAGATGACGTAGGCGGTGTTGTCGAGCCGTACGGGCGCGAGCCGATCCGAGTCGGTCACGGGCCGGGAATCGAGGGCGTCGTAGTCCAGGAGGTCGACATCGATCGCGTCGGTTCCCGCCGGCAGCCCCGCGCGGTCGCGGCTGGTGGTCACGACACACGCCGGCGCCGCGGACTCGAGGATGTAGGTCGTGCGCTCGGCGGGATGATCAGGATCGATGGGCACCCAGGCACCACCGGCACGGACGATCGCGTACATGCCCACGAGCAGGTCGAGGGAACGCCTGACGCACAGCCCCACACGCGATTCCGGCCCCACCCCGCGGTCGATCAGGATCCGCGCCAACGCCGACACCCGCGCATCGAACGCGGCGTAGGTCAGCTGTTCGCCTTCGTACACGAGGGCGGTGGCGTCGGGGGTACGCGCGACCTGGCGGTCGAACTCCGCGAGCAGGTACTCGTGGTCCACCGCGTGATCGGTGCGGTTCCAGTCGACGAGGGAGCGCTCCACCTCGTCGGCGGTGGACAGCGGCACGTTCCACACGAGGCGGTCGGTGTCCGAGCCGACGAATGCGGCGAGGAACGCGACGAACCGGTCGTGGTGTGCATCCGACTCGTCGGCGCTGTAGAGGTTGGGGTTGGATTCGAAGTCGATGCTCGTCCGGGTGCCGCTGTCGGTGCGGTACACGTTCACACCGAGGTCCTCGATGAGGCCGGTGGACAGGATGTGGGTACGCCCCACCATGCTGCCGAGTCGCACCTCGTTGTCGAACAGCATCAGGTTGATCCACGGCCCGAAGAATCCGGACTGTCCGGAAGCGCCGGGGGTATCGCGCACGATGTCCTCGTGCCGGTAGCGCTGGTGCCGGATCGCCTGTGCCATCACGGTGGTGGTGTGCCGCAGGAGGTCGCCGACGGTGGTGGCATCGTCGACCGTCATCCGCAGCGGCACGACGTTGGACACCATGCCCCCGGAGCGCCGCATCACGGCGGTGGTGCGCGCCGCCACCGGCAGACTCAAGAGCACATCGCGTTGCCCGGTGGACTGCGCGAGGAAGGCGGCGAACGCCGCGACGATCGTGGTGGCGAGGGTGGTCCCCTCCCGTTCCAGGAACAGCTCGACTGCCTGCTCCACACCCGACTCGAGAACACCGGCGTCGATACGGCTGATCGGCGCGGGCGCAGCGGTACGCCCGGCGAGCGAGGTGGGTTCATCGATCCCGAGGACCTGTCCGGCCCAGTACGTGCGATCGGTGGCGAACCGAGCGGAGTCGCGATAGGCGAGCTCGAGGTCGTGGATGGCGCGGACGGGCGAGGATTTGCCGGGTCCCGCCTCGGTTCCCTCGACGGCTGCCGTGTAGAGCTCGGCAACTCGACCGACGAGGTTCGCGGCACCCAACCCGTCGACGACCAGATGGTGGACCCGCAGGTACCACAGGAAGTGCCGCTCCGCGATCTGGAGGACACACACGTTGACGAGCCGGTCGGCGAGGAGATCGACCGGTCGGCTGCGGTCGGCACGCATCCAGTCGAGTGCGGAGCCGCGAGGATCGTCGTCGCCGCGGAAGTCGACGAATCCGAACGGCAGGTCGAGCGTAGGATCGAACACCTGGTGCGGCCGGGCATCGATCTCGACGATCCGGACGAAAGCCGACTGCAGCTCGCGTCCGGCCCGCTCGGAGCATTCACGCAGCAGCTCGAAGTCGAGGTCCCCCTCGAGTTCGACGTACTGGGCGATGTTCGCGGGGACCGACGGATCGAGATGTTGGGCGAACCACATGCCGAGCTGGGCAGGAGAAAGCGGGAAGGCGTCCGCCGGGTCACCGCCTCGTGTCGAGTTGTCGTTCGAGCCACCGACACCGAGCGAGTTCAATCCCACGCCTCCCTATATCCTCAGTCACCATCGCGAGCGGGAACCGGTCCGAGCGATCGGATCCGGCACGCGCCCACCCCGGAGCGCGTGCACGCACGCGATCCGGCCACAGTCGCACTCGTGTATATCTGCGGCGCAGCGGTGGGACGTTACAGGGAAGTGCCCGTATGCTGGCAAATCCCCCGTGTGTCCCCCACGACACTGTCACCGACGAGAACTCAGTTCGTCGGTGTCGGCACCATAACCAGCAAGCAAGACATGTGCATCAATCTACAGGCTGAGCATCAGGCAGCGACAATTGCACGCTCGCCGTCGGGGCTCGTCACCAGAGCACCGCGATGATCACGTTGACGATTCCCAGCCCGCCTGCGACGTGCGCGAGCGTGGCGGTGGAACCCGGTTCCTTCTTCTCCTTCTTCAGGCCCACGACGGCGACGACGAGGATGATCAGGGCGACCAGCAGCTTGATGCCGATCTTCATGTGGTTCACCTCGACGTTGTCCTGCGCCTCGCGTATACCCACCATCGCCAGACCGGTGACCACCTGCAGGATCGCGCCGTGCAACATACCGGCGACGACACGGGGCTGCTTGATGACGGCGAGCCACGAACCGATGATGCCGGCGAGCCCGATGAAGTGGAGGATGAGCAGGATATTCAAGGCGACGTCCATGGCGCAATCCGAACATTCCGGGCCGCGGACTGTCCAGTAAGGCAGGACTCAGCTCGTGGCGTCCGTCACATTCGGTCGCGGTACCATTCGACGAGTTCGGGGACGTCGACCGCGGTCCGTTCGACGGCGACCGCGGCGTCGGCGCCCTGCAGGATCCGTTTGATCGGCACCTCCAGTTTCTTACCGGTGCGGGTGTGCGGAATCCCGGGTGCGGCGATGATGTCGTCGGGGACGTGTCGCGGCGACGCCTGTTCCCTGATCGCGGCGCGGATGCGTTCCCGCAACGCGTCGTCGAGAACCGCCCCCTCGGCGAGCACCACGAACAACGGCATCCAGTACGCGCCGTCCGGGCGCTCGATCCCCAGCACCAGGGCCTCGGTGATCTCGGGCAGGTTCTCCACCACCTGGTAGATGTCGGCGCTGCCCATCCGCACCCCGTGTCGGTTGAGGGTCGAATCGGAGCGCCCGTGCATCTGCACGGAGCCGCGATCGGTGATCGTGATCCAGTCGCCGTGGCGCCACACCCCGGGATACGCGGAGAAGTACGCCTCCCGGTACCGCGCACCGTCGGGATCGTTCCAGAACCGGACCGGCATCGACGGCATCGGCGCGGTGACGACGAGTTCACCGACCTCACCGCGCACCGGGCGGCCGTCGGGGTCGAACGCGTCGAGGGCGACGCCGAGGCACGGCGCCGACAGTTCGCCGGGCCACACCGGCACCGTGGGGACGGCACCGACGAACGCCGACACCACGTCCGTGCCGCCGGTGATCGACATGACCTGTACGTGCCGCCCGGTGTTCTCCGCGAGCCACAGCGACGACGCCGCCGGCAGGGTCGCACCGGTGATCCCCACCCCGCGCAGCGCGGACAGATCGTGTTCACGGTGCGGCTCCACACCGGCCTTGATGCACGACAGGACGTACGCGGGACTCGTCCCCAGCACGGTGACCCGTTCCTGTGCGGCGAGCGCCCACAACCGGTCGGTCTCCGGGTACGACGGTGCCCCGTCGTAGCAGACGACGGTGGCCCCCACCAGCAGTCCGGCTGCCAGGAAGTTCCACATCATCCAGCTCGGGCTCGTGTACCAGCAGAACGTGTCCCGCGGGCCGAGATCGAGGTGCAGCGACAGTGCCTTGAGATGTTCGAGCAGCACCCCGCCGTGTCCGTGCACGATGCCCTTGGGGAGCCCCGTCGTCCCGGACGAGAACACCACCCACAGCGGATGGTCGAACGAAACGTCGACGATCCCGGCGTCGGTACCGGTGTCCCCCGCCGTCGCCTCGTCCCAGGTGAGCACTCCGGGGTCGAGCAGTTCCTCGTCGGCGGACGCCGGAGCGGTGTCCGTGCGCGAGCGGGTGATCAGCACGGTGGCCTCCAGTGTCGGCAGGTGCTCGCGCAGCCACCGCACCTGTTCGCGCCGGTCGTGTCGGCGCCCCGCGTACCGGTATCCGTCGGCCGCGACGAGGACCTTCGGTTCGAGTTGGCCGAGACGGTCGACTGCGGCCGGGGCCGCGTAGTCCTGCCCGCACGATGCCCACACCGCACCGACGGTCGCGGTCGCGAGGAACGCGACGATGGCCTCCGGGATGTTCGGGAGGTAACCGACGACCCTGTCACCCGGTCCGACGCCGCGGCCGCGCAGTGTGTCCGCGAGCGCCGCGGCACGTGCCTGCAGTTCGGTCCACGACACCTCGGTGCGATCGCCGTCCTCCCCGACGTGCACGATCGCCGGCCGGTCGTCACGCGCATTGCGGAACACGTGCCGGGCGTAGTTCAGTCTCGCCTCGGGAAACCACACCGCGCCGGGCATCGCGGAGTCGGCCAGCGCGGGGCCGGTGTCGGTACTCGACCGCACATCGAACCAGTCCCACACGGCACGCCAGAAATCCCCGGTCGCCGTGACCGACCACTCCCAGAGGTGGTCGTAGTCGGGAAGCGACACCGCGTGGCGTCCCTCGACGAACCGTGCGAACGCGGTCACCCGCGCACCGACCACGTCGGTTTCCGTGGGCACCCACTGTGGACGCACCATCGATCCCGCCTCCTCCCTCATCGGCCGACCGCATCATCGTGGTCGCCCACGCCGACGGACGCACCGCGACGGAGCCCACCGGCACGGGCTCCCACCGAGCGGTGCAGGATCTGCTCGGCGTGGCGCAGCACCGGAGCATCGACCATGCGGCCTTCGAACACGAAGACGCCGCGCGACTCGGGAACGGCGGCGAGGACTCTGCGCGCCCAGTCCACCTGGCCGGCGCCCGGCGTGTACGCAGCGGTCACGATGTCCGCCTGGTCGGGGTGGACGACGAGTTTCGCGTCGAATCCGACCGCGACGGCATCCACGCTCTCCGCCCGTGCGCCGGCGCGGTCGTGGATGTCCGGGTACACCCCGTCGATCGCCCACCTGCCGTACGCCTTCGCCGCGAGGAGCACCGACGACCGGACCTGCCCGGTGACACCGCGGTGGGTGCCGTCGTGGTGACGGCTCTCGTATCCGCCGAGCCCGGCGACGAGGGCGTCCCCGTCCCAGGTCAGTCCGACGGTGCCCATCGCCAGCGCGATGTCGGCGACGGCGAGGGCTCCGCGGGGCGACTCGATCGCCGCGATCACCTGCCGCGGCGCCAGTGCCGTGACCTGCTCCGGTGCCTCGCAGCACGAGAGCATCACCCGGGTGTAGGGCGTGTCGGCGAGCGCACGCAGGTCGTCGCGATGGTCGTCGGTACCGGACGGAGCGATCCGTACCACCGTGGACGCGGGATCGAGGGAACGGTCGAGCAGGCTGCGACGCGCATACGCCTTGTCGGCGGGTGCGACACCGCCGGCGAGATCCAACACGACGACGTCGGCGACCGCGGCCGCCCGCCCGTATCGATCGGGTCGATCTGCGGGGCAGAACAGCCAGGTGGGTCCCGGGATCGCGTTCATGTGCTCGGCCTTCCTGTCCGTCGATCGTCGCACCGATCATGCCGTCCGTCCGGTGTTCGCGGTATCTCACGACGGTCGGTGACCTCTGCGCGCGCGAAACCCCGCCCGGGCATCGAATGCCGGGCGGGGTTACGCGCCGGACCACCGCGAGAGGACGGACGATCGTCGACTCGCTGCGGCGTCAGCTCTTGCTGCGCGTGGCGGCGGTGTAGATGAGGGTCAGGACCACCGCGGCGGCGATACTGATGATCCAACGCCACCAGTCGATGCCGGGGGTGTCGGTTCCGCCGAGCAGATCCCACAGCCAGTAGCCGATCAGCGCGCCGATCACACCGATGACGACCGTGATGATCCAGCCCATCGCCTGCTTGCCCGGGATCACGAGCCGGGCCAGAACTCCGATGACGGCACCGAAGATGATGGTGCCGATGATCTCTCCCATAGCACGCTCCTCTCGAGATGATCTTGTCGCGACGGACTGTACGTCAGTGTGTCCCCTCGTGTGTGACCATGGGGCGAATTCCGACGAATCGTCGGACGAACGTTGTGCGCCCTCGGCCGATCGGTGTGCGGCGATCACGATCCGTGGACGATCACACCGCGCAGGTTCTTGCCGTCCCGCAGGTCCTGGTAGCCCTCGTTGACCTGCTCGAGGGTGTACCGCGTGGTGATCAACTCGTCGAGTTTCAGCTGACCCGCGTCGTACATGCGCAGCAGTCGCACGATGTCGTACTGCGGATTCGCCGACCCGAACAGCGATCCCTTGATCGTCTTCTGGAACAACGTCAGTTCGGTGCCCGACACGTGCACGGTGAGCTTCGCGGGGTTCGCGAGACCGGTGATGACGACGGTGCCACCCTTGCCGACCACCGACGTCGCCGCGGAGACCACCTCCTCGTCGACGGTGCCCACGAGGATCAGCGCGGCGTCGGCACCCTGACCCCAGCTGAGCTCGTTGACCTTCGCGGCGGCGTCCTCCGCCGTGGCGAACGCGTGGCTGGCACCGAACTTCAGCGCCGCGTCCCGCTTCATCTCCACCGGGTCGACCACCACGACGTACTTCGCGCCGGCCGCGACGGCTCCCTGGACGGCGTTGATGCCCAGGCCGCCGATCCCGTAGATCACCACGATGTCGCCCGCCCGGACGTCGCCCGCGTACACCGCGGTTCCCCAGCCCGAGGGGACGCCGCAGCCGACGAGTACCGCTGTCTCCAACGGCAACCACTCGTCCACCTTCACGACGGAGTGCTGCGAGATCGTCGCCCGTTCGGAGAACGTTCCCAACATGCACATCGCCCCGAAATCCTTTCCACCGGAGTGGAATCGGAACGTCCCGTCGGGCATGGCCCCCTCCAGGATGGTGGCGCCCATGTCGCACAGATTCTGTCGGCCCGTCGAGCAGTAGCGACACGTCCCGCAGTTGGGGATGAAGCTGCACACCACGTGATCTCCGGGCCGGACCTTCGTCACTCCGGGGCCGACCTCCTCGATGATCCCGGAGCCCTCGTGCCCACCCACGATCGGATACCTTGGGGGCAGGTCTCCGTCCGTCAGATGCAGATCCGAATGACACAGCCCGGCCGCCGTGTACTTGATCAGCACCTCCCCGGGGCCCGGGCCGTCGAGATCCAGTTCCATGATCTCGAACGGCCTGCCCTCGCCGAGGAGAACTGCAGCTTTGGTCTTCATGGTGTTCCTCCGATGTGTTGCGAGCGTCTGTGTTGCGAGCGTCTGTGTTGCGAGCGTCTGTGTTGCACAGCGTCGACGAGCCGGACCGGGCCTACCTACAACGCGATGTTCACCGCCTTGGTCTGGGTGTAGAGGTCGATCGCGGAACCGCCGAGTTCGCGACCCCACCCCGACTGTTTGAATCCTCCGAACGGCATCGCGGTGTCGAACCCGTTGTACTGGTTGACCCACACCGAACCGGCCTTCAGTCTCCGCGCCGTGCGGTGCGCCTTCGACAGGTCCCGGGTCCAGATTCCCGCGGCGAGACCGTAGATCGAGTCGTTCGCGGCAGCGTCGATGCCGTCGTCGGCATCGAACGGCATCGCCGCGACGACCGGACCGAAGATCTCCTCCCGGACGACGCTGAACTCGGGCCGCACGTCGACGAGCACGGTGGGTTCCACGAAGAATCCGCTGTCTCCCCAGCGGTTTCCTCCCGTCAATGCCCGGGCCCCGTCGGTGAGTCCCTGCCGGAGATATCCGGTGACACGGTCCAGCTGCTCCTGCGAAACGAGCGGTCCGAGTTGCGTGGCGGGATCCATGCCCGGTCCGATCCGCACCTTGCTCGCCGCCTCCGCGACGGCCTCGGTGAACCTCTCGAAGATGGGGCGCTCCACGAACAGCCGGGTGCCGGCGACACAGCACTGACCGTGGTTGAAGAGCCACGCGTCGAGCGAACCCGACACCGCAGCATCGAAATCGGCGTCGGCGAACACGATGTTCGGGCTCTTGCCGCCGAGTTCGAGCGAAACCTTCTTCAGGTTGCCCTTCGCCGCCTCGAGAACCTTCTTGCCGACCTCGGTGGAGCCGGTGAACGCGACCTTGTCGACACTGTCGTGCGCGGCGAGCGCCGCACCCGCGTCACCGAACCCGGGCACGATGTTGACCACACCCGGGGGGAATCCCGCCTCCTCGAAGAGATCGGCGAGCAGCAGTGCGGTCAACGGCGTCTGTTCCGCCGGTTTGAGGACGACGGTGTTCCCCGCGGCGAGCGCCGGAGCGAGCTTGAACGCCGCCATGAGCAGCGGGAAGTTCCACGGCACGATCAGCCCGCACACACCGACCGGCTCGCGGAGGGTGTAGGCGTGGAACTCGCCGCCCGGCACGAACGGCATCGACACGTTCACGGTGCTGCCTTCGATCTTCGTCGCCCAGCCCGCGTAGTACCGGAAGATGTCGGCGGACCACGCTGTGTCGACAGCCGCCGCGATCGTCGCCGACTTGCCGTTGTCGAGCGCTTCGAGCTGACCGAATTCCTCCGCCCGCTCCGTCAGCAGGTCTCCGACCCGCCAGATCAGCCTCTCCCGTTCCGCGGCCTTCATCGTCGGCCACGGCCCCTCGTCGAACGCCCGCCGGGCGGCCCGCACGGCCCGATCGATGTCCTCGGGCCCGCCGTGTGCCACCTGCGCGAGTGCCTCACCGGTCGCGGGGTCGTAGGTGGTGAACACGCGCCCGGAGGCGGCATCGACGCGATTTCCGTCGATGCAGAGCCGCTGCGATCCGGCGAGAAAATCCCGGATCCGCGGGGCGAGGGTGTATTCGGCGACGGCAGTCATGCGCTCCTCCTGGGGTAGTGTGACACGAGTCATACTTCCCCGGGGTGCGATGCTCGAACTGTCCGAGCTTCGGACACTGCACGGCTTCGGACACTGCACCGCGACCGAACCGTCAGACGCCGATGTCCAGCGCGCGGATACGGCTGTACAGGGTCGAGCGACTGATGCCCAGACACGCCGCCGCGTGCACCTTGTTGCCACCGCTGTCGCGCAGCGCCGCGACGATCGCCTCCCGCTCGGCACGTTCGAGTCCGCCGAGCCGCGAAACCCTCCCGGTCGCACGGTATTCGGACGGCAACTCCTCCGGGCGCAGCGGGATGGGCGAATCCCGCTGCGGAACGGCGTCGAGGACGGATCGCAGTTCCGTCAGATTGCCCGGCCAGGACCGTTCCGCCAGTGCGGCGAGGGCGCCGGGACCGAGCAGCAGATCCGTGCGCCCGAGTTCTCCCGTGAGCGACGCGACGAGTTGCGCGAACTCGCGCACCCGATGCCGCAGTGCAGGCACCCGCACACGGCCGGGACAGCGCGCCAGCAACGCGCGAACATCGTCGCGCACCGTGTCGTCGGGGTCCGAGGTCAGGACGAACCGCGGCCCCGCATCGAGAACCGACGCGATCAGTCGGATCACCGAGTCCGGGGCCACATGCACGTGCTCGATCACCACGACGTCGTGTTCTCCGGCATGGTCCACGACTGCGAGCAGCCCCGACGACCATGCGCGTTCGCCCTCGCCGACGAGGCGAGCGGCGTCGACGACCACACCGTCCCCACCGGTGAACTCCCCCGCCGCCCAGGTGCGTCCACTGCCGGACTCACCGCACACGGCGACATTTCCCCGGCGGCTCCGCAGCGCACCCAGGTCGTGCCGCAGGCTGTCCGTGGCGGTGCGGTCACCGACGTTGCGGGGCACCGGGGCCCGGACACCCACCGCATCGAGAACGAACAGTGCGCCGCTGCCGGCACCGGCGATCCGGTCGATTCTCAGCCGGGTCCGGCCCCCCGACGCGAGTTCGAAGTCCACCGTGTGTGTTTCACCGGCGCGGAGTCCGATCGCGAGTGACCGGAGTTCCGCGTGGTCGGCCGGACCGAGTAGGTCGACGGCCGCCTTGTTCGTGAGCATGATGTCCTCGCCCATCGCTGCGACCGCGAGTCCCCGACGCCGGGCGGCGCGCTGGAACGCGTCGACGACCCGTCGATCGGATTCGCGGGCGCCCTCGAGCAGTCGCGCCTCGATGTCGCGCGCCGCGCGGGCCACCAGCGGCGCGAACAGCGGGTTGGCCGTCTTCCCCACCGCGGTGATGTCGAGGATCCCCTCGATACGCCGGGTGACCGGGTGCACGAGGGGGTGCCCGTAACAGCTGAAGTCCTTGAGCGGCTCGAGGTAGTGCTCCTCACCGTGCACGACCAGTCCCCGACGCACCTCGAACGGTGTGCCCAGCGCGTTGGTACCGAACGTCTCCTCGCTCAACTCCACACCGGACAGCACCCCGATGCCCTCCATGGCCCGCTGCAGACGATCCGAGTCGAAGAGGCGGTCGACGACCCGGCAGTCACGGTCGACCAGCAGGATGCAGCATCCCGTTCCGGCGAGGTGCGCGCCGAGTTCGTCGAGTACCGGTCGTGCGGCGTGGAGCAGCCGTCCCGACGCGTCCGACGGGTCGAGCAGTGTCGGAGCGGGGAGCCGTCCCGGATCCAGTCCGCTGAGACGGGACCGTTTCCAGGACAACGCGATCTCCGGCCGCAGCTGGTTCACTTCCCGGCGGCCTCCCGCAGGATCGCGACGGATGCGTCGCGCATCTCCACCTTCCTGATCTTCCCCGTGACGGTCATCGGGAACTCGTCGACGACGTGGACGTATCTGGGGATCTTGTAGTGCGCGAGCCTGCCCGTGCAGAACGCGCGCACCGCGTCGGCGTCGAGCGGTGCCGCACCCTCGCGCAGCCGGATCCAGGCCATCAGCTCCTCCCCGTACTTCTCGTCGGGAACACCGACGATCTGCGCGTCGAGGATGTCGGGGTGGGTGTAGAGGAATTCCTCGATCTCGCGGGGGTAGATGTTCTCGCCGCCCCGGATGACCATGTCCTTGATGCGGCCGGTGACGGCGACGTAGCCGTCGGTGTCCATGACCCCGATGTCACCGGTGTGCATCCAGCGCGCCGCGTCGATCGCCTCCGCCGTCTTCTCGGTCTGGTTCCAGTAGCCGAGCATCACCGAGTAGCCGCGGGTGCAGAGTTCGCCCGGTTCGCCCCGCGGCACCGTCAGCCCGGTCGCGGGGTCGACGACCTTGATCTCGATGTGCGGACCGGCGCGGCCGACGGTGGACACCCGCTGCTCGATGGTGTCGTCGCTGCGGGTCTGCAGCGACACCGGCGACGTCTCCGTCATGCCGTAGCAGATGGACACCTCGGACATCCCCATCCGTTCGATGACCTGCTTCATCACCTCCACCGGGCAGGGGGATCCGGCCATGATGCCGGTGCGCAGGCTCGACAGGTCGTATCCGTCGAATCCGGGATCGGCGAGTTCGGCGATGAACATGGTCGGCACCCCGTAGAGGGAGGTGCAGCGTTCTTCCGCCACCGCCGCGAGCGTCGCCGCCGGATCGAACGAGGGCGCGGGAATGACCATCGCCGCACCGTGGCTCGTGCAGGACAGATTGCCCATCACCATTCCGAAGCAGTGGTAGAAGGGGACGGGGATGCACACCCGATCCTCCTCCGTGTAGTGGCACAGTTCTCCGACGAAGAAACCGTTGTTGAGGATGTTGTGGTGGCTCAGCGTCGCACCCTTGGGAAAGCCCGTGGTGCCCGACGTGTACTGGATGTTGATGGCGTCGTCGGGCGACAGGTCGCGTGCCGCGGCCTCGAGGTCGGCGCGGCCGCCGGCGAGTGCGTCGCGTCCGGCGGCGACGAGGTCGTCCCATTCGGATCGTCCCAGCAGCACCACCTGTTCGAGGTCCGGGCAGTCGCCTCGAACCCCGTCGATCATCGCGGCGTAATCGGAGGTCTTGAATGCGGGCGCCGCGACCAGCATGCGGATTCCCGCCTGCGTGAGCACGTACTGCAGTTCGTGTGATCGGTACGCGGGGTTGATGTTGACGAGAATCGCGCCGATCTTCGCGGTCGCGTACTGCACGAACGTCCACTCGGCACAGTTCGGAGCCCAGATGCCGACGCGATCACCCTTGACGATGCCGGCGTGCAGCAGCCCGGCTGCGAGCGTGTCCACCTCGTCGGCGAGTTCGCGGTAGGTCCAGCGTCGTCCCGCCGCGCGATCGACGAGGGCGAGTCGGTCGCCGTGCCGCGCGACGGTGCGATCGAAGTTGTCGCCGATCGTGTCGCCGAGCAGCGGCAGGCGACCCACTCCGGAGTCGTAGCTGGGGACGGCGGGTGTGACGGTACCGGTCATGGGGGATGCATCTCCTGCGTAGTGCGCGGCCCGGGCATGGATGAATCGATGCCACCACCATCGTGGTCCTCTTCGGGCCGTATGTGTACGGAATCCGAACGGCAGCGGTGCCCTCCCCGCGTCGGCGGGGAGATCGGAAGAG
>NZ_JAIYEP010000081.1 GCF_020515525.1 Rhodococcus yananensis
TGTGGTTGTGGTAGCTCCGGCTACCACAACCACGCACGGGTAGGGCTGCGGGAGTTGGCTCGTCGTCGCCGGATTCGGCGGAGCCGCACGGCACACGAAGGCACCGATTCGGGCGGGTGCAGCCGCGTCACGGGTGTACGCTCAACGCGTTCGGGGACCCCTGCCGCACCACATGAGGTGATCATGGCCGAGAACACGATGGGTCGGTCCTCCGCGTCCGCGGGAGACGACGGAGAGACGTCGCTGATCGGGAAGATTCTGGACGGCCCCCTCACCGGACTCGCGCCGTGGATCTTCCTCGCGATCTTCGAGGGTCCCGGCAGCACAGGGTGGGTCGCGGCCGTCGCGCTCGGGCTCTCCCTGTTGTTCGTCGTCGCCGATCGGGTACGCGGGAAGTCGCTCAAGCTCCTCGGCGTCGTCGACGTCCTGTTCTTCGCGGGTCTGCTCGTGTTGCACTTCGCTCTCGACGCGGACGGGCAGGCATGGTTGGAGAAGTGGCTCGGCGAGATCGCGAACATCACCCTCGTGGTGATCGCCGTGGGCTCGATCCTGTTCCGGATCCCGTTCACGCTCCAGTACGCGCGCGAGATGGTGGGGCCGGAGTTGTGGCACAGTCCGCTGTTCATCCGTATCAACTACCGCATCACCGCGGCGTGGGCACTCGCGTTCCTGGTGGCGGCGGTCGCCGGGTGGTATGGCGACGCGATCCTCGACGACAGCGACAACATCTGGACCGGATGGGTCATCCAGACCGCAGCGATGATCGCGGCGATCCGGTTCACGTCCTGGTACCCGGATCATGCGACGGAGAAGGCGCTGGGCACACCGGGTGCACAGGGCACACAGGGCATGCCGGGGCAGGGCTGAACCGGCGTTCGAACTGTTCGCACCGACCTGGTCGGCGACCGCATCCCGTTGGTCGACCGGCTGGGTGACGTGCTCAGCGGTTGCTGTCCGGCGGCGGATCGGCCATTCGAGGTCGGCCGAACCGGTCGGCGAACGCACCGGGTGTCATCCCCACCACGCGGGTGAAATCCCGGACGAAATGCGGCTGGTCCGCGTACCCGAGGACGGCGGCGGTGTCGGCGAGCGACACGGCGTGCTCGCGTAGGCGCCCGGCCGCTTCCTGCAGACGACGACGCTGGATGAGCCACTTCGGGGTGAGCCCGATCCGGCGGTGCACGAGCCGCTGCAACGTCCGTTCGGTGAGGTCGAACTCGCGGCGGACCTGCTCGACGCGCAGCACGGTGGGATCGTCCTCGACGTATTCGACGATCCGGTTGACGAGGCGGCCTTCGTCGTCGATCGGCAGATGCGGGCGCACCGCGGCGCCGATCGCGGTGGTCGCCGCGCGGTGCGCTGCGGGGTCGCGGGGGTCGCGGTCCATCGCGGCGCGCACCGCGTCGGCCAACGGCCCCGCCGCATCACCGAGGACCTCGGTGAGATCGACGTGTCGGTCGGTGAACTCGGCGACGGACCGCCCGGTGAGAACACCGCCGGCGGCCGGAGTGAACATGACTCCGGCGGCCCAACCGTCACCGGTGAGGACGGTGGTGGACAGGCCCGACGTCACCCCGTGGAAGCGCGCATGGTCCGCGCTGATCACCAGCAGGCACACCGGATACTGCAGGACCCGCTGGGGGGCCTCCCGACCCGGTTCCACGGACCACACCGGAAGCCAGTACCGCCGCACCAACGTGCTCAACTCGGGTGCGGGCGGATACCGGAACACCGTGTTGGTCGTGTCGTGAGGGTCGCGCAGATGGGCCGGTTCGATGTCGGCGTCGGGTGGGTGCGGACCGCTGTCGGGTTTCATCAAGACCTCTCGGGGTGCCGGCACGATGCTGATTCCCATGAATACAACAGCGCTCCGACACGCCGAAGCCGAACGACCCCTCACCGAGGTGATCGACGCCGTCACCCCCGAGGGGTGGGATCGGCCGTCGCCGTGCGAGGACTGGACGACGCGGGACGTGCTCGCCCACATCATCGACACCCAGCGGGACTTCCTGCTGGGCCGGGGCCTCGACCCCGGCGACCGCCCGGACCTCGCGGATCCCGCCGCGGCGTGGCATCGCCACACGGCGGAGGTCGCGCGGATCCTCGCCGACGACACCGTGCCCGCCACCGAATACGACGGCTACTTCGGGTCCACCACCATCGGCGCCACGTTCGAGCAGTTCTACGTCTGGGATCTGCTCGTCCACCGCTGGGACCTCGCGACCGGGGCGGGGCTCGGCGCCGACCTGACCGACGCCGAACTCGACCGGATCGACGCCGGCGCGGACAGCTTCGGGGACTCGCTCCACCTGGAGGGGGTGTGCAAACCCGCTGTCGACGCCGAGAGTTCCGACCGACAGGCACGCGTTCTGGCCCGATTGGGGCGCCGCGCCGCGCGGTGATGCCTATCGTCGGCGACATGACCGAGACGATCGTCGTCGCCGACGAGGTGCGCGCCGCCGTCGCCGCGGGGAATCCCGTGGTGGCGCTCGAATCCACGATCTTCACGCACGGGCTGACCCGGCCCCGCAATGTCGAGGTGGCGGCGGCAGCCGAATCGCGGGTTCGTGCCGCCGGTGCGGTTCCCGCGACGATCGGTGTCGTCGCGGGCACGCCCACCGTCGGGATGACGGCCGAGCAGATCGCCCTGGCGGGTGACGCGGACACCGAGGTGATGAAGGTGTCGGTGCGCGACCTGCCGCTCGCCGTCGCGAGCGGCGCGCACGGCGGGACGACCGTCGCGGCCACCGCGTTCCTCGCGCATCGCGCGGGCATCCGGGTGTTCGCGACGGGTGGGCTCGGCGGGGTGCATCGCGGCGCGTCCACGACCTTCGACGAGAGCGCCGATCTCGTGGCGTTGTCGTCGACCCCGATCGCGGTGGTGAGCGCCGGCGTCAAATCCGTTCTCGACATCCCGGCCACCCTGGAACGGCTCGAGACGCTCGGTGTGACGGTGGTGGGGTATCGCACCGATCGGTTCCCCGGGTTCTACATCCGTGACAGCGGCTGTGCGGTGGACGCGGTCGCCTCTGCCGAGCACGCGGCGGCGGTGATCCACGCGCGTGATGCGCTCGGTCTGCGGGGTGCGGTGCTCGTCGCCAATCCGGTCGCCGAGCACGACCAGGTCGAACCGGGCCTGCACGACCGGGTGCTCGTCACCGCCGAACGCGAGGCCGCTGCGGCGGGGGTCCGGGGAAGGGCGTTGACGCCGTTCCTGCTCGACCACATGCACCGCGCGACCGAGGGGCGGTCGCTCGAGACGAACATCGCCGTGTATCTGGGCAACGCGGCGGTCGCGTCGGCCATTGCGCTCGCTGTGCACCGGAAGCGGTGACGGCCGGTCGGGGCCGGGTCAGCGGAACAGGAACGACGCGGTCGACGGGGGCAGGGGTGCGTCGGTGCGACGGAACACCTCGGCGGGCCGACCCGCCCCGGTGCGGCGCAGTTCCCCGGTCGGGGTCATGCCGTGCGACAGGTGTCGGCGGAAGGAGTCCTTCGGATAGGTGCGTCCGTAGACCGCCTCGTACAGCCGACGCAGCTCCAGCACGGTGAAGTCGTCGCCGAGCAGCCGGGCGGGGTCCACCGCCGTCGCGTACGTCGTGCGGAGGTCGGCGACCGCGAGGGCGACGATCTCGGCGTGGTCGAACGCGAGCCGGGCGACGTCGTCGACGGGAAGGAGGTGGCTGTCGTCGGGGAGCGCGGTCGCGGGTGCGGCGGCGCAGTGCGCCATCGACAGCACCCACCCGCGGTCGTCCCGATCGGGGTCGTCGAGCATGGCGAGCTGACGGAAGTCGATGCCGTCGAGGCGGGCCTTGTCGCGGAGCGCGCGGCGCGCGGCGTCGGCGAGGCGTTCGCCCGGGTGCAGGAACGTTCCGGGGAGGGCGAGGCCGCGCGGATGATCGACCACCAGTACCGTCACGGCACCGTCCACGACGGTCAGCACCGCGACGTCGACGGCGACGGACGGGCGTGGATAGTCGGTCAGGGGGCGGCCCGGGGCGGCCGGTGTCTCACTCACCTGGATATTGAATCAAAGTTGCGCTAAGTTGATTAGCGCAACTTTGAGCAAAAGGGGACGGCAATGGCAACGGACGATCGGCGGATGGACCGCGCGGCGGGTGCACTGCTCGCGTCGGCGGCGGGAGACGCACTCGGCGCGGGATACGAGTTCACCTACCCTGCGGCGGACCGGAGCATCGACATGATCGGTGGGGGCCTCGGACCGTTCGCCCCCGGAGAGTGGACCGACGACACCGCGATGACGGTCGCGATCGCCGAGGTGGCGGCGACCGGAACACCCATCGGCGCCGGTGCGGGACTCGACCGGGTCGCGGCGCAGTTCGTGCGCTGGTACGACACCCACCCCAAGGACATCGGCAACCAGACCGCCGCCGTCCTCTCGGCCCGCCCCGGTTCCGCCGCGGCGATGCGCGACCGTGCCCGCGCGCTGCCGGGACGCAAGGCGGGCAACGGGTCGCTCATGCGTACCGCACCGGTGGGCATCGCGTATCTGCACGACCCCGCGGCGTGCGTCGCGGCGGCGGAGGCGATCAGCGCCCTGACCCACGACGACCCGCAGGCGAACGAGGCGTGCGCGCTGTGGTCGTACGCGATCCGGCACGCCGTGCTCGGCGGTGGATTCGACGGGCCGCGCCGCTACCTGGACACGGCACCGGCGGACGTCGCCGACCGGTAGAGTGCACTCCTCGACGAAGCGGAAACGGCGGGCAGCGGCCGGGTCTTCGATCGCAACGGATGGGTCGTGCATGCCCTGCAGACCGCGTGGTGGGCCATCACCCACGCCGGCGGTCAGGGATCCGAACACCTCACCGGCGCACTGGAACTGGCGGTGCGTGCCGGTGGCGACACCGACACCACCGCGGCGATCGCCGGGGCGCTTCTCGGGGCGCGGTGGGGTGCGTCGGCGGTGCCCCCGCGGTGGCGCGAGATGCTCCACGGCTGGCCCGGTCACCGCGGCGACGACCTCGTGCGGCTCGCACACGAGACGGTCGCCCACACCGGGTGAGCGCGGCACGTCACGCGTGCGCGTCGGCGCCGTCCAGATACGCGGCGGCGAGGGCGGCGGGCATCGGTTCGTGCCGCAGATACATGCGGGCGAAATCGCCGGTGCCCTGCGTGATCGCCCGCAGTTCGACGGGATAGCGGTTGAGTTCGACCTCCGGCACCTCGGCGCGCAACAGTGCCACACCCGGCTCCGGCGCCTCGGTGCCGAGAACCCGGCCGCGACGCGACGACAGGTCGCCCAGTACCGCACCGAGGTGTTCCTCCGGCACGATCACCCGCACCGCCGCGACCGGCTCGAGCATCCGTGTCTCGGTGTGCGACGCGGCATCCCGCAGCGCCAGACCCGCCGCGGCCTGGAACGCGGCGTCGGACGAGTCCACGGAATGGGCCTTGCCGTCGACGAGCGTGACCCGCACGTCCACCATCGGGTTCTCGGTGACCACACCCTTCGCGGTCTGCGCGCGTACACCCTTCTCCACCGACGGGATGAACTGCCGCGGAACCGCCCCGCCGACCACCCGCTCGTCGAAGACCACGCCGCTGCCCGCCGGCAGCGGTTCGATCTCCAGATCGCACACCGCGTACTGCCCGTGCCCGCCGGACTGCTTGACGAGCCGTCCGTGACCGGTCGCGGGGGCCGCGAACGTCTCGCGCAACGCCACCCGGTGCCGGACGACGTCCACCTGCACGCCGTATCGGTTGCGGAGCCGATCGACGACGAGCTCGGCGTGCGCCTCCCCGGTGCACCACAGCACCACCTGATGGGTGTCGGGATTCTGCTCGACGCGGACGGCGGGGTCCTCCGCGGCGAGTCGCGCCAACGCCTGGGACAGCTTGTCGTCGTCGCTGCGCGAGCGCGCTTCGATCGCGATGGGGAGCAGCGGAGTGGGTACCGGCCACATCGGCAGGTCGACGGGACTGCCCGGGTCGTGCAGAACGTCGCCGGCCTGCGCGGTGGCGAGTTTGCCGACGCACACGATGTCGCCGGCGACGGCCTCGGCGGCCGGGCTCTGCTGCACTCCGAACGGGGATGTCAGCGCCGGGATGCGTTCGCGGCCGTCGCGTTCTCCGCCGGTGAGCACGACCGTGGTGTCGGGTCGCAGGGTTCCGGCGTACACGCGCACGAGACTGATCCGCCCGACGTACGCGTCGCCGGTCACCCGCACGATCTGCGCGGCGAGCGGACCGTCGGGATCGCATTCGGGTGCGCCGCGGAGCCGGTGCGTGGGATCGGGAAAACCCCAGGTGATCAGTTCGAGCAGTTCGACCGCACCGACACCGGTGTCGGTGACCGGCAGGGTGGGATGCATGGCGCACGAAAGAATTTCGCGGGTCAACCCGTCCTGCAGCGACTGCGGGTCGAGTTGTTCGCCGGCGACGAACCGTTCCATCAACGTGTCGTCCTGCCCGGAGATCGCCTCCACCAGCGATTCGCGTGCCTCCCGCGACACCGGGCAGTCGCCGGGTTCGCCGTAGCTGCGGCCGGTGAGCAGCCCCATCGAGCCGATCGGGCGCGCGTCGTCGAACACCGGGTAGAACAGCGCGCGGACGGTGTCCGGTCCGAGGCCGAACGCATCGTGACACTGTTCGAGCATGTCGTCGTAGCTGTGCCGGGCGATGTCGAGCTTGGTGACGGCGATGGCGCGCGGAATCGATTCGTCCTCGCATTCGCGCCACAACGCGCGGGTGGCGGCCGTGATGGGATCGGCTGCCGAGACGACGAAGACCGCGGCGTCGGCGGCGTGCAGGCCCGCGCGCACCTCGGCATCGAAATCCGGGTGTCCGGGTGTGTCGATCAGATTGATCCGCAGCCCGTTCCATTCCACCGGCAGCACCGCGAGTTGCACCGAGCGTCGATGCCGCTGCTCGATCTCGTCGTGGTCGGAGACGGTGGTGCCGTCGGTGACCTTCCCCGCCCGCCCGATCGCGCCCGACGCGAGGGCCAGGGATTCGGCGAGGGTGGTCTTGCCGGCGGCGCTGCATCCGACGAGAGCGACGTTGCGGATCGCCTCCGGGCGGTCGGCGACAGGCGCCTGCCGGGTGCGTGCTGCGGTGCGATCGGGCATCGATCTGCTCCTTGTCCGGGTGGGGTCAGTGTAGGCAGCGCCGACCGGTCGACGGTCGTCTTTCGTGCCCTCGCGTTCCGGGTCCGGTGCCGCGGGCACCGGTCGATGACGAAGCCACAACATCTCGGTATCGGCCGGTTCGGGACGCTAACGGGTGTGCCGGTGGCGACGACGTCACCGATGTCGGGGTACCCACCTGTCGGATCATCGATCGGAGGCACCCGCCATGCGTATCCGCACTCGCATTCTCACGATTCTCGCCGGTTCGGTACTGGCCGTCGCCACCACCGGCCCGGCGGTCGCCGACCCGGTGCCGGTGGGCGACGGCTCGTCGACGACCGCGGCCACCACCACCGCGCCCACCACGACCATGCCCACGCCCACCACGACCACGACCGCGCCCCCGGATGCGGGGATCGAGACCGGAACCGTCACGATCCGTGCCGCGACCCTGTCGGAGGACGATCCGCTGCCCGGAGTCACCTCCTCCGTCGCGCGCTGTGAAACAGGGCAGGTCGTCGACAGTCCCGTCACGGGAGTCGACGGCACCGCGAACGTCGAGGCGCCGCTCGGTTGCTACAACATCGCGTTGGTCGACCACCCCTGGGGGTTCGAACCGGTGTCGGCGGGACCGTGGCAGGTGGAGATCACCGCGCCCGGGCAGGTCGTTGCGGTCGGGTTCGTGTTGCAGCGCACGTCCCCGGACGAGGAGGGCACCCTCACGGTGCACGCGCGGAACGTCACGGACGACACCCCCGTACCCGGCGTCACGGCCGCGTTGAACTCGTGCGTCGACGACGGGCCGTACGGGTACATGACCACCGAACTCGACGGATCTGCGACGACCCGGCTGCCGCTGCAGTGCTATGTGGTGTCGTTGGTGTCGACGCCGCCGGAGCTCGAGACGGTGGCGGGCGGACCGTTCACCGTGGAGCTGACCGACCCGGACGCGGTCGTCACCGCAGAATTCCGTTTCGCTGCAACGGATCCGTATCCGCCGACCGCGTACGGGCGGCTCGTCAAGATGGACCGACTCGACGGAAGGCTGCTCGGCGGCGCGATATTCGACATCGGGCCGTGCAATGCGGAGTGGACGCACCGGGTGGTGACGGAAGCGGACGGTCAGGTGGGGTTGGCGTTGGTGCCGGGCTGCTATGTGGCGAAGGAGGTGCACGCCCCCGACGGTTACGTCGTCGATCCACGGCCGACCACTTTCACCGCGACCGACGACGCGTACTTCACCGTGCAGGTGTTCGACCTGCCCGTGGATCCGGGCCCCATCTTCCGGAACCCGGATGCGCGGGTGCCGGTGCGGTCGATTCCCGCGGGCCCGGTCGAGAGGTGATTCCGATGGACACGCGTCGTGTCGCCGCTGTGCTCGCCGTCGCCGGTCTGCTGTTCGCGGGCGGGTGCGCGGACGACGGGACGGCATCCGCCCCGCCGTCTGCTCCCGCGTCACCGGTGCCCGCCACGAAGACCGGCCAGCGCGACCTGCCGGCGCCGGTCGCGGTGACCGACGACACCCCGTCGGCACCCGTCGAACTCGCGCTCGGCGGCGTGGCCGCACCGGTCGATCCGGTTGCGACGGACCACGCGGGGGTGTTGCTGCCCCCGCAGGACGTCGATCGCCTCGGCTGGTGGGCGGATTCGGCTCTGCCCGGGTCGGGTGCGGGGTCGATCGTGGTGGTCGGGCACGTCGACGACGTCGCGCAGGGCACAGGATTCGCCGCACGGTTCGCGGAGCTCACCGAGGGGGAGGAGGTGGCGCTGCCCCTCGGAGACGGATCGTCGCGAGACTATCGGGTGGACCGGGTGCTCAGCGTCTCGAAGGACGGTGCGCTCCCGCTCGACGAACTGAACCGCCTCGACGGGCCGGAAACGCTCGTGCTCGTCACGTGCGGCGGTGAGTTCGTCGGTCCGCCGCTGGGGTACGCGAACAACGACTTCGTGTTCGCGTCGGTCGCGTCCTGATCCGTGACGTCGGGTCCTGAACGGGACGAGCGCTGTGTCAGTACACGTCCCGCACGTACCGCTTGTCCCGTTTGAGCGCGACGACGTACTCGGCGGCCTGCTCCTCGCTCATCCCGCCGTGCTCGGCGACGATCTCGTGCAGGGCACGGTCCACGTCCTTCGCCATCCGCGAGGCGTCCCCGCAGATGTAGAAGTGCCCACCGTCCTCGAGCCACGCGAACAGTTCCGCGCCGTTCTCCTTCATGCGGGTCTGCACGTAGACCTTCTCGGCCTGATCCCGGGAGAACGCCAGGTCCAGGCGGGTCAGAACACCCGCATCGACGAACTCGGTGAGCTCGTCCTCGTAGATGTAGTCGCAACTGCGTCGCTGATCTCCGAAGAACAACCAGTTGCGTCCGGTGGCGCCGCGCGCGCGGCGTTCCTGCAGGAATCCGCGGAACGGTGCGATGCCGGTGCCGGGGCCGACCATGATCATCGGTGCGGTGTCGTCGGCGGGCACCCGGAACGCCTTGTTCCGGGTGACGAAGATGCCGACAGGGACGTCGCCGACTCGGTCGGCGAGATACGTCGAGCACACGCCGCGCCGCTCACGGTCGTCGTCGCCGTACCGCACGGCCGCGATCGTCAGATGCACCGAGCCGTCGGTCGCGTGGGGGCTCGACGAGATCGAGTACGCGCGATGCTGCAGCGGTTTGAGCACGGCCAGCAACTCGCCGGCGGTCAACGACGGGGTCGGCTCCAGGGAGAGGACATCGAGGATGTCGCGGCCCCACAGCCACTCGTCGAGGGCGGTCTTGTCGCCGTGCCGCAGCACGTACGTCAGTTCCTCGTTGCCGGTGCGTTCTTCGACGGCCTCGAGGAGATCGACGTTCGGTGCGGTGATCTCGTAGCGGTGAGTGAGCAGGTGCGCGAGGGTGTCGTCGTGGCCGTCGGGCACGACGTCGCCGTCGAGACCGAGCCGGTCGAGGATCGACCGCACGAGAGCCGGATCGTTGACGGGCACCACGTTGAGGGCGTCACCGGCCTCGTAGTCGAGTCCGGAATCGGCGAGCGCGAACTCGTAGTGGCGGATCTCCTTGCCGGAGTCGTCACCGGAGAGTCGGCGGTTGACCGTCAGTGTCGCCGGATACGGGTTCTTGCGGTTCCACCGGGATTTCGCGGGAGCGGGAGCAGCAGCGACGCCGCCGGCCGCCGCGGTGTCCCCGTGAATGCCCTCGACCGCCGCGACGAGCGGCAGGGTCTCGGCGATCCAGGCGGCCGCGGCCTCCTCGAACTCGACGTCGCAGTCGACCCGCGGGACGATCCGTGTCGCGCCGAGTTGCTCGAGGCGCATGTCGAGAAGTTTGCCTGCCTGGCAGAATCCGTCGTATCCGCTGTCGCCGAGGGCCAGGACCGCGAAGTCCATGGATTCGAGCCTCGGCGCGTTCGCGGCGGACAGCGCCTGCCAGAACAACTCGGCGTTGTCGGGCATCTCGCCCTCACCGTAGGTGGAGGTGACGACGAGGACCCGGCCGAGGGCTGCGAACGTTTCGAGATCCATGTCGTCGAGCGCGCAGACGACCGGTGCGAATCCGTGCGCTCGGGCGGCGGACGCCGCGTCCTCGGCCACGGATTCGGCGTTGCCGGTCTGCGACCCGTACAGCACGTGCAGCGCAGGGGCACTGCCGGTCGCGGCGGTGTCGCTGCCGGCGGCGAACAGCCGGGTCTGCATGCCGGCGAGGAAACCGGCCAGCCACGACCTCTGATCGGTGCTGAACGGTGCGTCCGCCGGGATGAAGGGCGAGGAAACGAACGGGGTGGTCACGAGGCGACTCCCAGGGTCGGGGCGATCAGTGCGGGCACCGCGTGGCGGGCGAACAGTTCTTCGTAACCGGGCAGACGGTCGACGGCATCGAGGTTCTTGCGGGTCTGCCACAGGATCCAGCCGTACGTGCCGGGTGCATCGACGGAGCGCACGTTGCGCAGCGCGAGGGCCTGCTTGTAGTCGGCCAGTCGCTTGTCGGCGACGAGGACCGCCAGCTCGACGTCCGAGTGATCGGAGATCGCCTCGAGCGCATAACGTTCGAGCTTCGCGACGAGGAAGAAGTCCTCGGTGAGCAGCAGGTTGCGCGCGGCCTTCTGCACCGCCGGGTCGTCCGCCCCGGTGGCGGCGGGGATCTTCTGCAACGCCATCTCCTGCGCGGCGGCGAGCACCGTGTAGTTGTTCAACAGGGCGAACATGGTGTCGGTGTCGGTGCCGTCGGGCGCGGCACCACCGACGACGGGAACTCCCGAACGGTAGCTGTCCTTGAACTTCCGGACCTGGTGCGCGACCAGCGCGGTCGCGACCTCGGCGGCGAGTTCACGGCGCGGGGTGGCGGCGAGGATCGCGTCGGCGTCCTGGTACTGCAGCAGCGCCCGCGGCATCCCGTACACGAACCGGTGCTGCTCGGCCTGCCAGTTGTCGATCAGGTCCCGAGCCCTGCGCGATCCGGTGGCCTCGACGTGGCCGTGCAGCAGCGCGAGTACGGCGGCGTTGTGGATCGGTGCCTGCGGATCCTCTGGATCGGTGATCGACCCCAGCACGATCGAGTCGGAGCTGGCCTTGCCGGCCAGCAGCCCGTCCGGATCATACTGGTAGACGAAACCGCCGGACATGCCGTTGCCGACCCCCTTGCCGAAGCCACCGAGGTTCAGCACGGCACCGTTGGTCATGTACTCGCAGGCGAAGTCGCCGACGCCTTCGACGACCGCGGTCGCGCCCGAGTTGCGGACGGCGAACCGGTCGCCGGCCTCACCCTCGACGAACAACCGGCCCCCGGTCGCGCCGAACAACGCGAAGTTGCCGACGAGGACGTTGCCGCCGCGCGCGGAGGATCCGCCGCCGGGGGAGCGCAGCACGATGCGGCCACCGCACTGGCCCTTGCCGACACCGTCGTTGGCGGTGCCCGTGTGCTGCAGCACCATGCCGTCGTTGCAGAACGCGCCGTACGAGAGGCCCGCCGAACCGGTGGTGGCGATCACGACGGTCCCGTCACGCAGCCAGCGGCGGCCCCGCTCGTCGGTGAGTGCTGCCGCAACCGCGCCGAGGTCCTCGTGATTGAGCATGCGTTCGATGTCGACGGCCAGCTGGGCACCGACGCTCTTGTTGCTGTTGGTCAGCCGCACGCCCTCGCCGAGATCGATGCGGGTGCGCTGCTCGTCGACGAGCGCGACGCGCAGTGCCTCGACCCACGCGTCGTCGAGTGCGTAGTCCTTCTCCAGGTACACCGGGTCCTCGACGCGGACCTCGGGGACCACGGTGAGCATCGCCCGCAGGTCCAGGGCCCCGACGCTCGACGGATGATCGAGCAGGTGCAGCAGGTCGGAGCGGCCCCGCGCGTCGCGCAGCGACCGCAGACCGAGTCGGGCGAGCAGTTCGCGGGTCTCGTGTGCGATGTTGAGCAGGTACTGCGCCATCGCGCGCGGATCCCCGTCGAACACCTCGGGATTGGTGGTCAATCCGGCGGGGCACTTGATGTTGCAGTTCTTCGCCATCACACAGCCGAGCATCATCAGTGCGGTGGTGCCGAATTCGAAGCTGTCGCCGCCGAGCAGAGCCGATGTGATGACGTCCGACGCGGTCTGGTGTGCGCCGGAGCACCGCAGAACCACCTTGTCGCGCAACCCGTTCGCGCACAGAGCCTGATGAACCTCCGCGACACCGATCTCCGCGGAGCGGCCCGCGTACTTGAGCGAGGTCACGGAGGCTGCGCCGGTGCCACCGGTGTTGCCGGCGACGTTGATGACGTCGGCGCCGGCCTTCGCGACCCCCACGGCGATCGTGCCGATGCCCTCGGAGGACACGAGCTTGACGATCACCCGTACCCGCGCGGCCTTGGCGTCGTGGATCAGCTGCGCGAGATCCTCGATCGAGTACGTGTCGTGGTGCGGGGGCGGCGAGACGAGTTCGACACCGGGGGTGGCGCCGCGCGCCGCGGCGATCTCGACGGTGACCTTCTTGGCGGGTAGCTGCCCGCCCTCGCCGGGCTTCGCTCCCTGCGCGATCTTGATCTCGATCTCCTCGAGCATGGGATCGGCGAGGTAACCGGCCCACACACCGAATCGGCCCGACGCGAACTGCTTGATGCGTGATCCGCGGATCGTGCCGTAGCGGGAGATGTGTTCGCCGCCCTCACCGCAGTTGGACATGCCGCCGACCATGTTGGTGCCGTGTGCGACCGCTTCGTGCGCGTTGGAATTGAGGGCGCCGTGGCTCATCGCCCCGGACGCGAGGGCACGGGTGATCTCGTGGGCGGGCTGCACCTGGTCGAGCCGCACGCTCGCCGGGGCCTTCTTCAGGCGGCCGAGGTGGTCGGCGGCCTCAC
Organism: Rhodococcus yananensis; assembly: GCF_020515525.1. Taxonomy (GTDB): domain Bacteria; phylum Actinomycetota; class Actinomycetes; order Mycobacteriales; family Mycobacteriaceae; genus Rhodococcus; species Rhodococcus yananensis. Next base: position 13,409 of record NZ_JAIYEP010000081.1, read on the forward strand.
CGGTCGCGCGCACGGTGACGGTGTCGCCGTAGCAGCGGTACTCGGCGATCTCGTCGCCGAACCGGGCGACGAGGGACTGTGCGAGAGCCTCGGGACGGGCGTGGTCCTCGGCGAGGGGACCGGTCAGCCGCAGCACGAACTCGTCGTCGGCGACGCGCGCCGCGGAGATCCCGCGCACGAGTATCCGGTTGTTGCCTCGTCGCGCGAACCGGCCCATCTCGCGTCGGAAGTCGTCGGCCGCGGTGATGTAGGTGACGTCGGCGGGCAGCGCGAGGACGTCGCGCAGCGCGGCCGGGCGATGGGACCGCTCGTCGGCGACGGTGCGCGCGAACGCCCGGTAGCCGGGGGTGATGTCGAAGCTGTCGATCTCGGCGGGGGTGAGCGCGCGGAACCCGCCGTAGCGGTACGCGTCGTCGTCGAGACCGTGCGCATCCGAGAGTCGGTGCAGCGGAAGCAGCCGCAACGCATCGGTGAGGTCCGCTTCGCCGGTGCGCTGGTCCGGCAACGCGACGGGTTCTTCGGTCATGTCGACGAATCCGCGCACCGCGGTGGTGCCGAACGAATGCCCGGCACCGTCGGAGCGTTCCTTGAACAGGCCGAGCATCGGCACGTCCGACTCGCCGGTCACCGTGAGCGCGTGACGGTGCCAGTCGGCGACGGCCTGCGCGATGGTCGTGAAACCGACACCGCCGACCGGGGTGCGGACGTTGGGGAACCAGCGTGCGAGGATCGGGTCGTCGGTGTCGAGGTAGCTCGGTTCGAAGAACTCGCCGCCGATGTACGACTCGACGGTGCACAGCCCGACGCGGCCCATCGTCTTCATCAGCGACTTCTCTGCGGCCTTGCGGAACTTCAGGAACGCCGCGTCGGCGTCGTCACCGTGCTTCTCCTCGGCGCGCATCTGCACGGTCAGCGGGTACACGGCGGCCGCACCGAAACCGAGTGTCGCGGCGATGTGGTGCGACGAGAACAGTTGCCCGGATTCGACGATCACCGACACCCGCAGCCGGGCACCGTCGTCGATGAGCCGTTGATTGACTGCGGCGACGGTGAGGATCATCGGCAGCGGCGCCCGGTCGGTGGACAGGTGCCGGTCGGTGAGCACCGCGATACCGCCCTTCCCGCGGGCGAATTCGGTGATGCGGTCGGCGACCGTGTCGACGGCGTCGGCGAGTGCGGCGGCGTTGGCCTCCGCGTCGTCGAAGATCGGGGTGTAGAGCATCTCGAAACGCTCCACCGGTGTGTCGGACTGCTCGCGGATCCGCAGCATGTCGAGATGCGTGAGGATCGGGGTGGGAACGACGATCTGCGCGGCGGCGGGAGCCCCGCTGCCGGGCCGGGCACCGAGCGCCACCCGCAGGGTCATGCCGTCGGCCTCACGGATGGAATCCAGCGACGGGTTGGTGACCTGCGCGAACCGCTGCGAGAAGTACTTGGCGACACCGCCCTCCTGATCGGAGAGGGCGTTGATGGCGTTGCCGTACCCCATCGCCGAGATCCGCTCCTGCCCCGACGCGAGCATCGGGTCGAGCATGAACCGGAACGACTCCTGGTTCAGGGCGTAGGACACGTACCGCTGATGGCGGTCGAGATCGCCGTTGTACCGCAGGGGCGAACCGGCCTTCTCCGCGGGGACGGGCGGCAGGGTGTCGAGGACGCGGCGGGCCTCGTCGACGAGGGCTGCGTAGTCGTGTTCGGCGGCGAGCATCTCGAGGGCCTCGTCCGTGCCGTACGACCGGCCGGTGCGGTGATCGAAGTACAGCATCCCGCCGGCCTCGATGCGCCCGCGCCGCACGACGGTCTCCGGGGCGAAGTCGAACTGGCCGGCCTCGGAGGACACCGCCAGGTACTCGTCCGTCTCCACCGACCGCAGCGGGCGCAGGCCGAGCCGGTCGAGGCGCGCACCGACGACGGTGCCGTTGCCGAAGATCAGCGCGGCGGGGCCGTCGTTCTTCTCCTCGTAGAGAGAGAAGAACTCGAGCATGGCCCGCACCCGCGGGCTCAGCGTGGCGTCGTTCTCCCAGGCGGGCGGAACCATCTGCACCACGGCGGTGACCAGATCCAGGTCGCCCGGGGCGATGCGCGCGGCGAGGGTCTGGTCGAAACGGCAGCTGTCGGACTGTCCCGGTGGGCGCACGATGTCGCGTCCGGCCGCGCGGGCCTGCGCCCCCTCGAACAGTCGGTTCTTGCGATCGGTGTTGAGTTCGCCGTTGTGCGCCATGAACCGGAACGGTTGCGCCATCGTCGGATGCGGATCGGTGTTGGTGGAGAACCGGGTGTGGAAGAAGAGGGTGTGCACCGAATGCCGCGGGTCGACGAGGTCCCGGAAGTAGGGGATGACCTCGTCGGAGTTCAACCGTCCCTTGAGAACCTGGGTGCGGGCACTGAGCGACAACGGGTACAGGCTCGCGAGCGACGCGTCGGTGTACGCGCGCGCCTCGATGGCGAGCAGGACGTCGTGCAGAACCCGGTCGAATTCGGCTGCGGTGGAACACGTTCCCGGACGAGTGAAGATCCACTGTCGGATCAGGAGCTGATGGGCGACGGCGGCGGGGCGGAGCACGTCGTCGTCGACGGGAACGTCGCGCACCGCGACGACCTCGACGCCCGCGGAGGCGAGGGACCCGGTCACGAGCGCGACGGCCTCGTCGTGCGCGGCCGGATCGGCCGGCAGGAAGAAGTTGCCGACACCGAATTCGCCTGAAGCAAGCGAAATTCCGGTGATCGCGGAGAAGAACTCGGCGGACAGGTCGATGTTGACTCCGGCGCCGTCGCCGACACCTTCGGCCGACATGCCGCCGCGATGCGGTACGACGCACAGTGCCTCGTGTCCGCGGAGCAGTACGTCGTGGGTCGGCGTGCCGTCCTTGCGGGTGATGAAACCCACGCCGCAGCTGCTCTTGTCGAGTGCGCTGTCGTACAACCCGGTGTCGGTGGGGTGCGTCAACGGACGATCCTCCTCGGCGATTCGGTGGGTCGCCGAGCGAACAACACTGCGATGCGCGTGGTGCAGTGCACAGACCGGTACCCGGCGACGGGATGAACAGACGTCGTTGTCCGAATGCGCCGAGCGTTGCGACGTTGAAGCGCGCGAGCAGCGTCGACAATTGTAGCGCACAGGTTAACGGCGTGGGTCGGCGTCCTCCGTCACACCGACCGCCCGCGGTGACGTCGGTGTTGCGCATCACATCCGTTCGATACGCTGCGGCCGTCGACAATCCGGCAGACGAGAGGTGCGTACATGTCCGAAGTTCTCGACCGACGCAGGATCTACATCGACGGAGCGTGGACGGAGTCGGACGGCGCCGGCTCCATCGACGTCGTGGACCCCTCGACCGAACAGGTCATCGCGGTCGTCGCGGAGGGGGCACCCACCGACGTCGACCGTGCCGTGGCCGCGGCGCGCGCGGCGTTCCCGGGGTGGTCGGGGATGAGCGGGGCGGAACGCGGCGCCCACCTCGGGAAGATCGCCGCCCTCGCGAACGCGCGGGTCGACGAACTCGCGGCGTTGGTCTCCCGCGACATGGGTATGCCCGTGTCGCTGGCGAAGCCCATCCAGATCGGGATGCCGCTGAAGAACATCGCCGCCTACGCCGCGCTCGCCGAGAGCTACGACTTCGACGAGCGGGAGATCGGCAACACCCTCGTCGTCCGTGAACCGATCGGTGTGGTCGGGGCGATCACCCCCTGGAACTATCCGCTGCACCAGGTGGTCCTGAAGGTGTTCGCGGCGCTCGCCGCGGGCTGCACCGTCGTCCTCAAACCCACCGAGGTTGCGCCGCTGGTGACGTACGCGCTCGTCGACATCGCCGACGAAGCGGGCCTGCCGCCCGGTGTGCTCAACGTCGTCAGCGGACACGGGCCGGTGGTGGGGGAGGCGATCGCCGCGCACCCGGACGTCGACATGGTCTCGTTCACCGGTTCCACCCGCGCCGGCAAGCGGGTCGCGGTGGTCGCGGCGGAGACCGTGAAGAAGGTGGCGCTCGAGTTGGGTGGCAAGTCGGCGAACGTCGTCCTCGACGACGCCGATCTCGCGGCGGCGGTCACCGACGGTGTCGCCAAGTGCTTCCTGAACTCCGGGCAGACGTGCACGGCGCTGACCCGCATGCTGGTTCCCGCCGAGAGGATGGACGAGGCGGCGACGCTCGCGGCGCAGGTCGCCGCGAACTACGCGGTGGGGTCGCCGTCCGACCCCGGATCGATGCTGGGGCCGTTGGTGAACGCCGCCCAGCAGCAGCGTGTCCGCTCGTACATCGACACCGGTGTCGCCGAGGGGGCGCGTCTGGTGCTGGACGGTCGCGACTGCGGTCGCGACACCGGGTACTTCGTCGGCCCCACCGTGTTCGCGGACGTCGCGGAGGACATGACGATCGCGCGGGAGGAGATCTTCGGGCCGGTGCTGTCGATCCTCGGCTACCGCGACGAGGACGATGCCGTGCGGATCGCCAACGACAGTGACTACGGGCTGTCGGGCGGGGTGTGGTCGGGTGACCCGGCGCGAGCCGAGGCGGTCGCGCGGCGGTTGCGCACCGGGCAGGTGCACGTCAACGGTGGTGCGTTCGACACCGATGCCCCGTTCGGTGGGTACAAGCAGTCGGGGATCGGTCGGGAGGCCGGTGTCTTCGGGCTCGAGGAGTTCCTCGAGATCAAATCGATCATGCGTTGACCCCCCACCCGTGCGCACTTCTGGTAGCTCCGGCTACCAGAAGT
>NZ_JAIYEP010000082.1 GCF_020515525.1 Rhodococcus yananensis
GTTCAGACGTGTGTTCTTCCGATCGGGCGGCCGCACCACGGGCAGCTGGTGGGGCGCCGCTCACCTCCGGTCATGGGCGACAGGTTACCGACGGTCGTCGGCTGCCCGGTAAACTGGCACACCGGCCGTGTCCCCGCGACGGGAACGGATCCGGCCCGCCCGACGTTGAACGGGGTGCACGTGGATCCCGCGTGGACCCGCGCCGGCGGATCCACCGGGCGGGAGCAGAACGAGAGAGGACACCACCATGGCAGATCGTGTACTGCGAGGCAGCCGGCTCGGGGCGGTGAGCTACGAAACCGACCGCGACCACGATCTGGCGCCGCGCCGTATCGCCCGCTACCGCTGCGACAACGGTGAAGAGTTCGATGTGCCGTTCGCCGACGACGCGGAGATCCCGGGCACCTGGGTCTGCAAGAACGGGCTCGAGGGCACCCTGGTCGAGGGGGCGGCACCGGAACCGAAGAAGACCAAGCCGCCGCGCACCCACTGGGACATGCTCCTGGAACGACGCTCGGTCGACGAACTCGAGGAACTGCTCCAGGAACGTCTCGACCTGATCAAGAGCAAACGTCGCGGCGCCTGACCGGACACTCCGATGCCGTTGCGGGAATTGTTTCCCGCAACGGCATTTTCGTTTTCCCGGGCGCGCTGTCACGAGTCGATGTCCGGCGCACGGAAAAGATCGAATTGCGGGCGGGTGGATCCGGCACCGTGTAATCATGAGCCAATCCGCCGAGCACGATTCCGCGACCGGCACGGCCACGACGGGTGCGGTCGCCGACACACCGGGGGTGAGCACATGACCGACGAACACACCGGAGCCGCCCTCGACGAACTCGAGGCGTTGCGCACCGCACTCGACCGGGTCGACGCGGCCCTGCTCGACGGCATCCGCGACCGGTTGGCGCTGTGCGTGCAGGTGGCGCAGCTGAAGCAGCGGCACGGCATCGACGTGCTGCAACCGGGGCGCATGCAGGTGGTGCACCGTCGTGCACGCGACTACGCCGACCGGCACGGGATGTCCACCGACTTCGTGCGGGACCTGTACGAGCTGCTGATCTCCGAGGCGTGCCGCGTCGAGGACCGCATCGTCGCCGGGGTGGCCACGACCGACCCGTCCACCACCGGTTCCGGTGATCATCCCGCCTGAGGAGGTGTCATGCCGCTGCCGACCCGGACCCTGCTCGTCGACAACTACGACTCGTTCACCTACAACCTCTACAGCCTGCTCAGCAGCGTCAACGGGATTCCTCCGGTGGTCGTGCCCAACGACACCGGGTGGGAGCAGATGCTCACCCACGGGTTCGACAACGTCGTGATCTCCCCCGGCCCGGGGCGCCCGGACCGGGTCCGCGACTTCGGGATCAGCGCCCGCGCACTGCTCGACGCCGGTGTGCCGGCGCTCGGGGTGTGCCTCGGACACCAGGGGCTGTGCCAGTTGTTCGGCAGCGCCGTCGTCCCCGCCCCCGAACCGGTGCACGGTCGCACCAGCGACATCCACCACGACGGCACCGGCCTGTTCACCGGACTCGCGTCCCCGTTCACCGCGGTGCGCTACCACTCGCTGATCGCCGATCGTGTCCCCGACGACCTCGTCGGCTGTGCCCACACCGACGACGGCCTGCTCATGGCGGTCGCGCACCGCACCCGGCCGCTGTGGGGCGTGCAGTTCCATCCCGAGTCCATCGGCACCGACCTCGGCGCCGACCTGCTCACCAACTTCCGGGCGGCGACCCCCACCCGGACGGCGGTGACGGTCACCGCCGCACCCCCACCGCGTCCGGTGCCGCCGACGCCGTTCCGGTACGTGCTCGCGAGCCGGGTGCTGAACTGCCACCCGGATCCGCACGCGGCGTACGAACGGTTGTTCGCCGCCGGCCCGCACAGTTTCCTGCTCGACGGGTCGTGCGCCCACGAACCGGACTCCCGGTTCACCGTCATGGGGGACGCGTCCGGGCCCCGCGCCGAATTCGTCACCTACAGCGTCGCCGAGACCACGGTCCGCGAGTTCCGGGCCGGCGCCGACCCGGATGTCTTCCACTGCACGTTCTTCGAGCACCTCGACCGGCGGCTCGCCGAGCGGCGGGTCGCGCCCCGCGACGATCTGCCGTTCGCGTTCGGTCTCGGCTACGTCGGTTATCTCGGGTACGAACTCAAGGCCGACGCGGGGGCGCAGCTGGTGCACACCTCCCCCGTCGCGGACGCCGCGATGGTCTTCGCGGACCGCGCCGTCGTCCTCGATCACGATGCGGGCCGCTGCTATCTGCTGGCGTTGACCGACCCCACCGTCGACGATGCGGATGCGGGCACCGCGGCGTGGTTCGACGAGACCGCCGCGGCCCTGGCCACCCTCGCCGACGACGAACCGGCGCCCCCGCCCCCACCGTTGACCCGCACCGACGGGGACACCCCGATCCGGTTGCGGCACGACCCCGGACGGTATCTCGGGCTGATCGGGCACTGCCTCGCCGAGATCCGCAGCGGCGAAACGTACGAGGTGTGCCTGACGAACACCGCGACCGTGCCGCGGCGCATCGACCCGGTGCGCACCTACCGGCAGCTGCGGGCGATCAGCCCCACCCCCTACAGTGCCCTGCTGAAGTTCCCGGAGCTGTCGGTGCTCTCCGCGTCCCCCGAACGGTTCTTGCGCATCGACCGTGACGGTGTCGTCGAATCCAAACCCATCAAGGGCACCCGGCCGCGGGGCGGCAGCGACGACGAGGACCGCGCGTTGCGGGAGCATCTGCGGATCAGCGAGAAGGACCGGGCCGAGAACCTGATGATCGTCGACCTGGTCCGCAACGATCTGTCCCGGGTGTGCATCCCCGGTTCGGTGCACGTACCGAAACTGTTCGACGTCGAAACCTATTCGGCGGTCCACCAATTGGTGTCCACGGTGCGCGGTGTGCTGCGCCCCGAGGTGTCCCCGGTGGACTGTGTGCGGGCCGCGTTTCCCGGCGGATCGATGACCGGCGCCCCCAAGCTGCGCACGATGGAGATCATCGACAAACTCGAGGACGGCCCGCGCGGAGTGTATTCGGGGGCGCTCGGCTACTTCTCGCTCACCGGCACCGTGGACCTGTCCATCGTCATCCGCACCCTCGTCGCCACCGACCGGGAGGTCACCTTCGGGATCGGTGGTGCCATCGTGGCGTTGTCCGACCCCGGTGACGAACTCGACGAGACCCTCGTCAAGGCCGTCGCGATGCGGCGGTGCCTCACCGATCCCACGGTCGGGATCGACTCCGACGGGGCGGCCCCCGGCGGCGCGCCGGTCGCCGACGGCACCCGATGGTGACCGGCACCGGCGCGGTGGTGATCGCCGGCGGTGCCGGTGCGGTGGGGACGATGCTCACCCGGGCCCTGTGCGACGACGGTCGTGCCGTGACGATCCTCGATCCGGCGGTGCCGGCGGCCACCGGTACCGACGGCGCGGACCGCCCCGATCCGGCGCCCCGGACGGTGCGCGGCGACATCACCGCCCCCACCGGCGCGGCCGCAGCCGCGTTGCGTGCCGCGCACACCGTGGTGCTCGCGGTGCCCGACACCGTCGCGGTGCGCGCGGTGACCGCCCTCGACCCGTTGCTGCGCGACGATGCGCTGCTCGTGGACACCGTGTCGGTGAAGACCGCGATGGCCGACGCCGTCGCCACCGGGCTGCGCGGTCGCGCAGCACTCGGGATCAACCCGATGTTCGCGCCGACCCTGCCGATGCGGGATCGGCCCGTCGCCACGGTCACCTACCGTGCGGGACCCGCCGTCGACGACCTGATGGCGACGCTGCGCCGGTGGGGGATGCTGCCGGTGCCGGTGACCGCCGACGAACACGACCGGATCGCCGCCGCCACCCAGGCGTTGACGCACGCGGCGGTCCTGGCGTTCGGGGTGGCGTTGACCCGGTTGGATCCGCCCGCCGCCGCCGAGCGCGCCGCGCCGCCGCCGCACCGGCTGCTGCGGGCCCTGCTGGCGCGGGTCGCGTCGGGCACCGGCGAGGTGTACCACGATGTGCAGGCCGCGAACCCGTACGCCGCGGCCGCGCGCCGCGCCCTGCGCGACGCGGTCGATGCCGTCGACGCGGTGTCCGGGCCCGCGGATCTCGACGGGTTCACGGCGCTGCAACGGTCCGCGCGCGCCGCCCTCGACCCGGACGCGGAACGGTATCGTCGGCTGTGCGGCCGGGTGTTCGAGGATCTCCCCGCGGCCGCCCCACCGACCGGACCCGACGCCTCGAACGGGGGTGGCGATGACCGACCGTGACGCCCGCGCGCGGGTGCACCGTCTCGCCGCGCGGGTACGGCCACCCGCACTGCCCGACCACGACATCACCGATGTGGCCGAGAGCGCGGTGATCGCGGGATTGTCCCGGTCGTGGCCGCGCCGCGCCGCCGTGAAGAAACCCGAGACGGATCTCGATGCGCTGTTCGATCCGGCGCTCGACGATTTCCCCGACGAACTGCTGCCCTTCCACGACCATCCGCGTTACCTCGCGTTGGACGAGTCGCGGCGGGCGCGGCTGCGGGCGTGGGCGTGGATCGCATACAACCGCAACGTCGTCGACATCGAGCAGCGTGTCGTCAATCCCGGGTTCGGGCTGATCCTCACCGACGTGTTCGGGGTGGGGCCGTCGGACACGGTGCAGCTCGGGGTGCTGCAGGCCACCGTCGACGAGCAGTACCACACCCTGATGCATCACAACGCGAACGCGGTGACCCGGCGGCGACGCGGCTGGGCGCTGCCCGATGCGGTGCTCCCCGACTGCCGCACGGTGCGGGAACACGACGCGGCGGTGGCGCGGGCCGCGGACCCGCGATCGGCGGCGTTGGTGCGGTTCGCGTACACCACCGTCGCGGAGACGTCGATCAGCGCGTACCTGGGGTTGCTCACCGGCAGCGAGCGGCTGCAGCCGGTCAACCGCAGCACCGTCGCGGTGCATCGGCGGGACGAACTGTGCCACGGTTCGTTGGCCGGGGAACTGCTGCGGATGCTTCTCGAGGTGTTCGACGACACCGACCGGGACGCGTTGCTCGACGCCCTCGCCGCGGGGGTGGAAGCATTCACCGGCGGTGACCTGACGACCTGGGAGGCGATCCTGCGGTACGAGCAGATCCCCGGTGCCGACACACTGCTGGCCGACACCGCCGAGCGGGCCGCGACCGAACCGGTGGTGCAGGACTGCAGCGCCATCCGCCGGTTGTGCACCGACCTCGGGTTCGGCGACGACCTCGACGCCCGCTGGCCGTATCCGCGCCGCGGCTGACCGTCCCGGGCCGCGGGCCCTACCGTCGCAGGCGGGCCGGCAGTGCGCGCAGCTTCGCCCAGCGCGCGGCCAGCCCCCACACGGTGACCTTCAGCAGTGCCTCCTGCACGATGTTCCCGCTCATCTTCGATTCGCCGATCTCCCGTTCGGTGAAGGTGATGGGCACCTCCACGACGGTGTGACCGGCCTGCACGGCCCGCCACGCCAGGTCCACCTGGAAGCAGTAGCCGTGGGAGGCGACCGCGTCGAGATCGAGCGAATCGAGAACCTCCCTCCGGTAGGCGCGGTAACCGCCGGTGATGTCGTGGATGCCCACCCCGAGCGCGAGCCGCGAGTACAGGTTGCCGCCGCGTGAGAGCACCTCGCGGTGCCACGGCCAGTTCACGACGGTGCCGCCGGGCACATACCGGGAGCCGAGCACCAGATCGGCGCCGGCGTCGATCCGTTCGAGCAGCAGATGCAGCTGTTCGGGGGCGTGACTGCCGTCGGCGTCCATCTCGACGAGCACGTGGTAGCCGCGGTCGAGCCCCCACCGGAACCCGGCGATGTAGGCGGCGCCGAGCCCGTTCTTGTCGGTGCGGTGCATCACGTGGATGCGTCCGGCGGTGTCGGCGGCGGCGAGGTCGTCGGCGACGGCGCCGGTGCCGTCGGGGCTGCCGTCGTCGACCACCAGCACATGGGTGTGCGGGAGAGCGGCGTGCAGGCGGCCGATGATCCGTCCGATGTTGTCGCGTTCGTTGTACGTCGGAACGATCACCAGGGTCCGTGCGCTCGGTGCGTTCGTGTCCCCGGCCGGCGTCGCCGCTGCCATCACTGGTCCTCCCTGTCGATCCGGCCGGTGGCCGGTGTTGCTGCTGTGCCGGGCCCGGGCTGTGGGTCCGGTGGCTGCTGTGACCGGCGGCGGCGTGGCGCGGCACCCGCCGCCACGCACAGCGCGATCACCGCCCCGCCGCAGAGCACGAACTCGGGAGCGGGGCCGAGCCGACTAGCCAGCGTAACGTGTGACCGCAGCGGCAGCTGCGCGACCAGCACGTCCGGCACGAACAACTCGGTGCGTTGCTGCACCGCACCGTCCGGGCCGATGATCGCGCTGACCCCGCTGGTTGCCGCCACGACGACCGAGCGGGAGTGTTCCACCGCCCGCACCCGCGACATCGCCAACTGCTGGTAGGTCATCTCCGTGTCCCCGAACGTGGCGTTGTTGGTGGGCACCGCCAGCAGTTGCGCACCGGCGTGCACCGAGTCCCGCAACGCCCGGTCGAACGCCACCTCGTAACAGGTGGCGACACCGATGTCGATGCCGGCGGCACGCACGGTGCCGTCCCCGTCGCCGGGCACGAAATGCCCCGCGCGGTCGGCGTAGTCGGAGAACAACCGGAAGAACGACCGGTACGGCAGATACTCGCCGAACGGCTGGATGATGCGTTTGTCGTGCCGCTCCCCCGGCCCGGTCGCCGCATCCCACACGATCACCGAGTTGGTGGTGGTGCCGTCCCCGTTGACCAGGACGGCACCGACGAGGATCGGGGCGCCGATCGCCGCGGCGGCACCGGTGATGTCGGCGGCGGCGTCGGGATTGCGCAGCGGATCGATGTCCGAGGCGTTCTCCGGCCACACCACCACGTCCGGTTGCGGGGCGGTGCCCGCGGCGACCCGCGCGGCGAGCTCGTGGGTGCGCGCGACGTGATTGTCGAGTACCGCCTTGCGTTGCGCATTGAAGTCGAGGCCGAGCCGCGGCACACTGCCCTGGACCGCCGCGACCGTGACGGAATCCGCCTGGCCGGAATCCGCCTGCTCGGAGGCGCCGGTGACGAGCACCGGGGACACCGCGACCGCGACGATCGGCGCGGTCACCGTCCACGCGACCACCCGCCACCATCCGTCCCGCGGTGCGGTGCCGCCCGGCGCCGCCCGGCGCCGCATCGGTGTGACCGCGGCGGCGAGACCGGCGCCGGTCACCGCGACGGCGAACGACACCAGTGGGGCACCACCGAGCGCGGCGAACGCCACCAACGGCCCGTCCGGCTGCCCGAACGCCAGCCGCCCCCACGGGAACCCACCGAACGGCACGGTGGCACGCAGATACTCGGTCAGCGACCAGCACGCGGCGATCCACAGTGGTGCCGCCGGCAGGGTCCGCACATGCACGGTCACCGCCCCGAACACCCCGACGAACAGGGCCTCGGCAGCGGCGAGCGCCAACCACGGCAGCGGCCCCACGTACTCGCCGACCCACGGCAGCAGCGGCACGAAGAACCCGAGGCCCGCGAGGCAGCCGTACCCGAAACCGGCGATCCGCCGCATCGGTCGCGCCGTCAGCACCGCGACGAGCACCGCGATGCCGACCGGCGCGAGGAACCACCACGACCGCGGCGGGAACGACGCGAACAGCAGCAGACCCGCCGTGATCGACGCGGCCACGCGGACCGCGACGACGCGAAGCTGCGGGGCGGTCACCGCGCGTACACGACACGGCCGCGGTGCACGCTGCGCACCAGCACCGGGTCGTCGGTGCCCGCCGAAAGATCCGGCAGCGGCGACACCCGCGACCGCGGATCCGTCGACCACCGCTGCACCGTGTCCTGCGGCGCACTGATCACCAGATCCCCGGTCTCCCACAGCGCGTACGACGCGGGCGCCCCCGGATCGAGGGTGCCGGCGGCACCGTCACGCACCCCACCGGCCCGCCACGCGCCGCGGGTCGCCGCCGCGAACGCCGCGCGCGGTGAGATCCCCGATCCGGGGGTGCGGTGGTGCACCGCGGCGCGCAGCATCGGCCACGGCCGCGGCGCCGTCACCGGAGCATCGGATCCGAACGCCAGGGAGGTGCCGGTCGCGGCGATCGCCGCGAAATCGTTGAGGGCGGCGGCCCGGTCGGCGCCGAGCCGCACCGCGTACATGCCGTCGTCACCGCCCCACCTCGCATCGAACATCGGCTGCATGCTGGTGATCACCCCGTAGCGGGCGAGGATCCGGGCCTGTTCGGCGGTGACGGATTCCGCGTGTTCGAGGCGGTGCCCGCACGCGGCGACCGCCGGTCCCCCGGCGTCCGCGGCGACCGCCGCGATCGCGTCGACCACGGCGGCGGTGGCGGCCTCCCCGATGACGTGGAACCCGGCCTGGATCCGGGCGGACGTGCACGCCGCCAGATGAGCCCGGATCGTGGCGGCGTCGAGGTACAGCCGTCCGTGGCAGTCGGGCCGGTCCCGGTACGGGGTGTGCAGCGCCGCGGTGTGCGACCCGAACGCGCCGTCGACGAACAGGTCCCCACCGAGACCGTGCGCGCCCGTCGCGGCCAGCACCGCCGCCGCGTCCTCCGCCGAGGAGACGGCCTGCCCCCAGTAGCCGCGGACCTCCACCGGATGATCGACGCGGAGCAGTTCGGTGAAGTCGTCGAGCCCGGCGATGTCGGGGCCGCCGCATTCGTGGACGGCGACGATCCCGTGCGCCGCCATGTCGTCGAGCGCGGCGGTCCGCGCCGCGGCGCGCTGCCCGGCGGACAGTCCGGCGCGGGCGGCGGCGCGCACCGCATGATGCGCCGCGGCGGTGACCGGGCCGTGCGGGGAATACCCGTCGAGGTCGGTGAGGTTCCCGGCGAGGGCACGCAACGGGGTGGACGCGATCGCCGAATGCGCATCGACGCGGGTCAGATACACGGCGCGGCCGGGTGCCACGGCATCGAGCTCGGCGGTGTCCGGCGCGGCGTCGGGCCAGCGGGTGTCGTCCCAGCCGTGCCCCCACACCACGGCGTCGTCGTGGTTGCGGGCGTACTCGCCGACACGACGCAGCAGATCGGTGGCGCCGGTGGTGTCCGACAGGTCGAGACCGGTCAGGCTCAACCCGTACGCGGTGGTGTGCACATGGGTGTCGACGAACGCGGGGGCGACGAACAGCCCGTCCAGGTCGACGATCTCGGCGTCCGGGTGCAGGGCCCGCCCGGGACGGTCCTGCCCCACCCACACGACCTGCCCGTCGGTGACGGCCATCGCGGTGGCGTCCGGGGCGGTCGCACTGTAGATGCGGCCGCCGACGAAGAGTTGGGTGCGTGCAGTGGTGGTCACGGCTGTCCAGTGTGCCCCCTCACCGGTCGTCGCGGCCGCTCGGGGTGTCGACGATCTCGGTGTCGACGACGGTGTGCCCACCGGTGTCGATGACGGTGTGACGGTGATCATCGCGCACGGTACGACCACCCGGATCGGGAACCGGTCGGGTCCCGGTGAGCACCGGATCGGTACCGACAACGGTGTGCGAGACCACCTGCCCGTCGACCACGACCAGCCGTTGCGCGCGCATCCCGCCGCGGCCGGCGCGGCGTGCGGCGAGACGGCGGGCCACCGGACGCACCGCGGCGCGGGTCGGCGCCAGCAGCACGATCCCGACCACACTGGTGAGCAACCCGGGCACCAGCACCAGTGCCGCACCCGCCCCGACGAGCGCGCCGTCGGTGAGCAGCGTCTCGGCGGTGGCGGTGCTCGGGACCCGGCCCTGACGCAGCGTCGACAGGTCCCGCAGCGCGCGACGACCGAGCGCACCGAGGGTCAGATACCCGGCGACGCTCACGGCGAGGAAGACCAGCACGGTGGCGCCGGCCCCGATCGCCGAGCCGAGCCACGCGAGCACCGCGATCTCGGCGACGATGTAGGCGACGAACAGCAGCAGGTACATCGGTGTTTCCTTCCGTGGGCCGCCCGCGACCCGCGGGGGATGCGGGCGGCGTATTCTGGTCCGTCAACGAACGGCACGGCGGTTTTGCTCCCGGATCCGGCATCGTGTCCACCGGTCGTGGTCGAATACCGGACGTGGGTGTCGGGGACTGGGCGATGCTGCTGACCGCGGCCGCGGCCGCCGGATGGGTCGACGCGGTCGTCGGCGGCGGCGGCCTGATTCTGCTGCCCGCGTTGTTCCTGGTGGCGCCGCAGCTGACCCCGCAGGCGGCGTTGGCGACGAACAAACTCACCGCGATCTGCGGGACGGGTGCGGCGGTGCTCACGTTCGCGCGGCGCATCCGGTTGCCGTGGCGGATCCTGGGGCCCGCGGCGCTGGTGTCCGCGGCCGCGGCGGCGGCGGGCGCGGCGACCGTGTCGCTGCTGGATCGGGACGTGTTCATCCCGATCGTGATGGTGGTGCTGGTGGCGGTGGCGGTGTTCGTCACCGCACGCCCCGCCCTGGGGACGGCCCCGACCCGGCAACCGGGTGTGCGGCGCACGGTGATCGTGGTGGCGGCGGCCGCGGCGGTGATCGGGTTCTACGACGGGATCCTCGGCCCGGGCACCGGCACCTTCTTGATCATCACGTTCGCGGCGATGCTCGGCGCCGAGTTCGTGCGGTCGGCGGCGATGGCGAAGGTACTGAACTTCGGATCGAATCTGGGGGCGCTGCTGCTGTTCGCGGCCGGTGGGCACGTGTGGTGGTCGCTGGGATTGGCGATGGCGGTGTGCAATGTGGCCGGGTCGGTGCTCGGGTCGCGGATGGCGTTGCGGCGCGGTGCCCGGTTCGTGCGGGTGGTGCTGCTGGTCGTGGTGGTGGCGATGGTGATCCGGCTCGGATTCCAGCAGTTCGGGTGAGCCGGCCGACACGGTGTCTCGCATGAACGAGGTGGGCGTGCAGTTCCGGGTGTTTCCGTTGCACGCGGTCGCGGACGCGGCGTTGGAGGTGGCGCGGGCTGCGGGCGCCACGCACGCCGATGTGCGGGTGCAACTCAGGCGATCGCCCCAACCCCGCCGTGGCCGCAGCCCGGTTCAGGGCTCATCCCAATCGGGGGTGTAGGAGTTGGGGTCTGAAGCCGCCGGTCTCGAGCAGGCTTCGGGCGATGTAGTTGGTCAGGTTGCGGAACCCGAGTGCGGAGCCGCGCAGGTGTTCGAGCCGTCCGTTGAGCGCCTCGGTCGGCCCGTTGCTGGTGCCGGGTCGTTCGAAGTAGGCGAGCACGTCAGCGGCTCGCTTCTTCAGGGTCCGGCCCAGGGTGGTGAGCTCGGTGAGCACCTTGGGGACGCCGGCGCTGAGGTCGGTGAGCAGCTTCTCCATGAGCTTGCGGCCACGTTGCCGGTCCTCGTGGCGATAGGCGGCGATCATGCGCTGGTAGACACCCCAGGCCGCCTCGACCTCGACGTGAGCGTCATCAACGAACAGCGCGCGTAGCCTGTCGCTCTGCTTGTCGGTGAGCAGGTCCGAACCGGTGTGCAGCGTGCGCCGCGACTTGTAGAGCGGGTCGTCCCTGAACCCACGGTGCCCGTGGATCGCGAGTTGGACCCGGCGCCGGCACCTGTCGAGGGCGTCACCGGCCAGGCGCACGACGTGGAAGGGATCCATCACCGTGACCGCGTCCGGGATCTCCTCTGCAGCGGCGGTCTTGAACCCGGTGAAGCCGTCCATCGCGACCACCTCGACCGCGTCACGGAAGGCGTCGTCGCGGTCGGCGAGCCAGGTCTTGAACGCCGCCTTCGACCGGCCCTCGACCATGTCCAGCAGCCTTGCTGGGCCGGCGCCATCGCGGACCGGGGTGAGGTCGATGATCACGGTGACGTACTTGTCGCCACGCCTGGTGTGGCGCCAGACGTGCTCATCGACGCCAATGACCTTCACGCCCTCGAACCGCGTGGGGTCGTTGATCAGCAGCCGCTTGCCTTCGGCCAGGACCGCGTTGTTGGCGGTGTCCCACGCGACCCCGAGTCCCTCGGCGACACGGGCGACGGTGAGGTGTGCGACCACGATCCCTTCCAGCGCCCACCGCAGCCCGGTGTGCGAGAGCTTCGCGCGTGGCTCCGCCGCGGCGCTGGTGTCTTGGCGCCACACGTGTCCGCAGTCGGCACAGCGGTAGCGGCGCACTACAACTTCCAGCACGGTCGGTCGCCAGCCCAGCGGCTCGTGGGCCAACCGCCGGATCACGGTGTCACGAGCAGCGCCTTCGCTGCCGCACCGTCGGCACCACTGATCTGGTTCCACCACGCGGCACGCGAGGACCGCACGATCCGGTTCAAGTCGTTGTCCGGTCACGCTCAGACCGAGGCCGTCGAGTCGAGCGAAGACGGTCAGGTCAGGGCGGCCGAAGCCGGCCGGCGGGGTAGCGTCGGACACGTCGAGGTCTTTCGGATGGATGGCGTAGGAACCTCCGTCGTCGGGAGACCTCGACGAACGTGCTGCGCTACTAGCTTCTTGCCAGGTGGTGAGGCGTGTCGGGATGGACGGTTCTCGGGCGTCCCCCGATCCGTCGATTAGTGCTACAGTCCCTGACGTGCACGGTCGCTGACACACCCCGGTGTGTACACGGCCCGCACAGACCCTATTCACGGTGGATCGACCGAACACGGTACGACCGCCCGAAGCAAGGAGAGCAGCGCTATGCGCCGTTTCATCACCTCCGTGTCCGTAGACACGCTCACCCTCGAAGGCGTGGCCGAGCTGACCGGCCTCGACTTCCTCGACCCAGCAGACCTCACCGACCTGCCCGGCCCGTTCGTGTACGTCCTGGCCGATCCGCACGGTGCGGTCTTCTACCCCGGCAAGTCGGAGGCCGCGTACAAGGCCGCGCGCCGCACGATGGCCTATGCAAAGTGGACGGCCGAGGTCTCAGAACATGTTCGTCAGTTCGGACGTCCCGACCCCTCCGAGGACCCACAGACCGGCGACCTCGCGATGGTCCACTGGTCGCCGATTGTGCGGTCGGCGCGTCGGTACTCACTCCTGGTCAAGGTCGCGCAGGTCCCTGATCCCGAGATCGCCAGCGCACGGGTCTGGGAGGCACGGATTCAAGCCCTGCTCGGGACCCTGACCACCATCGAGTCCTTGATCGGCGGCTCCGGCTGGGAGGCCAACCCCGGCACCCTGCGAGGGGATGCCTACGCCTGGGCAGACAAGCGGATCAGCGACTTTCGTAAGGGCCTCTGACCCACGATGAGTCACTAACTGTGGAAGGCTCCTGACCTCGCGGCCAGGAGCCTTCCACTTCGTTTACACAGATGCACCGGGAACCGGCCGCACCACGCCTGAGCACGATGAAAGCTAGCTGGCTGCTTTGCCTGGCATCGGCACCGTGGTGTTGCGCCGGCCCCGCCCCGGTTGCGGTACGCCGGTCCGCGCCCGGTGCTCGTGCAGCAGCCTGCCGACGTGCCCGTCGAGCAGTCCAGGGCGTCGGCGATCTCGCGGTACGTCGCACCTCCGGACCTCAGCTCCGCCGCACGCTCACGACGCGCCGCCGCCCGCGCCTCGAAGTCCTCGCGGGACTCCGCTATCCGTGACCCGCATCCGGCGCGGGGGCCGACGCTTTGGAAGACACCAGCGCCGCCCGACTCTGAGAACGTGCTCGGTGCGCTTCCGAGACGCGCGCAGCCGCGTCAACGATGCGCCGAGCGTGGTGCAACTCCGCCGGTGTCAGCGTTCGTTCCTCGGCAATATCCGCGAGCGCTTCCACCGCCGCGACGACCCGGTCCTCACCAGCCGGAGCGACAGCAGCAGACGCGGCGGCACGCGCACGAGAGGCAGCGGCTCGACACGCTCCACAGCAGTACCGAGCACGCCGCCCACGGGGGTCAAGCCGGCCCGGAATCGCGCCGCCGCAATGGGCGCACGAGCCTTGGTCTGGAAGGGCACTCATGCCCCAAACTTTATCGCACGTGCGATAAACAAATCAGGCGAACGTCGCGTTCGCCGCAGGGGCGCTGACCAGCGCCTTTCCCCAGCTCACTGCTAGTGCCTACTGTGTGGCGTCTTGTGGGTCTGAAATTCAGCCAGAGGTGTGTCGGTTTCGGGCAGCCCAAAAGCTCGACCAGGAGCACGGCAGGTCAAGCCCCTGGTAGTGGTGTAACTCGTTTCTGATCCTTCGGTGGCGATTAGGCGGGTAGTTGCATCAGGTCATCGGTGTTCATCTCCGTCTGTGAGCTGGTGTCGGGGTTGGTGGTCAGTGTGAGTCGGCAGCGGCTGAGGACTTCGAGGCCGAGGTAGCGGCGTCCTTCGGCCCATTCGTCGGTTTGCTCGGCCAGGACGGCGCCGATGAGGCGGACGATGGCATCTCGGTTGGGGAAGATGCCCACGACGTCGGTGCGGCGGCGGATCTCCCGGTTGAGCCGCTCGGTGGGGTTGTTGGACCAGATCTGTCGCCAGACGTCGTCCGGGAACCCGGTGAAGGCGAGCAGGTCCTCCCGGGCGTCCCCGAGGTGGTCGGCGACCTCATGCAGTCGCCCGTCTGTGTACTCCAGGAGCCGGTCGAACTGCTCATGCACCGCGGTCGCGGTGGGTTGGTCATACACGCTGTGCAGCATGAGGTGTCGCGTGAGTGCAACGGCGAGCATCGAAGTATGGAGGCAAGGGCACGACGAAGGAGTGTCCGCGCCAACCGCTCTCTATCTGCGGACCGACGCGCCCGGCCGACCTACACCGTCATCTGAGAAGACCCTGAAACGTCTTCGACGACGACGGGACCGGCGAGGAGGAGGGCGCGGTGAGCTAAAGGAATGGAGCTTGCTCGGCTTCGACGCCGCCGCAAGCTCCGGTGAAACGGTCGGTACTGGTCGATCGTCGTCGGTCACCACCGGATGGCGGCGTCCCCCACGCTCGGCTTTTGCGCAGGTCAGCGGCTCGTTCGCCCAGTGGGCGCATCAAGCGATAGACGCAAAGCCGACGTGATTAGGTCGTCGGTTCGATTCCCACAGGCGGCTCCGGCGAACAGCCCCTGACCTGCGGAAACGCAGGGCAGGGGCGGTTCGGTTCTGGTGGTCGCGCGATGCGCTGGCCTCACGGCTCTGCCCGACACCGACGTCGCTCTCCTCTGCGACGGACCCCTCGCCGGCTGAGCGCTCGCGGCCGGCATCCTGTCCGTGTGCCGATAGGCCTCGCACCGCTCGGCAACGCAGCATGGCGTTGCGTCGCGACCTGGCGACGGCTCGGCGGGGCGCGATCGTCTCGTGCATTGGCGGACTACGGGAGCTTGGACGCGAGGACGTCGGCCGCCAGGATCTCGGGTGCTGCGCCGAGGAGGTGCTGGTTGGCCATCAGGGCTGCGACGATGGCGCCGTTGGCGTGGGCGTCGCGAGCGGCCTCGTCGGGGAATGCATCGAAGATCCAGAAGGTGTCGGCGTGGGTCCTGACCGCGAACCAGACAATCGTTCCTACTTCTTCGTTGGCGAGTGCGACAGCGCCGGCGAGCAGATCGGCGAGCGCGTCGTGCTGTCCATCGGCCGCGACGATCTTGGCGACGAAGGCATACGGAAGTGATGCGGGTGTGGACATGAGGGACTCTCCTTGAAGTCGGGGTTCTTCGTGGGACGAGTTCAGCGTATGACGAGCGAGGGCCGGTGGGGAGTGGCGTATACGGCAGTATTGCTATTGTTTACGTCATGCGTATCGGACTGATCGCGATCGACGGCTGCTTCGGTTCGGCTATCGCGTCGATCATCGACATCGTGCGGGTGGCCGACGGAGCCCGCGGCGATGTCGACCCGCGGATCGACCCGATCGAACTCGCCATCCTCGGACCGAAACGGCGAGTGACCACGACGGCATCGATGACCCTGTCGGTGGACCATCCGCTGTCGGAGTCCGCAGAGTTCGACGTGGTCGTCGTCCCTGCGCTTGGAACCCTTACGGCCGCCGCTACCAACGACGCCCTCCACAGCCGAGATGCTCGTTCGGTCATCGCCTCGCTCGGGCGCCTCGACGAGGCGACCACCCGGATCGCCGCGGCGTGCACCGGCGTGTTCGCTGTCGCCGAGACCGGACGGATGCATCATCGGCGGGCGACGACCAGCTGGTTCCTGGGGCCGGAGTTCCTTAAGCGCTATCCGACCGTCGCCCTCGATCTCGACACCATGGTCGTGGTCGACGGGAACCTCGTCACCGCCGGCGCCGCGTTCGCCCACATCGACCTCGCGCTCTCACTCGTGCGATCGATCAGCCCCGACCTGGCCCAACATGTCGCCAAGCTCCTCATCATCGACGAGCGCCCGTCGCAGGCGGCCTTCGTCGCCTACGAACATCTCCGGCACGAGGACCCGATCGTCGTCGAGTTCGAACGCTTCGTGCGCGCCCGCCTGGACGAACCGTTCAACGTCGCCTTCGTCGCGCAGTCGCTCGGCACCAGCCGGCGCACCCTCGAACGACGAGTCCGTGCGGCGCTCAACCTCACTCCGCTCGGCTTCGTCCAACGGCTTCGCATCGAACGAGCTCGGCACCTCTCAGCAACCACGGACCTCACCTCCGCCGAGATCGCGCTACGGGTCGGCTACGCGAACGCCGAGACTCTGCGCTCCCTCCTGCGTAGGGAGCGACGCCGTTCCTGACCTATCGCCATGCCTGTAGCCGGTGTGCTAGTGCTCGACTAAAACCACCTCTCAGCACGTCGCGTCGACGCTCCTGCGTCGCCCCTGGACGACCCACTCGACACGCCCGCAGCACAGGCCATGTGACGTGTCCCGGCTTCCCGGACGGTCGGGGTTGGGTGGCTGTGATGTCGCTGCGTTCTCGTCGAGAGGATCAGCAGACCCGATCAGAGTCGATTGGGATAAGACGCGAAGGCGGTCAGGTCAGGGCGGCCGAAGCCGGCCGGCGGGGTAGCTTCGGACACGTCGAGGTCTTTCGGATGGATGGCGTAGGAACCTCCATCGTCGGGAGATCTCGACGTCTATCTGCGGACCGACGCGCCCGGCCGACCTACACCCTCATCTGGGAAGAGCCCGGTTGGCTCACCTCGAACTGTGCTCTGCGAGAGTCGTTTGCCGTGATGAGGGTCGGTCTGTCCGCTCAGCGGAAAGCGGGCCCCGGTGAAACAGGAACCCGCCCGGACGCCGCGTAGCGGTGTGGTGGGAATCCCGGTCGTTCACACCCGGGAGGACGTCAAGTCAGCGGATGTCGGCCGCGGTGACGGTGAAATCGTGGACGTTCACGGTGCTCCCGGGGCCGGATCGAGGGTGCAGGCCAGACCGACCGTGCCGGCGCGACCGCGCCGCAGCAGGCTGGTCTTGACAGCGATCCACCCGAACAGTCCGTACTTGCCGATGATCGCGGCGCGGGTGCGGTCGGTGTCGGCGTCGTCGAGGATCGTCGCGGTGCCGGCGACGCTGCCGCCGTGGACCCGGCCACGCGCGTCGCACACCGCGAGGGTGATCCGGTGGTCGCGGCGCAACCGCCGCACCTTGTACGAGTCGGCGACCGTCCACACGAGCAGCCGGTCGTCGTCGGCGACCGCCCACACCGCGGTGGGCACGGCGGTACCGTCACGACGGTAGGTGCTCAAGGACACGTACTGTGCGTCCGCGAGGTCGGTGAATGTCGGCGCGGTGGTTCCCGGTTCGGGCATATCGCTCACCCTACGGAACGTGTGACGCTCATGCCGGGATGCCGCGTGGCACGTCCCGAAACGGCGGGTGCGGGTCGTGGCTGCGCAGTTCGTCGATGATCGACGTCACCGGGTGGCGGTGGTACCGCCACCGCGGATACTGGGACCGTGACCGACCCGACCCCCACCGAACACGTCGAGATCCACCTGCCCGCCGGCACGCTGACCGCGGCGGCACTTCAGGCCCTCGCCGACATCGCCCACGCCCACGGCGACCACACCCTGCACCTGACCGAGCACGGGCAACTGCTGCTGCACGGCGACCGGCAGCGGCTCGCCACCGCACTCGCCGATGCCGGGTCGACCGTGCACGGACCTCGACCTCGAGAACGACGTCGCCGCCGTTACCGCCGTTGCCGCCGTCGGGACCACCGAGCGGCTTGAACTTCTCACGGTGGACGGAGGCACAGCCGTTACCGCCCTTGCCGGCGCTGAC
>NZ_JAIYEP010000083.1 GCF_020515525.1 Rhodococcus yananensis
GCGTGCGCGGCCCCGCCCGGTTCCGCTGCGGTCAGAGCTCGAACTCCGCCGGGTCGATTCCCACCGCGTGCGCGGCTCCGCGCACCGCCGCCTTCTCGTGATCGTCGAAGTGGCCGTCGGCGCCGCCGATGATGATGCCGATCTGGATCACCGCGCGAGCCTGATCCTGCTTCGACTTCAACTTGGCGATGGTCGCGATGGCCTCGACCTTGCCGAAATCGAAATCGGATTCGAGCTTGCTGCAGTACCAGTCGAACTTCTCACGGAGTTCGTCCTTCGGGAAGACGGCCAGGGTGTCGTTGCTCATGATCAACGCTGCGGTCTTCTGTCGTTCGCTCGGGTCGATGCTGCCGTCGGCGGCTGCGATCAGGGCGCACATCGCCATGCTGGCGTTGGCGAATTCCTTGTTCCGGAACTGGTCCGCCTTGGTCTTGAGCTGTGTGCTCATCTCGGTGGTCTTCGCCTTGAGCTGATCCCAGAACGCCATGGTGGCCCTTCGTGTCGGTGTGCATGTGCGCTGTCCACGATGCCATCGACCCGAACAGTTGCAGGTCGGGGCGTGTGTCGAGGGGTTCAACCCTCCCCGAGTCGCGGTGGCGACGCCCGGTACGACGGGGGTGTCGCGCCGAGTCGGATGGGGTTGGCGATGTGCCGGGTCGGTGTGTCGCGCCGAGCATCGTCGATCTCGACCACCGGCGCGAGGCCGAGTCGTTCGGCGAGGGCCACCGCATCCGACAGGTCGTTGAGCGGGCCGCAGGGAACCCGCACCGCGGTCAGCGCGTCGAACCAGGCGTCTGCGGTGTTCGTCTCCAACGACGCCTCGAGCAGCTTCACGAGTTCGTCCCGATGGGTGACGCGGGCGGTGTTCGTCGCGAATCGCTCGTCGTGCGGCAGTTCGCCCAGTCCGAGAACCTCGCAGAGCGACGCGAACTGGCGGTTGTTGCCGACGGCCAGGACGAGGGGGCGGTCGGCGGTCGAGAACAGCTCGTACGGCGCGATACTGGGATGCCGATTGCCCATCGCGTGGGGCACCACACCGGCGGTGACGTATGCGGACGCCTGGTTCGTCAGCGCCGACAACAGCGACGAGAGCAGGTTCACCTCGACTCGCTGGCCCTCACCGGTGCGGTCGCGGTGTCGCAACGCCGCGAGGATCCCGAGGGCCGCGTGCATGCCGGTGATGACGTCGACGACCGCCACCCCCACCTTCGTGGGGGTGCCGGCCTCGGGTCCGGTGACGCTCATCAGCCCCCCGACCGCCTGGATCAGCAGGTCGTAGCCGGGCAGGTCGTTGTGCCCACCGAACCCGGTGATCGAGCAGTACACGATGTCGGGGTTCAGATCGCGGACCTGCCCGTAGCCGAGTCCGAGCCGATCCATCGTGCCGGGCAGGAAGTTCTCGACCACCACGTCGGCGCGGGCGGCGAGTGCGCGGGCCTGCCCGAGCCCGTCGGGGGAGGCCAGGTCGAGGACGGTCGATCGCTTGTTGCGGTTGACGCCGAGGAAGTACGACGACTCGTCACCTACCCAGGGCGGACCCCAACTCCGGGTGTCGTCTCCGACACCGGGCCGCTCCACCTTGACGACCTCGGCACCGAGGTCGGCGAGGAGCATCGTGGCGTACGGTCCGGCGAGAACTCGCCCGAAGTCGGCGATCACGAGCCCGTCCAGCGCGCCGGGTGTGGAGACCTCTGTGCTCATCGGAACGCGGCTTCACCGGTGAGGGCCTTGCCGATGGTGAGCTGATGCACCTCGGACGTGCCCTCGTAGGTGAGCACCGATTCGAGGTTGTTGGCATGGCGGATGACCGGGTATTCGAGGGTGATCCCGTTCGCGCCGAGGATCGTGCGGCACTCGCGGGCGACGGCGATGGCCTCGCGCACGTTGTTGAGCTTGCCGAGACTGACCTGCTCCGGGGTGATCTCGCCGCGATCTTTGAGGCGGCCGAGGTGGTAGGCCAGCAGATGGCCCTTGCCGACCTCTAGGGCCATGTCGGCGATCTTCGCCTGGGTGAGCTGGTATCCGGCGAGCGGCTTGTCGAACACCTCACGGCTGCGTGCGTACTCGACCGCCGTCTCGAGGCAGTCGCGTGCCGCGCCGATCGCACCGAACACGATGCCGAAGCGGGCTTCACCGAGGGCGGTGAGCGGTCCGCGCAGGCCGTGCGCCTTCGGCAGCATCGCCGATGCGGGCAGACGCACCCCGTCGAGCACGAGTTCGGAGGTCACCGAAGCACGCAGTGACAGCTTCGAGTGGATCTCGGGTGCGGAGAAGCCCGGGGTGTCGGTGGGGACGACGAATCCTCGGATGCCCGCGGCGCCGTCGTCGAGGTCCGTCCGCGCCCAGACGACGGCGACGTCGGCGATGGATCCGTTGGTGATCCACATCTTCGTGCCGTCGAGGATCCAGTCGTCGCCGTCGCGTTTCGCGTTGGTGCGCATGCCGGCGGGGTTGGAACCGAAGTCGGGTTCGGTGAGTCCGAAGCAGCCGATGGCCTCGCCGGCGGCCATCCGCGGCAGCCATTGCTGCTTCTGTTCTTCACTGCCCCAGTGGTGGATGGAGAACATCGCGAGGGAGCCCTGCACGGAGACGAGGCTGCGGATACCCGAGTCGACGGCCTCGAGTTCCAGGCATGCGAGGCCGTACGAGGTGGCGCTCATGCCGGCGCAGCCGTAGCCCTCGAGGTGCATGCCGAGCACACCGAGCCCGCCGAGTTCCTTCGCGAGTTCGCGGGCGGGGAGCTTCGCCTCCTCGAACCACCGGGCGACGTGCGGGCGGATGCGATCGTGCCCGAACCTGCGGACGGTGTCGCGGATCGCGATCTCCTCGGGCTCGAGCAGGCCGTCGAGGGCGAAGAGCTGGGTGAGCGACTGGGGTTTCGACATGTGCGTCTCCGAACGCGAGAGTGGATGAGTATCGTTCGCGCGATCGATTGCAAGAACGATTGCGAGAACGATTGCATGTCCTAGGCTAGGGGTGCCCCGCAGCTTCGTCAACACACTCAGGAGAATCCGTATGAGCCGCCCCGACCGCGCGCCGACGCTCAAGGAGATCGCCGAGCGTGCCGGCGTGCACGTGTCGACGGCATCACGGGTGCTCCGCCAGCCCGAACCGGTCGACGGTTGGTCCGACTCGGCGCGGCGCGTGCGGGAGGTCGCCGCCGAACTCGGCTACCGGCCCAATCTGTGGGCCGCGAGCCTGCGCACCCGCAAGACGACGACCCTCGGTGTCGTGATGCCGCGCCTCACCGACGGTGTCGTCGCCACCACCTACCAGGGCATCGAGGAGGCCGCAACGAAGGCGGGCTTCTCGGTGCTGTTGTCGAGCCCACCCGACGACCTCGATGCGCAGCGGCGGGCGATCGATCTACTCGTCGGGCGGCAGGTGGACGGACTCCTCCTGAGCAGTCTCCACCTACCCGGCGGTCCGTTCGTCGACTCTCTCGGGCTCGGACCGCTCCCGCTGCTGACGGTCACCCGTCACGCCGATGCGGGGCTACCGTTCGTCGTCGGCGACGACTACCACGGTGGCTCGCTCGCGGCACAACACCTCCTGGACCGCGGCCACCGACGAATCGCGATCATCGCCGGACCCGGCCATGCCAGCACCGCACGGGACCGGCGGGACGGATTCGTGGACACCCTCGCGGCCGCCTCGGTCGTGCTGACACCCGACCGGATCGTGCCGTCGCGATTCGACGTCGACGGAGGCGTCGACGCCGCGCGGATCCTCCTCGGCCGGGAACCACGCCCCACCGCCGTGTTCGCGGTCAGCGACACGGTTGCGATCGGTGTACTCGGTGTTGCGCGCGATCTGGGCCTGCGAATCCCGGAAGACCTCGCTGTCGTGGGATACAACGACATTCCCGTCGTCGCGCAGTTGCCCGTGCCGTTGACCACCGTGCGTTCGCCTGCGCACGACATCGGTGCCACCGCCGTCCGCAGCCTCCTCGAACTCGTGCACGGCCACGACGTCGAATCGAACCGGTTGCCCGTCGAACTCGTCGTCCGGAACTCCACGTGACTCCACCCGGCGCGATCCCTGGACACGCCCGTCGTCGCCCGGCACGATCGTGGGGGTGAACAGCCTGTCCGCCGATGCGCAACGCCTACGCGAACTCACACTGCTGCGTCGTGTCAAGGACCGGATCGATCGCGAGTACGCGCAACCGCTCGACGTCGAAGCGCTCGCGCGCGGTGTCGCGATGTCGTCCGGCCACCTGAGCCGACGGTTCAGGGCCGAATACGGCGAATCGCCGTACCAGTACCTGATGACGCGGCGGATCGAGCGAGCGATGACCCTGCTGCGCCGCGGCGATCTCAGCGTCACCGATGTGTGCTTCGAGGTCGGATGCTCGTCATTGGGGACGTTCAGTACCCGCTTCACCGAACTCGTGGGCATGCCGCCGAGCGTCTACCGGGATCGCGCCTCCGATGCACCGGCGGGGCTTCCGGCGTGCATCTCGAAGCAGATCACCAGACCGATCAGGAATCGAGAAGCGGTGCTCCCCGTTCGAAACTAGCGTTACGGGCATGGACATCAGCATTCACTACACCTTCCTCCCCCACACCGATCCGGAGGCCTCGCTGGCCTTCTACCGCGACACCCTCGGGTTCGAGGTCCGCAAGGACGTCGGCTACGAGAACATGCGGTGGATCACCGTCGGGCCGCCCAACCAGCCGGGAACCTCCATCGTCCTCAATCCGCCGGCCGCCGACCCCACCATCAGCGACGACGAGCGGAACACCGTCCTCGAACTGATGGCGAAGGGAAACTACGGCGCGCTGACCCTCGCGACGGACGACCTCGACGGACTGTTCGCGAAGCTCGAGGCGAGCGGCGCCGAGGTACTCCAGGAACCGATGGACCAGGACTACGGGGTGCGTGACTGCGCCTTCCGTGACCCCTCCGGGAACCTGATCCGTATCAACGAAGTCCCCCGCGCATAGCGCGCGGCGACACAGGAGGATTCGTCATGGCACGTGATGATTCGACGGCACCCCGCACACCCGGTGGTCCGGGAGCCTTCTCCCGATGGATGCAGCACACCGCCAACGCCCGCGCCAACCGCAGGATCCGCAAGGGGCGGGGCCGGTCGATGGGCATGGACCTGCTCATCCTCCACACCACCGGCCGGCGCAGCGGTGCCCCACGCGAAACCCCGCTGATGCACCTCGAAGAGCCCGACGGCTCTCTGCTCGTCGTCGCATCCGGTGGAGGCGAACGGAACCCGGACTGGCACGCCAATCTGACGGCGCGGCCCGGTGAGGTCGCGATCGAACTGCCGGGGCAACCCCGTGTGCCGGCGGCCGCGGAGGAACTGCACGGCCCCGACCGCGAGCGGGCCTGGCAACGGCTCGCGACGGAACAGCCGCGTATCGCCAAGTATCAGAAGAAGGCCACCCGCGAGTACCCGTTGATCCGACTCACCCCGCAGTGAGTTCGTGGCACAGTCGGGGACCGGGTACCACCGACCGGGTATGACCACAGGAAACGGAGACGAGATGGCGACGTCCGCAGGGACGACGAAGAACCCACCCGGAATTCACGCGGCAGACAGTCACGACCGCATCCGCGTGTGCGGCGCGCGGGTGAACAACCTCCGCGACGTCGACGTCGAGATCCCCAAGCGTCGACTCACCGTGTTCACCGGTGTGTCGGGATCCGGTAAGAGCTCGCTGGTCTTCGGCACGATCGCCGCCGAGTCGCAGCGGATGATCAACGAGACGTACAGCACGTTCGTGCAGGGATTCATGCCGACCCTGGCGCGCCCCGACGTCGACGTGCTCGACGGCCTGACCACCGCGATCATCGTCGATCAGGAGCGGATGGGAGCCAATCCCCGCTCCACCGTCGGCACCGCGACGGACGTCAACGCGATGCTGCGCATCCTGTTCAGTCGACTCGGCGACCCGCACATCGGATCGGCGCAGGCGTTCTCGTTCAACGTGGCCTCCATCAGCGGAGCGGGGGCGGTCACCGTCGAGAAGGCCGGCCGGACCATCAAGGAAAGGCGCAGTTTCAGTCTCATCGGTGGAATGTGCCCGCGATGCGAGGGACGCGGCAGTGTCAGCGATTTCGATCTCAGCGCGCTGTTCGACGACAGCAGATCCCTGAACGAGGGGGCGCTGACCATCCCGGGTTACTCGATGGACGGCTGGTACGGCAGGATCTACCGCGGGTGCGGATTCTTCGACCCCGACAAACCCATCTCCGAGTTCACGAAGAAGCAGATGAACGACCTGCTCTACAAGGAGCCGACGCGAATCAAGGTCGAGGGAGTCAACGTCACCTTCGAGGGGCTGATCCCGAAGATCCAGAAGTCGTTCCTGGCCAAGGACCGCGAAGCCATGCAGCCGCACATCCGTGCGTTCGTGGACCGCGCGATCACGTTCTCCACCTGCCCCGAGTGCGACGGTACCCGGCTCACCGAACTGGCCCGGTCGTCGAAGATCGCCGGTATCAGCATCGCCGACGCCTGCTCCATGCAGATCAGCGATCTCGCCGACTGGGTGCGCGGGCTCGACGAGCCGTCGGTCGCGCCGCTGCTCGAGAATCTGCGGCAAACTCTCGATTCGTTCGTCGACATCGGTCTCGGCTACCTGTCCCTCGATCGACCCGCAGGCACCTTGTCCGGTGGGGAAGCGCAGCGTACCAAGCTGATCCGGCATCTCGGCTCGTCCCTGACCGACGTCACCTACGTCTTCGACGAACCGACGATCGGTCTGCATCCGCACGACATCCGGCGGATGAACGACCTGCTGCTGCAACTGCGCGACAAGGGCAACACCGTGCTCGTGGTCGAACACAAACCGGAGGTGATCGCGATCGCCGATCACGTCGTGGACCTCGGTCCGCGTGCCGGCAGCGAGGGCGGAACCGTGACGTTCGAGGGCACCGTCGACGGTCTTCGCGCCAGCGGAACGCTCACGGGCAAGCATCTCGACGACCGCGCCTCGGTGAAGTCGACGGTGCGGACACCCACCGGGGCACTCGAGGTGCGCGGTGCGGACACCCACAACCTGCAGTCCGTCGACGTCGACATCCCGCTGGGTGTCCTCACTGTGATCACGGGTGTCGCCGGCTCGGGCAAGAGTTCACTGGTCGACGGGTCGGTGTCGCGTCGCAGCGGGGTCGTGACCATCGACCAGGGCGCCATCAAGGGATCGCGACGCAGCAACCCCGCCACCTACACGGGGCTGCTGGACCCGATTCGCAAGGCGTTCGCCAAGGCCAACGGTGTCAAACCCGCGTTGTTCAGCGCGAACTCCGAGGGAGCCTGCCCGAACTGCAACGGTGCGGGTGTCGTCTACTCGGACCTGGCGATCATGGCGGGTGTCGCGATCCCCTGCGAGGTGTGCGAGGGCAAGCGCTTCCAGGCGGCGGTCCTCGAATACACCCTCGGTGGTCGCGACATCAGCGAGGTTCTGCAGATGTCGGTGGCCGAAGCGGAGGAGTTCTTCGGATCGAGTGATGCGAAGATCCCGGCGGCGCACAAGATCCTGGTCCGGCTCGTCGACGTGGGCCTCGGCTACCTCAAGATCGGTCAGCCGCTCACCACCCTGTCCGGTGGTGAACGGCAGCGGCTCAAGCTCGCCACGCGCATGGGGGAGAAGGGCGACGTCTACGTCCTCGACGAACCCACCACCGGGCTGCATCTCGCGGACGTCGAGAATCTGCTCGCGCTGCTCGACCGACTCGTCGACTCGGGTAGATCCGTGATCGTCATCGAGCACCACCAGGCCGTGATGGCGCATGCGGACCGGATCGTCGACATCGGCCCGGGCGCCGGTCACGACGGTGGACGGATCGTCTTCGAAGGCACCCCGGCCGAACTCGTTGCGGACCGTTCGACCCTCACCGGACAACACCTCGCCGAGTATGTGGGTGCTTGACCACCGTGTTTCCGCGCCGTAGCAACGCGAACTGGTCATAGGTGCGGGAAATTTCCTGCACCTATGACCATTCGGCGCAGTTGTGCGGTGTGGGGCGGACCGGGAACGTCGAAGGCCCTTCCCGCACCGCGGAAAGGGCCTTCGACCTGCTTCATCACTGTCGGGGTGGCGGGATTCGAACCCACGACCTCTTCGTCCCGAACGAAGCGCGCTACCAAGCTGCGCCACACCCCGTCATGAACCTCGCATAGCTTACAGCACGACCGCTCCGAAGATTAAATCGGCAGGTCAGCGGGTGTATCCGGCGCTGTGTGCGGGGGTGCCGGCAGCGCGTCGGTTCCCGTCGAGCGGAGCCGGCACGAGGGTCAGCAGGGTGGCCTCGGGGCGGCAGCAGAACCGGGCCGGTGCGAACGGGGACGTACCGAGTCCGGCGGAGACGTGCAGCTGCATGTGCGCACCCCACCGCGACGGGCCCTTCACCCGCGACCGGTCGATGCCGCAGTTGGTCACCAGGGCACCGTAGAACGGCAGGCACAGCTGTCCGCCGTGCGTGTGCCCGGCGAGAACCAGGTCGTAGCCGTCGTCGGCGAACCGGTCGAGTACGTGAGGTTCGGGGGAGTGAGTCAGACCCAACCTCAGGTCGGCGCTGCGGTCGGCGGGGCCGGCGATCGTGTCGTACCGGTCTCGTTCGAGGTGCGGATCGTCGACACCGGCGACGGCGATGCGGACACCGCCGACCTCGATGTCGCGGCGCACGTGCGTCATGTCGTGCCAGCCTCGTTCGCTGAAGGCGGCGCGCAGGTCGCCCCACGGCAGGGGATGCCCGTACACGCGGTCGTGATCCCGATCGAAGTATCGGAACGGGTTCTTCGGGACCGGGGCGAAGTAGTCGTTGCTGCCGAACACGAACAACCCGGGGCGAGCGAGGAGCCCACCGAGCGCCTGCACGACCGCCGGCACGGACTTCGGGTGCGACAGGTTGTCGCCGGTGTTGACGACGAGATCGGGGTCGAGTGCGTCGAGATCCCGCAGCCAGTTCTGTTTGCGTTTCTGGGCGGGCATCATGTGCAGGTCGCTGATCTGCAGGACACGCAGCGACGACGCCCCCTGTGCCAGGACCGGAACGGTGACCTCACGGAGGGTGAAGGCGTTGCGTTCGATCAGGGTGGCGTACCCCAGGCCGAGGGCGGCAGCGCCGACGGAACCAGCGGCGACGCGTGTGAGGGCGGAGAGTTCAGGCACCCATCCAGCGTACCGCCGTGACGCTTCGGTGCACGTGGTTCGCGTGCGGCGGCGTAGCGTTCGGCGCATGACGGACACCACTTCCTCACTCGAGGCGACGTTGCGCGCCGACCTGCGATCGGCGATGAAGGACAAGGATCAATTGCGCACGTCCACGCTGCGCATGATGCTCGCGGCGATCAAGACCGAGGAGGTCGCGGGAAAGGAAGCCCGCGAACTCTCCGACGACGAGGTCGTCAAGGTCCTCGCCCGCGAATCGAAGAAACGCGGTGAGGCCGCCGAGGTCTACACCGAGAACGGCCGCGGGGAGCTCGCGGCGAAGGAACACGCCGAGGCCCGGATCATCGACGAGTACCTGCCCACCCCGCTCACCGATGCGGAACTGGTCGATGTCGTCGACACCGCCATCGGACGGGTCGCCGACGAGCTGGGCGCGCGGCCCGGACCGAAGAACATGGGGCAGGTCATGAAGGTCGCGACCGCGATCGCCGCGGGCAAGGCCGACGGCAAGCGATTGTCCGCAGCCGTGCGGTCGCGCCTGTAGATCCCCGGTCCCGAACCAGCGGTGGGTCACGTGTCGAGGACACGCGACCCACCGCTGTTCGATCCGGGTCAGTTGTCCGGTTCCGACTCCGACGGTCGTGCCGGGGTGGTGGTCGCCGACGACTCGTCCGGATCGGACGATTCGGACTGTGCGGGCTCGTCGCGTTCGGCGGGAGGCGCCGGTGCGGGCGCGGACGGTGCTCCCGGTGCCGCGGTGTCCGGCACTTCGCTGCCGCTCGGACGGGCAGGGGTGGCGCTCGTCGTCGGCGCGACGCGGATCGATCCGTCGCTGATGTAGATCGTCACCGTGGAGCCCGGCACCGCCGAACCGGACGGTGAGCTGCGGGTGACCGTGCCCGCCTTGGCTTCGTCCTGGATCGTGGTCTCGGACACCGCGAATCCTGCGCCCTCCAGCCGTGACCGGGCCCGTTCCGCGGTAAGCCCGGTGACGTCGGGGACCTGCGCGTTGCCGGCGCCCCGGACGTACGTCTGGTCGACCGGCGGCAGTTCGATCGGCCCGAACTTCGTGGCGATCGGGGTCATCGCACCGAACCAGGTCAGTGCCGGGGTGGTGCCACCGAAGAGGTTGCCGTCGTAGCAGGGGCGGGTGGGGTAGGCGCAGATCTGGCCCGGGGTGGGTGAGTCACCGTAGGTGTACACGGCCCCGGCGTACCGGTTGGTGAATCCGAGGAACGCCGATGACATGTGCGACTCGGTGGTTCCCGTCTTCGCGGACACCGGCAGGTTCCATCCGGTGCTGCCCGCCGCACCCGACGCGGTACCCCCGGCGTGCACGTCCTTGCTCAGTGCGTTCGCGAGGGTGTCGGCGAGGCCGGGTTCGACCACCTGCTCGCAGGCCTGCTGCGTGATCGGAACCGGCTTCCCGTCGCGGTCGAACACCGAGTCGATGGGGCTCGGCGGGCACCACTTGCCGTGCGAGGCGAGTGTCGCTGCGACGTTCGACAGTTCCAGGGGGTTGACCCAGGTGGGGCCGAGGGTGAACGACCCGAGATGCTGCGCCTTCTGCATGTCGGCCATCGACTGGTCGCCGAACCCCGAGGAACGGGGATTGAGGTAGGAGCGCAGACCCAGCCGAACGGACATGTCGACGACCGGATCGACCCCGGTCGCCTCGATGAGCTTGACGAACGCGGTGTTCGGCGACTGTGCGAGCGCGTCGCTCACCGACAGCGCCGGTGGATACGAGCCCGCGTTCTCGACGCAGTAGTAGTTCGGGGGGCAGCCGGCGGCACCACCGTCGCCCAGGTTCTGTGCGTTGTAGCGGCTCGGTACGTCGAGGACGGCGCTGGTGCCGAGCCCCTTCTCCATCGCCGCGGCCACCGTGAAGATCTTGAAGATCGATCCGGCGCCGTGTCCGGCCAGGGAGTACGGCTGGGGTTGCACGGTTTCGTTGGCGTCGCCGTCGAGACCGTAGACGCGACTCGACCCCATCGCGAGCACGCGGTGGGAGTCCTCGCCCGGCGCGATGATGTTCATGACGGTGGCGACATCGTCGACCGTCGGACTGGTGTTGGCGTCGAGGGACCGTTTGACCGAGGCCTGGACCTCCGGGTCGAGGGTCGTCTTGATCAGGTAGCCGCCCCTGTCGATCTGTTCGCGCGACAATCCCGAATTCGCGAGGTACTGCAGCGCGTAGTCGCAGAAGAACCCGCGGTCTCCCGCGGCGATGCAGCCGCGCGGGAGGAGGTTCGGTTCGGGCAGCACCCCGAGCGGTTGCTCCTTGGCGGCCCGGATCTCGTCCGCGCGTTCGGGGATGTTCTCGATCATGGTGTCGAGTACGACGTTGCGGCGGGCGAGGACCCCGTCGGGATTCGTGTACGGGTTGAGCGCGGAACTCGACTGCACCATTCCGGCGAGCATCGCGGACTGCGGGATGTTCAGGTCCTGCGCGTCGATGCCGAAGTAGGTCTGGGCGGCGTCCTGGATGCCGAACGATCCGTTGCCGAACGGAACCAGGTTCAGATACCGGGTGAGGATCTCGTCCTTGGTGAGCTGTTCGTCGAGTGTCAACGCCATCCGGATCTCCCGGATCTTGCGCGCGGGTGTGGTCTCGATCGCGGCGCGTCGCTCGGCGTCGGTCTTCGCGACGACGTGCAGCAGGTAGTTCTTCACGTACTGCTGGTCGATCGTGGACGCACCCTGTTCGACCTGCCCGCTGGTGGTGTTGGTCAGGAACGCACGGAGTGTGCCCTGCCAGTCCACGCCCCGGTGTTCGGGGAAGCGTTTGTCCTCGATCGAGACGATCGCCAGCTTCATCTCGTTCGAGATCTGGTCGCTGGGCACCTCGAATCGGCGCTGCTCGTACAGCCACGCGATGGGATTGCCTGCGGCATCGACCATCGTCGTGACCGCCGGGACGACACCTTCGACGAGCTCGGCGGAACTGTTGTCCACGGTGTCCGCCGCGCGGTTGGAGACGTACCCGAACCCGCCTGCGGCAGGAAAGAGCATTCCCGCCAGCAGGACTCCGCCGAGTGCCGTGCAACCTGCGAGCTTCGCCACCGTACTTCGGATCGACACGCGTACACCCTACGTTGCCGCCGGCCCGGTAACCGCCTCGAGGAGTGGATCAGCGCCGTGACGTGCAGCTATGCACGGCCGTACCAGAAAAGGTTTCGTTCGCCTTGCGCCGGGGCATCACTTTACCTAGATTGAGACAGCAGTGTGATGCAGGTAACACCTCGACATGGAAGTCGCGCAGAAATTTTCATGCTAGGTGCATGTTCTGTGTGACCTCCGGAACGCCGGGAACCGGCGTTCGGAGAGCAAAGGGGAACTGAATGCACATGACCACCCCGGCCACCAGACTCGACGTTGACGAAGCAGAAGCACGCATCGCCTGGGTATCGAAGGCGCGATGCCGAGAAGTAGACCCCGATGAATTGTTCGTACGCGGCGCCGCCCAGCGGAAGGCTGCGGTGATCTGCCGGCACTGCCCCGTGATGATGCAGTGCGGAGCCGACGCTCTCGACAACCGCGTCGAGTTCGGTGTGTGGGGAGGCATGACGGAGCGTCAGCGCCGTGCACTCCTCAAGCAGCACCCCGAAGTGGAATCCTGGGCGGACTTCTTCGAGGCCCAGCGCCAGCGTCAGCACCAGCACGCGGGCTGACAGGTGCGGTGATCCGCAAGGCCTGACATCGGCGTCGGGGAAGGTGCCGGAAGTCGTCAGGCCTCGCGGGTCAGCTGATCGGCGACCGCCCGCAGCGCGTCGAGGTCCGAGACCTCGAACGGGAGGGACGGCACGCCGACGACCGGCACCCGGGGGTTCACCGCGGTGAACCCCCGAAGCAGGCGCAGCTCACGCTTGGCCGTCACCGCGCGGTGGGCGTGGATGCGTAGGACCGCCTCCGCAGCGGCGGAGGCGGGACCCTTCTCCGCGAGTTGATCGGCGGCTGTCAGGGCGTGATCGGACGGCAGGGTCGACAACGTCGGATGTGTGCGGTTGAGAATCAACCCGGCCAACGGCATGCTGTCCGCGCTCAACCGCTCGACGAAGAACGATGCCTCGCGCAACGCGTCCGGCTCCGGCGCGGCCACCACCATGAAGTGTGTTCCCGGTTGCTGCAGCAGACGGTACGTGCGGTTCGCGCGCTCCCGGAAGCCCCCGAACATCGAATCCAACGATTGCACGAAAGCGGATGCGTCCGACAGCATCTGGCTCCCGACTATCGTCGACACAGCTTTGAGTGCCAGGCCCATCGCGCCCGTCACCAGCCGGCCGAAACCGCGTCCCGGTGCGGTGAAGATCCGGATCATGCGACCGTCGAGGAACGCGCCGAGTCGTTGGGGGGCATCGAGGAAGTCGAGTGCGTTCCGCGACGGCGGGGTGTCGACGACGATGAGATCCCAGGTGTCCGACGCGGCGAGCTGCCCGAGTTTCTCCATCGCCATGTACTCCTGTGTCCCGGAGAACGACGAGGCGACGGTCTGATAGAAGGGGTTGTCCAGGATCTGCCGGGCCTTCTCGGGCGTCGAGTGTTCGAGCACCATGTCGTCGAAGGTGCGCCGCATGTTGAGCATCATCGCGTGCAGTTCGCCCGGGGAATCGGGTGCGAGAGGCACTCGTTGCGGTGAGTTGTCGAGGCTCTCGACACCCAGCGCCTGGGCGAGCCGGCGGGCGGGGTCGATGGTGAGCACCACGACCTTCCTGCCCCGTTCGGCGGCGCGCAGGGCCAGCGACGCCGCGGTCGTGGTCTTCCCGACACCACCGGAGCCGCAGCACACGATCACCCGGGTCGTCGGGTCGTCGAGGATCGCGGCGATATCGAGCAGCG
Source organism: Rhodococcus yananensis (assembly GCF_020515525.1). Lineage (GTDB taxonomy): Bacteria > Actinomycetota > Actinomycetes > Mycobacteriales > Mycobacteriaceae > Rhodococcus > Rhodococcus yananensis. Next base: position 13,977 of record NZ_JAIYEP010000083.1, read on the forward strand.
GTGTGGTCCGCGTCCGCTCGGTCATCGGACGCCCTGCTCGGTGAGGGCATCGGCGAGTTCGTACAGGCCACCGAGGTCGACTCCGTCGGCCAGTGAGGGGAGAGACATACGCGGCACCTTCACGTCGTCGAGTTGGGCGGCGCTGACCTGCTGCGCCTGCAGGATGGAGGCGTGCTCGATGGTCTCGGTGAGCAGGCCGGCGAAATCGTCGTCGGACAGGTCCAGACCCACGCCGGCGAACTCGGCGCGGATCACATCCGCCGGAACACGCCCCTCCGCGACGTCGTCGACGATCTCGTCGGGGAGGTGTTCGGGTGCGGTGCGGTTGACGATCACCGTGCCCATCCGCAGGTCGGCCGCCTCGAGTTCGTCGACGGCATCGGCGGTCTCCTGGACGGGCAGCGCCTCGAGCAACGTCACGAGGTGCACTGCGGTCTCGTCCGAGTGCAGCAACCGGACGACTCCCTCGCTCTGCGACCGGATGGGACCGGACTTGGCGAGATCGGCCATCGCCTTCGTGACATCGAGGAAGCTGCCGATGCGGCCGGTCGGCGGGGAATCGACGACGACCGCGTCGTAGAGACGGTTGCCCGTACGGTCGGTGCGGACCACGGTCTCCTTGATCTTGCCGGTGAGGATGACGTCCCGCAGGCCCGGCGCAAGTGTCGTCGCGAACTCGATCGCACCGATGCGACGCATCGCCCGACCCGCGAACCCGAGGTTGTAGAACATGTCGAGGTACTCGAGGAAAGCCGCTTCGATGTCGATGGCGAGTGCGTGCACGGCGCCACCACCGTCGATCGCCGCGATCTTCGTCTCGACGGGCGGTAGGGGAGGCACGTCGAACAGCTGGGCGATGCCCTGCCGTCCCTCCGTCTCCACCAGCAGCACGTTCCGCCCACCCGATGCGAGTGCGATCGCGAGCGCTGCTGCGACGGTGGACTTCCCGGTACCCCCCTTACCCGAGACGAAGTGCAGGCGTGCCCGGGCAGCCTTCGCCGGCCATGTGCCGGAATGTGATGTCGGTGTCGCCACAGTGATGAGCCTATAAGTCGTCAGGTGACGAAGACGGCGGATAGGGTCTGCTGCATGAGTGAATCCACAACGTGGGAGTACGCGACAGTGCCCCTGCTCACGCACGCGACCAAGCAGATCCTCGACACCTGGGGTGCCGACGGGTGGGAACTCGTCACGGTGCTTCCCGGACCGACCGGCGAGCAGCACGTCGCCTACCTCAAGCGCGCGAAGGCCTGAGCGATGACCGAACGGACCTGGACGGCGCGTCTCGGCGAGCTCGGCATCACACTGCCTCCCGTCGCGAAACCCGTCGCCGCGTACGTTCCGGCGATGCGTTCGGGCGACACCGTCTACACCTCCGGCCAGCTGCCGATGGTCGACGGCGCCCTCGCCTACACCGGCAAGGTCGGCGCCGACGTGTCACCGGAGGACGCGAAGGCCGCCGCGCGTGTCGCGGCGCTCAACGCACTCGCGGCGGTCGACGCACTCGTCGGAATCGACAACGTCGTGAGCATCGTGAAGGTCGTGGGGTTCGTCGCGTCCGCCGACGGTTTCACCGGCCAGCCCACGGTGATCAACGGGGCGTCGGAACTGCTCGGCGAGATCTTCGGGGATATCGGAGCCCACGCCCGATCGGCGGTCGGTGTGGCGGAACTGCCGCTCGGGGCACCCGTCGAGATCGAATTGATCGTCGAGGTGAACTGACCCCGATCGCGGGACGCGACCGGTGGGTGGGCCGGCGCTCCGGGGCGGATCCGGCAGGGTTCTACAGTGGTGTGGACCACGAGTTCCCGTACAGGAAGGCCCGGAGATGGCGCTGGTCCACCCCGCGTACGCGCAACTGCGGCAGGTGACGCCCTTCGCGGCGGTGATGCTCGCCGAGAACCCGTCGGTGATGTCGCTGGAGGGCACCAACACCTGGATTCTGCGCGCCCCCGACAGCGACGAATGTGTCGTGGTCGATCCCGGCCCCCTGGACGAGGCACACCTCGAGCGCGTCGCGCGCGTCCCCGTCGCGATGACCCTCATCAGCCACCGGCACTTCGACCACACCGAGGGCGGTGAGCGCTTCGCAGAACTCACCGGGAGCCCGGTGCACGCCGCCACCGAATGTCACCGCCACGGAGGCGGAACCGGGCTGGAGGACGGTCGGATCATCGAGGCGGCCGGACTGCGCATCCGCGTCCTCGCGACACCCGGCCACACCGCCGACTCGTTGTCGTTCGTCGTCGAGAACGACAACAGTGTTCTCACTGCCGACACGATCCTCGGACGAGGCACGACCGTCCTCGACGACACCGATGGTGACCTCGGCGACTATCTCGGTTCCCTGCGGAAATATCTCGATCTGGGCGCCGGCTGTACCGTGCTTCCCGGGCACGGACCGGAGTCGGCCGACCTCGGAACGATCGCGCGCGCCTACCTCACGCACCGCGAGGAACGCCTCGACCAGGTTCGTGCTGCGTTGAGGACACTCGGCCACGACGCCGATGCCCGCCGCATCGTCGAGCACGTGTACGCCGACGTCGACCGGTCCCTGTGGGATGCGGCGGAGAAATCGGTCAACGTCCAGCTCGACTACCTGCGCCGCACCGACTGACGTCGGGGCAGCGCCGCGACACGGACGAATCGTGGCCGGTCACCCCGTCCCGAGGGCCCCGAGGTTCTCGCGACGCTGCTCGACTGTGCACGCCGGAACGGTCTGGCGGAGGTGTCGCCGGTGGTGTGCGACATCGCGCAACCCGACCGGTT
>NZ_JAIYEP010000084.1 GCF_020515525.1 Rhodococcus yananensis
GCCCCGGAACCGCGGTTCCGGGGCCACCGTCGGCCGGGCGTGTCAGTTCCGGGATCGGCGTGCCGGGAGCAGCACGAGGACCGCGCCGATCACGATCGCACCTCCGACGAGGACCCACCCCATGTCGAGGGAGGTGAGGAACTCGACGGAGAACGGGCCGACGAGCGCCCAGCAACTCACGGCGAGAGCCACGATCGCCGAGAGCAGCAGCAGGATCGACGGTCCGCGCCCGGCACGACCACAGGTCTGTTCCGTATCGGTGTCGCCGGTCCCGGCCGCGGAGTCGAATGCGGGATCGAAGTCAGTCACGGTGCACCTCCGTGTTCGCGAAGTGGGTGTTCAGGTCGAGGGTCAGGACCGGTCCGTCGTCGGCGCCATCGGCGCCACCGTCGAATCCGTCCGCCGGGCACGGTGAGGCGAAGCGGCTCTCGCAGACGACGTCGACGTCCATGTTCGCGGGGAGCAGCACCTGGGTGTCGCCGAATCGCGTGTCGATCGCCACGGTGTGGTCCTCCGTCAGATCCAGATTGCGCAGATCCAGTTGGAGTTCACCGAACCGGACGTCGTACCGGGGCGAGAGTTCGGCGACGGTGAGCGGTGCGTGGTACTGGTCTCCGGAGGACGTGAAGTCGATCGGGCCGGCCAGCGAGGCGAGGACCACGAAACCGATCAGCGGCCCGGTCACCACCAGGAGGCCGAATCCGCGGTGCAGGAACGCGCCGACGAGCATTCCCAGCCCGATCACGGCGAGGGCGATCGCGCCGATACGAGCCGGGGTGAGCCATTCGGCCCCCGTGGCGACGGCCACGGTGCCGGCCGCCGCGGCGGCCAGTACCGCCAACCCGAGGACCGTCGTGGTCAATCGGGAGCGCTTCCGTTCGCCGGTCGCGGCGACCGCGGGTTCGTGGCGCGGAGCCGGCTCGGGCAGATCCCAGGCGAACGGTGCCACGCCCAGCGGATCCCAGGCGGGCGGAACCGGGGAGGCGGTGCTACCCGCGTCGGGTGTGGATGCGGACTCGGCGGTACCGGCGGGGGAGGCCGTGGTCGCGGTGTCGTCCTGCGACAGCGAGGTCGCGGTGTCGTCCTTCGACAGCGAGACCGCGCCGTCGTCCGACGCTCGGTCGTGCTGCCCTGGTCCGGTGTCGGCGACCGTCGCATCGGCGGTGGTGGTCGGCGCAGGCGCGAACCCGCCGGCGAACGGGTACTGCGCGAACGGTGTCGGAGGGAACACCCCCGGGGTGAACGTGTAGTCACCGGCGGGAGGGGGCAGGGTCGGGGGTTCGGGGCGACGCTGGTACAGCAGCCACCAGCCGCCGAGCATCAACACCATCCCGATGAACCCGGAACCACCCGACCCGAAGCCCACCGGGCCGACCGCGCTCGCCGAAATGGCCAGCGCGACCAGCAGCACGATCACCTTCGTGCTGGATTCGGAACTGTGACCGCGGCCGACGAGGGATTCGAGGGCGGACACCTGATCGCCGTGCCGGGTGAACAACACCCACGCCGCCAGATACAGGACCACACCTGCGCCGCCGAACAGGGCGGACACGACGAACGCGACCCGGACCAGGACCGGGTCGACTCCGTATCGCACACCGATGCCGGCGCACACCCCGGCGAGCGGGCCGTGCTCCGGCAGGCGCACCGGGCGTGTGCGCCACAGGTCCGTCAGCTGTTCGGGGAAGCTCCGAGTGTTCATGACATTCATCCTGTCGACGGAAATCGTTCCGCACATCAGGGACGAACCCTGAATTGGACGGTCTCGGGAAGGTCACGGAACTCAGGGTCCGACCCCGATGCCGCGTGGCGCGCACCGTGCCACTATCGAGGTGTGCAGCAGGTACCCGGACTTCCCGTGCCCGTCGACCGCCTCGAACGCAGGGTCGGCGGTCGGGTCGTGGGCGGCGTCGCCGGAGGCATCGCCGACCACTTCGACATCGATGCGACGAAGGTCCGGGTGGCGTTCACGGTGCTCGCAGCACTCGGTGGCCTGGGCATCGTGGCGTACGGGCTGCTGTGGATGTTCGTACCCCCGGGCATCGACACGGAGCGGCCGTCCGCCACGGAACGGCGCCGGGCCGTGGGACTGGCCGTCATGGGTGTCGCCCTCGCCGTCGGACTGTCGTGGTTGTTCAGCGGCGGCGCACTGTCGGTGGTCGGGCCGATCATCGCGGTCGCGATCGGCGCGGCGGTGGTGTGGCGCGAATTCGACTCCGAAGGACCACGTTCGGTCCTCGGGCTGCCCACCAACCCCACCGTCCTCACGTGGGCGCGGGTCCTCGGCGGTCTGACCCTCGTCGTGACGGGACTCGGTGTCGTGATGCTCGCCCAGGTCGACGTGGCGGCGTTGCGGTCGTCGCTGATCGCCGTCGTCGTGACCCTGCTCGGCGCCGCACTGCTGTCGGTGCCGCTGTGGATCCGGATGTGGCGGGCACTCGAGTCCGAGCGTGGCGCGCGGGTCCGCAACGAGGAACGCGAGGAGATCGCCTCGCACCTGCACGATTCGGTGCTGCAGACCCTTGCGCTGATCCAGAAGCAGGCGGAGGACCCGCACCAGGTGGTGCGGCTGGCCCGCAGCCAGGAACGCGAACTGCGTCGTTGGCTGTTCGGTGGCGACGAGACCGCCCGCGCCAGCCTCGCCGAGGCACTGCGCACCATCGCGGGAGAGGTGGAGGACCAGCACGGTATCTCGGTGGCGCCCGTCATCGTCGGTGATGTCGCCCCCGACGACGAGGACGTCACCGCGGAGGCGCTCACTGCGGTGCTCGGGGCGACCCGTGAATCCCTCGTCAATGCGGCGAAACATGCGGGGGTGGACAGTGTCGACCTGTTCGCGGAGGTGGAACCGCACCGGTTGAGCGTGTTCGTCCGTGACCGCGGAGTCGGATTCGATCCGGAATCGGTCCCCGAGGACCGTCAGGGCCTGGCCCGGTCGGTGCGGGCGCGCGTCGAGCGGCGGGGTGGACGGGTCGTGGTGAAGGCGGCGCCGGGGAAGGGTACGGAGATCCGGATCCACATGCCGCGCGCCGGTGGCGAGGAGCCGTCGGCGTCGACCCTAGAGTGGGAGGTGACCGAGCCCCACCACGAGGAGCAGCCCCAGTGAGTTCGTCGGTGCCACCGTCCGTAGTCCCCGACCAGACCCGTCGTTTCCGAGTGTTCCTCGTCGACGACCACGCCGTGTTCCGGTCGGGTGTCCGCACCGAACTCGGCCGTGAGAACGACATGGACATCGTCGGTGAAGCCGGCACCGTCGCCGAGGCGGTCGCAGGCATCGACTCGTCGAAACCCGATGTGGTGCTGCTCGATGTGCACATGCCGGACGGCGGTGGTGTCGCGGTGCTCGGCCGGATCGAAACGGGGCCGGTGTGTCTGGCGTTGAGTGTGTCCGACGCGGCGGAGGATGTCATCGCAGTGATCCGTGCGGGCGCACGCGGGTACGTCACGAAGACGATCTCCGGCACCGACCTCGCCGATGCGGTGCGCCGCGTCGCCGGTGGCGACGCCGTGTTCAGTCCGCGGCTGGCCGGGTTCGTGCTGGATTCGTTCACCGGGCGGTCGACTGCACCCGAGCCACCCCTCGACCCCGAACTCGATTCGTTGACGCCGAGGGAACTCGAGGTGTTGCGTCTGCTCGCCCGCGGCTACACCTACCGGGAGATCGCCGACGAACTCTTCATCTCGGTCAAGACGGTCGAGACGCACGCGTCGAACGTGTTGCGCAAGACCCAGCAGTCCAATCGCAATGCCCTCACCCGGTGGGCGCACCGGCGCCGGATCGACTGACGGTTCGGGGGCGGGGGACGTCTGCGGGCACGGGTCTTTCAGGACACCAGGAAGGCGATGACGAGCGCCGCGACGAGCGCGACCACGAGCACCGCGATCATCGCGGCCATCGCCATCGGAGCGTAGGCGACGATCTTCTCCTGTGTCGTCGTCGCGGGACCGGAGGGGTGGAGGCGATCGAGCAGGCCGCCGAACCCGGAAGAAGGGGTTCGGCCGTCGGATCCGGACGCGGTGGGCAGTGGTCGGTCGACAAACGACGCGCGGGGCCTGCCCTGGTCCTCGAGCAGCCCGGAACGTTGCGCCCAGGAGGGGATCGTGCCGTCCTCGGACAGGATGGGCCTGCCGCGCAGGGTTGCGGAGTGACCCCCCGGGCCGAGGACGACGGCGGCGAGCCGATCGCGGGCCTGCGCCATGGTGGGACGTCGCGCCGGGTCGGGTTCGAGCATCGAGAGCAGTGCGTCGGTGAGGGAGCCGGTCTGTTTCGGCGGGATGATCTCGGCGCGGGCGACCCGGTGCAGGAGTGCGATGGAATCGCTCTCGAATCCGAACGGGGGCCGGCCTTCGATCGCGGTGTAGAGGGTGGCGCCGAGGGAGAACACGTCGCTGGCCTCGGTGGGGTCGTTGCCGCGGGCGACCTCGGGTGCGAAATAGGCGGGAGTGCCGACGATCACGCTCGACGGGTCGTTGTCGCCCTTGGCGCGGGCGATACCGAAATCGCTGATCTTCACGACCCCGGTCTCGTGTCCGCGCTCGGCGACGAGGATGTTGCCGGGCTTGACGTCGCGGTGCACGATCCCGGCGGCGTGGGCGGCGGAGAGCGCGTCGGCGATGTCGGCGCCGATCTGCGCCACCACATAGGGCGAGAGGGTGTCGACGGCGTTCATGACCTGGGCGAGGCTGCGCGACGGCAGGTGCTCCATGACGAGCCACGGTTCGCCGTAGTGCAGTGCCACGTCGTACATGGAGATGGCGTGCTCGTGGGTGAGTTGAGCGGCGACCCGCCCCTCACGCAGTGCGCGGCGGCGGATCTCGTCGGCGACCTCGGGGGCGAGGTCGGCGGTGGAGATCACCTGCTTGACCGCCACGTCCCGGCCGAGCCTGGTGTCGCGGGCGAGCCACACGGCACCCATTCCCCCGCCACCGAGTTTGGAATCGAGTCGATAACGACCCGCCACCAGGTGGTCCGGTCCGACGACCCGTCCTTCTCGTTCCCGTTCAGACACCCTGACGAGGGTAATCGATCGGCGGTCCGGGCCTCGCCGGGTTCGCTGCGTGACGGTGCTCGCAGCGCTTGACGGTGGGTGCCCGGATCGGGTCTACTGAATGCGGTTCGAAAGAGTGTTCGAACAATTCTGGGCCGACGTCTTCCCCCTGGTCGGTCGGGCCGTGCGTGTCCACGGCCGGACGAAAGGCGAGGGGTGCATGTGGGTGAAGTGGCCGGACTCCCGGGTGATGGAGCGGACCGCACGCGGACGGAGCAGATCGAGTCGTTGCGCAGGCGCATGTCCGCCGTCTCGTCCGGGGTCGGCACATCGGCGTCCGACCCGGTGCGGATACCGGCCGAACGGTTGCTCCCGGTACCCGGGCCGCTCGCCGCTCTGCTCCCGCACGGCGGCCTCGTGCGAGGCACCGTCGTCTCCCTCTCCGGCGCGACATCGCTGCTGTCCGGACTGTTGGCATCGGTGACGGCGACGGGTGGGCATGCCGCGGTCGTCGGTCACCGGAGGCTGGGTCTGCTGGCCGCGGCCGAAATGGGGGCCCGACTGCCGCGTCTCGCGGTGATCGCCGATCCGGGCCCCGACCCGATCGAGGTGGCGGCGGTGCTGCTCGACGGCATGGACATGGTGGTCCTGGACCTGGAGGGAATCGTGGTCCCGCCGTCCCGGGCCCGCGTCGTCGCGGCCCGGGTCCGCAACAAAGGTGCGGTGCTCGTGGTCACCGGAGGTCGGTGGGACGGCGCGCATGTGGGGCTCGAGGCGCGGGTGGACGGATACCGCGGCCTGACCGGAGCGGGACGTGAGCGCCTGTGCGGAACACGCCTGTCGGTGCGGGCGCACGGGCGGGCGTTCGCACCGCGCACCGTCCACGTCGATGTGTGCGTCGAACGCGACAGCGTGACATGGGTGCCGGATACCCGGCCCCACAACGGAGTTCCGGACCTGGAAGTGGTGCGGTGAGCGGGGAGGCGGCCGTGCGTGTCGTCGCGGTGTGGTGCCCGGACTGGCCGGCGGTCGCGGCGGCCACGGCGGCGGATCTCCCGGCGACCACACCGGTCGCGGTGGTCGCCGCGAACCGGGTGGTCGCGTGCACGGCACCCGCGAGGGCGGCGGGGGTCCGGCGCGGGTCGCGGCGACGAGAAGCGCAGGGTCGGTGTCCCGAACTGCATGTGACGCAGGATGACCCGGACAGGGATGCATATCTGTTCGAGCCGGTGGTGGCGGCGATCGATGCGGCTGCCCCGGGAGTGGAGGTGCTGCGCCCGGGGCTCGTCGTGCTCGCCGCGCGAGGAGTGGTGCGCTGGTTCGGTTCGGAGGAGGTCGCTGCGGAACGACTCGTCGACGAGGTGGCCTCGGTCGGCGTCGAGTGTCAGGTGGGGATCGCCGACGAACTCTCCGCCGCGGTGCTCGCTGCACGCAGAGCGGCGTTGGTTCCGCGGGGCATGTCGCGTGAGTTCCTTGCGCAGCTGCCGATCTCGGAGCTGTCCGTGGAACCGGCCCTGGCGTCGGCGGACCGCGCGGAACTGGTGGACCTGCTGCGCCGGCTCGGGATCCGCACCATCGGCGCATTCGCCGAACTGTCCCCGGCCGATGTGATGTCCCGGTTCGGGGCCGATGCCACCCTGGCACACCGATGTGCGAGGGGGCTTCCGGAACGTCCGCCGTCGGCGCGACCGGTGCCGCCCGACCTCGCGGTGGACCATCGATGCGACCCGCCCGTCGACCGGGTCGACACCGCGGCGTTCGTCGGGCGTGCGCTCGCAGAACAACTGCATGTGCGCCTGGCCGCGGTCGGAGCGGCGTGCACCCGTCTGCTGGTGCGCGCGCGTACGGGCAACGGGGAGGAATCGGTCCGGACGTGGCGTGTCGCCGAACCGCTGACGCCGGAGGGGACGGCCGACAGGGTTCGGTGGCAGCTCGACGGATGGCTCACCGGACGCAGCGCCGACAGGCCCACCTCGGGAATCACGTCCGTGCTTCTCGAACCGGTCGAGGTCGTGACGGCCGGTGCCCTGCAGCCGGGGTTGTGGGGCGACGTCGGCGCCGGTGACGATCGGGCACGGCGTGCGTTGGTCCGGGTCCAGGGTCTGCTGGGCGGGGACGCCGTGCGAGTGGGAGCACTCGACGGAGGGCGCGGCCCTCTCGAACGGATCGTCTTCGTGCCGGTGGGGGAGAAGCCGCTCCCCGGAAGGGATCCCGACGCGCCGTGGCCGGGCCGGCTGCCGCCGCCCGCCCCGCCGATGGTGTTCCACGTCCCTCCGCCCGTCGCCCTCGACGACGATGTGGGTGATGCGGTGATCGTCACCGAACGCGGTCTGCTCAGCGGACGTCCGACGTGGCTGCGATGGGGAAGTCGCAGGTGGTCGGTGTCCGGATGGGCCGGTCCGTGGCCGGTGGACGAGTACTGGTGGGATCCGGACACGACTCGCACGGTCGCGCGGTTGCAGGTGCTGCTCGACGGAGCGAGGGCTCTGCTGATCGTCGGGGGAACGGACGGCTGGCGGGTCGAGGGTGTGTACGACTGACCTAGGCTGGTCACCCGTGGAGACATCAGTGTCGACGACAGCCCCGAACGGGGTCGCGATCGCCTACCGGGACACGTCGCCGATCGTGATGCGCGACGACGTTCCCGTCGTGCTCGTCCACGGGATGGGCGGCGACGGGCGTACCTGGGCGGGGTTCGCACGGCGTCTCGTTCGCGCAGGCCGACGCGTGATCACCGTCGATCTGCGCGGGCACGGATCCAGCGCACGTGCCGCGTCGTACCGGTTCGAGGAGTTCGCCGCCGACATCGCCGGAGTGTGCGGGCACCTCGGTGCCGATGAGATCGACCTGGTGGGACACTCGCTCGGTGGGCGCACGGGTTCGCTGGTGGCGCAACGCCATCCCGGGCTCGTGCGGCGTCTCGTGCTGGAGGAGGTGCCGTTGCCCCTGCGTGAGGGTGATCCTGTTCCCGAGGTCCCCGCGCATCGCCCCACACCCGCGGAGTTGTGGCACGCCGCCACCAGCATGATCCGCAGTCCGAGAGCGGTGTTCGCGTTCGACCGGTCCATGACGGAGGACGTCGTCGCCGAGTTCCGCACCCCGGACCCTTCCTGGTGGCAGAGGCTTCCGGCGATGGACACACCGACGTTGTTGTTGCGCGGGCTACGGCACGGAAGCATGGTCGATCCGCATCTGCTCGAGTCCGCCGTCGCATTGCTTCCCCGCAGCGAGGTGCGGGAGGTCCACTGCGGACACAGCATCCACCGCGACCGGTCCGACGACTTCGCCGCGGAAGTCCTGCCGTTCCTCATGTCCTGACGTCGGCGTCCCCCCTCCGGACACACCCGGCTCGGCTGCAGGGAGGTGCGTGGCTCGGTGACCTTCCCGCCGCCGCGTGGTCGCGTGCCGAGCGCTGACCTACGATCGGGGCATGACGATGTCTCCGCCCGACCGCCGCCTCGTCGCGACGACCGCATTGTTCGTGCTCTCGCAGGTGAACATCGCGCGGGTTCTCGGATCCACGGCCCCGACCGTCGGTGCGGTGCAGACGACGTTCTCGGAGTCGAGATACCGCCGGATCCTCGACAATCTCGGTCCCGACGACCTCGCCCGCTACCGGGAGCACTACTACTGGGACATGGTGCATCCGCTGACGTTCGCGACCGCGTTGCGCGCGGGCGCAAGGGCACTCGACCATCATCGTCCGCTGTCGCCGCTCGTGCGGCGCGTCCTGCTGACCGCGCCGGTGGTCGCCGCTGCCGGCGACTACGCCGAGAACGTCACCGGACTGTATCTGCTCGACCATCGCGACCGTATCGACGACACCGTCGTCCGTGCCGCGTCGACGATCAGCGTCACCAAGTGGGTGCTCGCGCTGGGGTGTCTGGCGTATCTGTCGCAGGGCTTCGGCAGGATCTGGGCCGGTGCGGCGGTGCGGCGGCTTCGCAGCCGGCGCTGAGCGGGGTCGATGTGCCCCGGGTGTCCGACCCACGTCAGAATGGGCCCGTGACCGCCACCGAGACGACCTGCTCCGTGTTGTCCGCTGCCGACGAACCGCTGGCAGGTACCGCCGCGACAGCCCGCGGATACGTGTGTGCGGAGGTTCCGTCCGGGTGGGGACGGGACGTGCTCGACGGCACCGCGCTCGGTTCGGAACTGTCGGCGGAGTTGTCTGCCCGCGCCGATGCCGCCGATGTACGGATCCTGTTCGTCCGGCGCCCCGGCCGCGACACCGCCGGTCCGACCCGCACGGTACTGATCGCCCGTACCGACCCGGACGCGACGTGGTGCGAGCGCCTCGCGATCACCGATCCCGTCGAACTGCTCGACATCGTGCCCGAGGCGGCTGCGGGACCGGCGCCCCGGCTCGGAGATCCGGTGACCGACCCCGTCGCGCTGGTGTGCGCGCACGGTCGACGCGATCGCTGCTGCGCGGTGGAGGGGCGCCCTGTCGCTGCCTCGCTGAAACAGGAGTTCGGCGACGCGGTCTGGGAGTGTTCGCACACCGGGGGCCACCGATTCGCACCGTCGATGATCCTGTTGCCCACCGGCTTCACCTACGGTCGTCTGGATCCGCAGAGCAGCGCCGCCGCGCTGCGGGCAGCGGCTCGCGGTGAGGTGTACCGACAGGGGTTGCGGGGGCGCAGCACGTGGACGGCGGCCGGACAGGCCGCGGAGATCGCGGTGCGCGACATGTGCGGCGACATCGATGCAGACAGCCTGATCGTCGACGAGTCCGCCGTCGATCCGCTCGTGCGTCACCGTGACGGACGAGCGTGGCGCGTCACGGTCGAGACACGTGAGCTTCCGGCGCGGCCGGCCAGTTGCGGGGCCGCGCCGAAACCGGTGCATCCGGTGGTGGTGACGGCGGTCGCCGCGCTGTAGCAACCGTCGGCGTCGCCCGGATCAGCTGTACACGATCACCAGTGCACGCCGGGTATCCATCGGCTGAGCCGCCGCAGGGGCTCGGGCGCGGGCAGGACGGTCGGCCCGGTCGCGCAGCGCGGCGGTGCGGGCGTGTTCCGGGCACCGTCGGCTGTCGGGTCGCTGCCGCGGGCGGCCGTGGAATCACCGGATGCGCGGTACAACCGCGATCGCATCCGGTCGGCGATGCGGGGAATCAGCAGGTTGCCGAACTCGGCGAGCGTGCCGATCGGTACGTCGATCAACCGGGGACGGTCGACGAGTGCACGCACGATCAGCGCGGCCGCCTGCTCGGGTGTCGCGACCCGCGCGTCGGTGTATTCCTCGGTGGGGGCGATCATCGGGGTGCGCACGAGCGGCATCCGCACCGTGGTGAACGTGATTCCGTCCGCGAGGGTCTCGCCGGCCGCCACGTCCGCGAAACCCTCGAGCGCCGCCTTCGATGCGACGTACGCGGCGAAGCGGGGAGTGCGTGCCGGGACGCTGGCCGTGCTGATGTTGACGATGTGCCCGGATCCGCGGGCGCGCATGTGCGGGAGCAGCGCGAGGGTCAGGCTCACTGCACCGAAGTAGTTCACCGCCATGGTCCGCTCGAAGTCGTGCAGCCGGTCCGTCGAGTGGTACAGACTGCGCCGGATGGACCGGCCGGCGTTGTTGACGAGCATGTCGACGTGGTCGTGGCCGGTGAGGATCGTCTCCACGGTCTGCGCGACCGACCGGGGGTCGGTGATGTCGCACGGATACGGGTGTGCCCGCCCGCCGGTCGCGCGGATCTGTGCGGCGACGACGTCGAGTTCGTCGGCGCGGCGCGCCAGGAGCAGTACCGTTGCGCCCTCGTCGGCCAGTGCGAGCGCCGTCGCCCGGCCGATTCCGGACGACGCGCCGGTCACGAGGATGTGTCGGCCGAGCAGGGGCCGGGTCGTGCGCTGCCCGTGCGCGAACAGGCGGTCGAGAACGCGCCGACCGGGGAACCCGATCGTGTCGGTCGTCGGAAGGCGAACCATGCGCTGAACTTACCCTGGAGTAAGGAAGTGTGCCAGGGTATCCGGCGACGTCGGATCAGTGACCGAGCCCGACCTTCTCGTGGACCCGCTTCATCCACTGCGGCGCCCACCAGTTGGCCTCGCCCATGAGTTTGACGAGTGCGGGCACCAGCAACATCCGCACGATGGTCGCGTCGATGACCAACGCCACGATCATCCCGACACCGAGGAACCGCATGATCGACAGACCCGAGATCGTGAATGCGCCGGTGACCACGATGAGCAGCAGTGCCGCGGCCGTGACGACACGGCCCGTGCGGGCGATGCCGAATTCGACGGCCTGATCGGTGGTGGCCCCGGCCGCACGTGCCTCCACCATCCGCGACATCAGGAACACCTCGTAGTCGGTCGACAGGCCGAACACGACCGCCAGGATCAGCACCACGAACGTGGGCTCCATCGGGCTGGGCGTCACGTCGAGCCACGACGCGCCGTGCCCGAGCTGGAACACCCACGTGAGCACCCCGAACGTGGCGGCGAGGCTCAGCCCGGCCATGAGCACGGCCTTGATCGGAAGCGCCACCGATCCGAACGCGAGGAACAGCAGGATCAGGGTGGACACCACCATGATCGCCACCATCCACGGCAGCGCGTCGGTCACCGCGGCGTTCGCGTCGTCGACGAGGGCCCGGCTGCCACCGACCAACACGTCGGCGCCGTGCGGTGCGGTCATCGCACGCAACTCGCCGGTGATCTCGCCGGCGCGATCGGTGCCGTCGACACCCTGCTCGTACAGGGCCTGCAGCACCACCACGTCGTTCTGCTGACCGACGGTGACCGTCTGCGAGATTCCTGCCACCGCTGTGGCCTCACGGGACACCTCGCGGACCGCGTCGGTGCTCGGGACCTGTCCGTCCTCGCCCTGCACGACGATCGTCGCGCCGTTGCCCGTGCTCGGGAAGTCGTCGACCAGCTTCTGTGTCGCTGCCCGAGCGGGGCTGTCGGAGGGCAACGACGTGTACTCCACCTCCCCGAAGCCCGCCTTCAGGACGGGTGTCGCGACCAACAGCAGACCCGCGATGATGACGACAGAGATCGTCACGGGACGTCGCACGACCTTACGGACGAGTCCACCCCAGAACCGCTGGGCGCGTTCCTCGCTGCGGGCGGACGCTTCCCGGTTCCAGGTCCACGCATCGATGCGATGTCCGAGAATCGCGAGCACGGCGGGCACTGCGGTCAGCGACAGGACGGCTGCGCTGAACACGGACGCCATCGCGCCGAGGCCGAGCGAGCGCAGGACCGCCTGCGGGAACACCAACATGCCCGCGAACGCGCAGATCAGCAGGGCGGCGGAGAACATCACGGTGCGTCCGGCGGTGAGCATCGTGCGGACCGTCGCGCTGCGTGGATCCGACCCGGAGCGCAGTTCCTCGCGATATCGGCTGACGATGAACAGGCCGTAGTCGATGGCCAGACCCAATCCGATCAGCGAAGTGATGTTCAGCGCGTAGGACGACACCTCGGTGACCGTGGAGAGCGCCCGCAACGTCGCGAGGGACGAGAAGATCGCGAGGATGCCGACGAAGACGGGGACGGCGGCGGCGACCACCCCGCCGAAGATGACCACGAGCAGGACGAGGGTCACCGGGATCGCGACCGCCTCCGCTTTGATGAGGTCGCGCTCGAGGGTGTGGGTGAACTCGAGGGACACCACGGTGTTACCCGCGAACTGTGAGTCGACGCCGGGAACCTCCAGCGAATCGAGCACGGACGAGAAGTTCGCGTTCGTCGCACCGGAGCCGGTGCCGAGCACGATGGAAGCGGCCACACTGCGTCGATCGGCGGAGACCAGCATCTGGTTCATCGGTGGTGGGGCGGTCCAGTACGTGCTGATCGACTCGGACGGCCACTGTTCGTCGAACCGGGCGAGAGTGCTCTCGACGTCGGAGCGGATGTCGTCGATCGTTCCGCCGTCGGGAGCGGTGTACAGCGCGATGATGTCGGCACTCTGCGATCCGAAATTGTCGTAGACGATCTGCTGGACCTTCATGGCCTCGCTGCCCTCGACGTAGTAGCCGGCGCTCGACAACTTGCCGAACACACCGACACCCCATACGCCGGCGGCGAGCACCACGAGCAGCACGATCGTCAGCACCCATCGGCTTCGAGTGACGACGATGTGTGCCCAGCTGTTCATGATCGACTCCCGGTTCCGTTGCAAATGCCGAAGGGCACTCTAACGGTGCGTCGGGACGCAGCCGTCGTCGCCGTACACGCGACCGAAATCGGGCGGGAGGGGGAGCGGAAGAAGAGCGGACCGACGCGCCGGATGCCTCACGGCACGTGGCGCAACGTGGCTCCAGCCGGACGGTATTCCACGAAGGCATATTCTCAATGGCTCCGGGGCGTACGCGACGCGCCGATCCACACTCCACAACGGAACGGACCGCGGATACATTCCCTCGACCCATCGTCGTGACCGACATCACCCTCCGTGCGTGTGGCCCCCGCGACCCGGCGCGGTCGCCGACCCACCGGAAAGGGTGGTCTCGTCGGGCCCGACCACCGTGAACTGCCCCATCATCCCGTTGTCCTCGTGCCGCAGCAGGTGACAGTGGTACATGTACGGCACAGACGTGTCGACGGGTTCGTCGTCGGGGAGGTCGTCGAACCGCAGCAGCAGCCGCGCGGTCGCGCCCGGCGGCACGTACACCGTGTCCTTCCTTCCGGCCAGCGAGGGATGCCCGTCGGGCAGTCCCGTCATCGAGAGGACTCGGAACTGTACGTCGTGGACGTGGAAGTTGTGCACCGAGCCACTCGCGTTGCGCACCTCCCACAGTTCGGTCGTGCCGGCGACGACGACCTCGTCGATGCGTTCCATGTCCATCTCACGGTTGTTGATGGTCCTGGTGCTCGTCAGGTCGAACGTGCGGGTGTTCGTGGGTTCGCCGGGGTCGACGAAGGTCGTCAACCGGTCGGGCACCGGCGGGGACGGAGTCAGCGTGTCGGCCGCGCGCAGTTCGAGAATGTCGAGACGGTCGTCGCCGCCCGCGAAACGGGTCTGCCAGAAGTCCGCGCGCAGATCCGGCGAGGTACTGCGCAGAACCGTGTCCGTTCCGGCTGGGATCGCGACGACGATCTCCGCTCGTTCCCCCGGCGACAACTGCACGCTGCGCGTCGTCACCGGCCGTTCGA
This sequence comes from Rhodococcus yananensis, assembly GCF_020515525.1. Lineage (GTDB taxonomy): Bacteria > Actinomycetota > Actinomycetes > Mycobacteriales > Mycobacteriaceae > Rhodococcus > Rhodococcus yananensis. Next base: position 14,093 of record NZ_JAIYEP010000084.1, read on the forward strand.
GCAGACCCCCGTCCGTTCCCACCAGGTCGAACGACAGCCCGGTGGAGAAGGAGAAATTGTAGATGCGCGCGTTCGACCCGTTGAGCAGTCGCAATCGGGTCCGTTCGCCGGTCACCTCGAGATACGGCCCCGGTGTGCCGTTGACCAGGATTTCGTCTCCCAGGACGCCGACGTCCGTGAACATCGCACCGTCGGTGTCGAGCTGGTCGCCGTCGAACTTCTTGTCCTGCACGATCAGCGGAATGTCGTCGACACCGTACTCGTGGGGAAGGGCTGCGCTGTCGGGATCATCGATGAGGAACATTCCGGCCAGGCCTCGGTACACGTGCTCGGCCGTCGACCCGTGCAGATGCGGGTGGTACCAGAGCGACGCCGCCGGTTGGTCGATCGTCCAGTGCGGAGACCAGGTCTCGTCCGGTTCGATGCGCTGGTGCGGGCCACCGTCCATCACCGCGGGCAGATGCATCCCGTGCCAGTGGAGGGTGCTGGTCTCACCGAGCCTGTTGGTGACGTTCACGCGGACGCGTTCGCCCCGGTCGGCGCGCAGTGTGGGGCCGAGGTGATCACCGTCGATACCCCAGGTGCGGGTGCCCGGACCGTGCCCGAGGTCGGAGGTGCCCTGCCGCATGGTCAGGTCGAAGACGCGGGTGCCGTCCTCGTCGAAGGTGCTCGCGGCGAGCGGGGGGATGGCCAGTGGGCGGTCGAATACCGTCTTCCCGGTCGTATCGATCACCGTGTTGTTCCATGCGTACACGCCGATGCCCGCGACGGCGATCACGAGGATCGCCCCCACCGCGAACAGGGCCGTGACGAGTCGTACCAGATGTTTCACACCGACGATCGTTGCCCGCCGCAGCCGTCGGCGCCTCCGGCGTCACACCTGATTTCTGGATGGGGGTCAACCCTGAATCCCGATAGTGTCACGGTCATGCGCATTCATCTCGGACCGGAGCAGAACGACCACCTCGTGCGTGCGATCGCCGACGGGGGTGGTGCCCTCGCCGACCTCGACGACGCCGAGGCTCTCGTCTGGGACGGCGGGCCCGACGGCTTCCCGGACCTTCCGGATCGCATCCGATGGGTGCAACTCACCTACGCGGGAATCGAACCGTTCTTCCGCGCCGGGCTGATCGACGGCAAGCGGATCTGGGCGAATGCGTCCGGCGTGTACGCCGACAACGTCGCCGAGTACGCGGTCGGCGGGCTGCTCGTCGGGGTGCGTCAGTTCCATTCGTCGCTCGCCGCCCGAGGTTGGCGCAAGGACGAGATCGACCCGCGGGTGCGGCCCCTGCACGGGTCGACGGTCGCGATCGTCGGGTGCGGTGGAATCGGTCGGGCGATGATTCCGCGTCTGCACGCGTTCGGTGTCGACGTGGTCGCGGTGAACCGTTCGGGGCGTCCGGTCGACGGTGCGACGATCACCCTGCCTTCGGCGCGCACCGGTGAGGTGTGGTCGATGGCGGACCACTTCGTGATCGCGGCGCCGGCCACGGCCGACACGGACCGACTCGTCGACGCCGACGTCCTCGCAGCGATGCCCGACACCGCGTGGCTGGTGAACGTGGCCCGCGGCAATCTCGTCGACACCGACGCGCTCGTCGACGCGCTGCGGGCCGGACGGATCGCGGGCGCCGTCCTCGACGTCACCGATCCCGAGCCGCTTCCTGACGGGCATCCGCTGTGGGATCTGGACAACGTCGTGATCACCCCGCACATCGCCAACACCCGCAGCGGCCTGCCCGCGGCCTTCGCGCCGACGCTGAGGGAGAACGTCCGCCGGTTCATCGCCGGCGAGGAGGTCCTCGCGCGCGTCGAACCCGGCGCGGGATACTGACCGCATCACGACATAGCGAGCAAATCCACCTACTCGCGGAAACCTGCTGATATCAACGAATTCCGCATCGATCTCGCGTCCCGCTTGCTACATTCGGTGCATCCGTGTGGTAGGAGGGGCCATGGCGCGAGGGTCGGATACGAACTCGGGATTCCGGAGGGGAACGGACCTGAACCTGTCCAAGGGATGGGTCCAGGGCGTCGCGTTGGTGATGGTGTTCGGCTTTCTCGTGATGGGATTGCTGGCGCTACGGACCTACACCGATTCGATGCCGTTGCCCGACAAGGTGATCGGGCCCACCGGCGAGGTGGTCTACACCGCGGAGGAGATCACCGAGGGCCAGCAG
>NZ_JAIYEP010000085.1 GCF_020515525.1 Rhodococcus yananensis
GACCCACGAGGTCCCGGGCGCGGCCCGCATCCGGGCCCGGCGTGATCTCACATCCGGCGTTGTTCGGCCGTCTGCTCGGTAGGACACTATCGGGGAGGCAGCCACGAGAGACCCCACCCATGAGAGATCGCAGTCGTGAACGATCCGACGAACGAGACCGTGACGAACGGGACCGGCGCCGAGGCGGCCACCGAGTGGCAGCGTCGTGTCGCCGACGGCGACTGGCCGGCCGTCGAACGTGAGATGGATCGTTTCGGGGCAGCGGCACTGCCACGCCTGCTCGACGATCGCGAAACCGACGAGATCCGCGCCCTGTATCCGAACGACACGCTGTTCCGCACCACCGTCGACATGGCGCGTCACCGATACGGGCAGGGGCAGTACAAGTACTTCCGACGTCCCTTTCCCGAGCCTGTGGAGGCGCTCGAGCAGGCACTGTATCCGCGGCTTCTTCCGATCGCGCGCGACTGGTGGGGACGGCTCGGACGCGAGGCGCCCTGGCCCGACACCCTCGACGAATGGCGACGCATGTGTCACGACGCCGGCCAGTGCAAGCCGACGGCGTTGCTGCTCTCGTACGGGGAAGGCGACTGGAACGCGCTGCACCGCGACCTGTACGGCGACCTCGTGTTCCCGCTGCAGGTCGTGATCAACCTCAGCGAGCCGGGCGTCGACCACACCGGTGGCGAGTTCCTGCTCGTCGAGCAGCGACGACGCGCGCAGTCGAAGGGTGTGGCGTTCACGGTGCCGCGCGGACACGGATATCTGTTCACCACGCGCGACCGGCCCGTGCGGTCGGTGCGGGGCTGGTCCGCCGCGCCGGTGCGGCACGGTGTGTCACCGATCCGGCGGGGCCGTCGAATGACCCTCGGCCTCGTCTTCCACGACGCGGAGTGAACCCCGAGCGGCCGTTCAGCCCGGCCGGAACCAACGCCGACGACGTCGTGTCGTCCCACGTGCCCGCGCATCCGCGAGCGCGGCCTTCGCCTGTGCGCGACGCTCGGCGCGCGCGAGACGCCACCCCTCGACGATGGCGTCGGTGTCGGCCTTGTGGACCGGGACCGGGAGGGTGCGCGGCGACAACAGGCAGTCGACGATCCGACGATTGAGATCCGCGACGACCGCGCGGACACCCTGCTCGGTCGGGATCGTCCGCACCGTCTCCGGTAGCCGTTCGATCTCCCGGCGCAACTGGAGTTCCGGTGGCAGCAGTGCCTCGGTGGAGAGACCCTCCCGTTCGAGATACGACCGGATCCACCACATCTCGTCGTTGCCGTGATCGGGGATGGGTTTTCCCGCGCCGGGGAGATCATCGAACTCGCCTCGTTCCTGCGCGACCCGGATCCGACGTTCGATCCAGGTCTCGAAGGTGACGTCGGGGTGCTTGCGTTCGGTCACGGTCCCAGAGTGCCACCGCGGCGCCGGCACGAGGAGGTCAGTCGGCGAGGTCGCGGTACTCGGGGTGCCGCTCGATGAACCCGTCGACGTACGGGCAGATCGCGACGACCCGCTTGCCGAGTGCGCGCACGTCGTCGAGCGCGAATCGCACGAGGGTGCCGGCGAGCCCCTGACCGGAATAGTCGGTGTCCACCTCCGTGTGGTCGAAGACGAGTTCGACGTCGCCGTCGGGGTGGTACTGGGTGTACCCGATGACGGCGTCGCCGTCGCGGAGTTCGTAGCGCTGCGCGTCGGGGTTGTGAACGACCGTCACCTGCGTGCCACCCATGATCTCCCCACTGTCCGAGCGTGGACCGGAACTGCTTGAACACTGTCGAAGATACAAGAACGCGGGGGGACGCCCCGGAAACGCATCCGGTGGGCGGGAAAGGGAAGCGGGGTGCAGCCGAAGGCAGGGGCGGTGGTCAGCTCATGGCGGCACGGGTCTCGTCGCTGAGCTCGACCAACTGCACGTAGTTCCCATCGGGATCGATGGCGGTCGCGAACAAGCTGCCGTCGCGCTCTTCGAGCGGAGCATGCCAGTGCGCGCCGAGTTCGCCGATCCGCGCCGCGACCGCGCGAGCGTCGGCGACCTCCACGTTCAGGATGATGCGACCGGGCTCGGTGTTGACGGTGCCGACATCGTCTCGGTGGTCGAGGAGGACGTAGAACCCGCCGAAGTCGAGGACGTCGTAACCGGGATCGCCGGGCGTGCGTTCGGGGGTCATTCCGAAAACGGTGGCGTACCAGTCGCGCAGTCGGGTCGGATCGCTGCTCGACAGGAGCAGGCTGCCCAGGGTCGGTGCGGGCATGTCGGTTCCTTCCGGTGGTGTGAACGTTCACCGTGTACCGACCGGTCCGCGCCGGAAAAGTCATCGTGCGGCCGGTGACGCGCCGCGGCCGGGGCGGCCCCGTCCGGGACCGTCCCGCCGCGGCGCCGTCCCGGTCAGTCGCCGGTGGGCGGTTCGACGTGCTTGGCGAGGTAGAGAGCCTCACCGAGCTGCTCGATCAGGTCGAGCTGGGTTTCGAGATAGTCGATGTGTGATTCCTCGTCGGCGAGCATCTCCTCGAAGATGTTCGCCGACGTGATGTCGCTGACCGACCTCATGTACTCCGCTCCCTTGCGGAGTCGGTCGCGTGCCTCGATCTCCACGACGAGATCGGATTCGAGCATCTCCTTGACGGTCTGCCCGAGGCGCAGTGACCCGAGCCGCTGGTAGTTGGGTAGTCCGTCGAGGAACAGGATCCGGTCGGTGAGTTTCTCGGCGTGCCGCATCTCGTCGAACGATTCGGCGCGGGTGTGCTCGGCGAGCTTCGACCACCCGCGATCCTCCTGCATCTTGGAATGCAGGAAGTACTGATTGATCGCTGTCAGTTCGGCGGTGAGTTGCTCGTTGAGCAGTTCGATTACCTTCTTGTCGCCCTTCATGGCACCTCCCAGGGTGAACCATCGGGTTTCACCGCCGGGCAGGGGCTGGCTACACGGCGGTCTCGAGTTCGATGGTCTCACTCCGGAGGCGGGCCTGCTTGATGATCGCCGAGATGTTGCGGACGCAGTTTCCGCAGTCGGTTCCGGCTCGGCACGATGCACTCACCTCGCGGGTGCAGCGCGCGCCGGCCGCGACCTCCGCTTCGATGTGATGATGCGTGAGTGCGTGGCAACTGCAGACGATCATTGAGAGCCACCGTTCCGAAACCGACGATAATTACTTAGGCTGCCCAAACCTTACATCCAGTTAGGTGAGCCTAGCGTGTGATGGTAGTCACAATCTTCGGTCGGCGACTCCGTGATATGCCCGGGTTCGGGTCGGGGGTGGTCACTGCTGTTGCTGCTGCAACTGCTGTGACACCACCTGGTTGATCCGGCGCAGGCCACCCGACGTCAACCCCGGTATCTGTCCCTCGATCGTGCGGACCAGCGACGAATCGTCGAGGACCTTCTCGCTCGACTGGATCAGCACGGTGCCCGCACCGGTGAAGTCGAACTGCCGTTCCTCGCCCGAATGCACACCGAAACGTCGCGCGCCGGCCGCGACGACACCCGTCACCCACGATTCGTCGAAATGGTGGCTCGGGGACGGGCAGTCCGCCCACCCCACGAGTGCTTCCGGATCGACACGCAGCGGCGGCTCCGCGAAGATCACCGGTCCGTTCGACGAGGCCAGGAACTTGCCGGTGCCGATCAGGGTGAGGAACCCCGGCACGATCGATTGTTTCAGCGACAGGCCCGGCTCGAACGCCAGGAGGTTGGCCTGGCGGATCGTCAGGTTGCCGTCGTCGAGATCGTAGGAATTGATGTCGTAGCCGCGATCCCCGAGGATCAGCTTTCCGTGCCCCTCGGCGACGACGTAGTCGCCGAGATACGTCGGTGCCGAGAACCGCTGCGCCACCATGTTCAGCATCCGACCCTGCAATCCGTGCGTCAGCGCCGTGAACTGCATCTGTCCGTAGTACGCGATCATCGCGCCCTTCGACAGGAACCACGGTGTCTGCAGGTCGATGCAGAACGCGTGGTGGTTGCCGGGGAGGTTGTCGCTACCGACCAGCCGGGACGGGTTCAACACGGTGCTCACAGTTTCTCCTCCGATGCCTGCACGTACACGACGCCCTGTCCGGTGCACTCGAGCTGCATCGCCTCGCCGCCGGTCCGGCCGACGTTGCGCCAACTCACGTTCGATCTCAGTTCGGTGCGCACGGGCCCGTAGGAGGCGACGAACGCCTGCGGATCCACCACCACCGGCGCGGGACCACCCACCTGCAGTTCGAAGATCCCGCCGTGCCCGAGGAGCACGGCGGCGCCGTACCCGGACAACTGCGTCGTGAACATTCCGCTCCCGGTCGCCATGCCCGACGCCGCGCCCCGCAACGCGCCCATCAGGCCACCGCCGCCCCCACCCTGCGGCGCGGACGTCGCCGAGACGATGCTGCTCTGCAGCCCGGAGGTGTGTGCGAGCAGACGCGATGCCTCCACGCGCAGTTCCCCGCCCGCGGACATGTCGACGATGTGTGTGTCGAGCCCCTTGAATCCGTAGTGCACGACGCCGTCGCCCTGCGCGACCATCGTGGCCTCGTGTTCGCCCTGCATCATCCGGCCGGCCATCGCGGCCACACCACCGAGCCCGGCGTTGCCCGTCCCACCGGGAGCGCCGTGCGGGGAGAACTGCACGAGGCCCGTGTAGAAGAGCATCGCGCCGCGTCGCGCGATCACCGGGCCGGATCGTGCGAGTTCGACCCGCACCACCTTGTTGTTGACCTGTGTGAAGACCATCGAGTGCCCCTATCGTTCCGCCGGTTGGATGGACACGACACCGTTGCCCTCCCAGCGCAGGGAGAACGCCTCACCGCTGCCCTGCCCGACCATCGACCGCCACGACACGTCCGTGACGAACGACTGCGTCAGCCTTCCCTTCGCGCAGACGAACGCGTCCGGGTCGACGACCAGGGGGTACCCGGGCGACACCTCGAGGTGGATGAGAGGCCCTCCGGCGGACAGCAACGCGACCTGCCCGCTGCCCGAGACGGTGGTCGTGAACAGGCCCTGCCCGCTCATGTCGCCGCGCAGACCGGCGAACGTCACGTTCGTGTCGAGGGTCCCGTTCAGCGCGAGGAGCTGTTCGGACTCGACCCGCAGTGTCTCGTCGTGCAGTTCGAGGACCGTCACGTTCCGGGCGTCGTGCGCGAGGTGGACGACGCCGGTGCCGGTGCACTCCATGAGCGACAGTCCCTCGCCGGTGGCTCGCTGCCGCAGGCCTGCCAGCACACCGTCGCCCCCGCCGAAACCCGCGGACCGGAACGTGACCTGGCCCTGGTACGCCACCATCGACCCGGACAGTGCCCGGATCGACGAGTTGTTCAGATGGGCCTCGATCACCCGTTTCGATTTCTCGACCAGTCGCATGGCGCGAAACAGTAGCGGGTCCGTTCGCGGGTCTCCCGTCGAGCTAGGCCGGGGCGCCGCCGAGCAGGGGGGAGATCCGGGCTCCGACCGCGTCGAGTGGGGCTGTGGACCGTCGCACGCGGGCAAGCGTGATCGCGCCCTCCATCGCGCTCACGCACAGCACGGCGAGTTCCTCGGCGTCGGCGGCCGGATGGCCGTCGCGCTCGAGGGACTCGGTCAGGGCCGTGATCCAGTCGGAGACGATCCCGGCGACGACGGGGCCGAGCGCCGGGTCGTCGTACGCCTCCTGCGCGGTGGCGCCGATGGGGCATCCTGCGGTGAAGTCGGTGTCGATCAACTGTTTCCGATAGTGCGCGACGATGCCGGCGAAGGTGTCCCGGGCGTTCTGCGTCGACCTGATCCGTCCGGTGATGCGGTCGCCGACCGTGCGGACCGCGTCGACGAGAAGTTCGGCGCGACCGCCCGGAAAATGGAAGCCCACGGATCCGCGCGGCCCCCCGCTGTGCTCGAGGACCTTCGTCACGGATGTTCCGGCCACGCCGCGCTCGCGAAGCAGGAGGGCCGCGCTCGTGACCATGCGTTCTCTGGTGTCGGTTCGTGCTCCCACGGGCCCAGTTTCCCATCCTCGAAACATGATATGTTGCATAGCATATCAAATGGGCAGCCATGTCCCCCCGCGTCAGGAAGTGTGAGATGACCAGCGAGTTCTGCTATCGACCGGTGGATGCCGGGACGGACGACGGCCACCGCGTCGAGTACTTCTCCCCCAGCGAACACGTCCTCGGGCCGTGGGGGCCGATCCAGCACGGCGGGCCGGTGGCGGGACTGCTCACCCGCGCCATGGATCGCTGTGCACCCCGCGACGGCACCCGCCTCACCAAGATCTCGGTCGATCTTCTCGGCCCGGTGCCGCTCGCGGACGTCCGGGTGTCGGCCCGGGTGGTCCGTCCGGGCCGCCGCATCGAGATGCTCACCGCCGACCTCGCGACACGGCACACCGACGGATCGTGGCGTGCGGCAGCCACCGCGACGGCATGGCGCCTGACCACACAGGCGACGGAGGACGTGGTCCGCCGCGCCGACCGCAGCCTGCCCCTGCCGGAACAGGCGCCGGCACTGGGCGACCTCGAACTGTCCGCGGCATGGTCGATGTCCGGTTTCGTCGAGGCCATCGAATGGCGCATCGCGGATCTCGGTGGAGTTCCCGGCGAACCCACGGTGGCGTGGACCAATCTGTCGGTCCCCCTCGTCGAGGGCGAGCCCACGAGCGGCCTCGAACGCGTGATGGCGATCGCCGACGCGGCCAACGGCATCGGTGCCCGACTCGACCCCGCCGAATTCTCGTTCCTCAACACGGAACTGACGGTGCATCTGTTCGAGGAACCCGAAGGGCCCTGGTTCGGTATCGCGGCCGAGGCGTCCGTCGGCCGCGACGGCATCGGCATGAACTCGGCAGTGCTGCACGCACCCGAAGGTCCGATCGGGCGGATCGCCCAGAACCTCCTGGTCGAGCGGCGGGTCGCGCACAGCCGGGTGTGATTCCACCCCCGCCCTACCCGTGCGCCGTTGTGGTAGCTCCAGCTACCACAAAGGCGCACGGGTAGGTCACAGGCCGAGGTCCTTGGCGATGATGGTCTTCATGACCTCGCTGGTACCGCCGTAGATGCGCGTCACACGAGTATCCGCGTACAACCGGGCGATCGGGTACTCGGTGATGTATCCGTAGCCACCGTGCAACTGCAGACACTTGTCGATGATCCGCCCGGCGGTCTCGGTCGCGAACAACTTCGCGCGCGCGGCGTCCGGCACGGTCAGTTCGTCACGGTCGTTGAGTTCGATCGCGTTGTCGACCATGATCTGCAGCGCCTGGAGTTCGGCCGAGCATTCGGCGAGGACGAACTTGCTGTTCTGGAACGCCGCGACCGGTTGCCCGAACACCTTCCGTTCCCTGGTGTAGGCGATGGCATGGGCGATCGCGGCGGCCGCGGTGGCCGCCGCGCTGAATGCGATGGTGAGGCGTTCCTGCGCGAGGTTCTGCGTCAGATACGAGAACGCCCGGCCTTCCTCGCCGAGCAGATCCGCCGCCGGTACCACCACATCGTCGAACGCCAACTCCGCGGTGTCGGATGTCTTCAGACCGATCTTCTTCAGCTTCCGGCCGACCGAGAAACCCACGCTCGACGTGTCGACGACGAGGATCGACAACCCACCGCGCCGGTTCTCCGGGTCGTACGGGGACGTGCGCGCGACGACCAGCACACGATCGGCGAGGGCGCCGCCGGTGATGAACGTCTTCGCGCCGTTGAGCACGTAGTGGGTGCCGTCCGCGGACAGCTTCGCGCTCGTCGCGATGTTCGCCAGATCCGATCCTGTTCCGGGTTCGGTCATCGCGATCGCGAACATCAGTTCACCCGAAGCGAATCCGGGAAGCCACCGCTGCTTCTGCTCCTCGGTCGCGTTCTGCATGATGTACGGCAGGATCAGGTTCGAATGCACCGACGACGACCCGAAGGACACGCCCGCGGCGGAGGCCTCCTCGGCGAGGACGACATTGAACTTCAGCGACGACTCGCCACCGCCTCCGTACTCCTCGGGCACCTGGATGCCGAGCAGGCCGAGTTCGCCCATGCGGTTGTAGAATTCGCGCGGCGGGTGACCGTCCTCCTCCCACTTCTCGTAGACGGGCGCGACCTCCTTGGCGATGAAGTCACGGACCGTCTGCCGGAACGCTTCGTGGTCCTCGTTGTACAGCGTGCGCTTCACGCGTCGTCCTTCCGGATACGGGCGCCCTCACAGCGCGTAGCTGCGCAGAACGCCCTTGCTGATGATGGTCTTCTGGATCTCGCTGGTGCCCTCGCCGATGAGCAGGAACGGAGCCTCGCGCATGAGTCGCTCGATCTCGTACTCCTTCGAATAGCCGTAGCCACCGTGGATGCGGAAGCTCGCCTGTGTCACCTCGGCGCAGTACTCGCTCGTCAGGTACTTCGCCATACCGGCGGCGACGTCGTTGCGTTCACCCGAATCCTTCAGACGGGCAGCGTTGACCATCATCAGGTGCGCCGCCTCGACCTTGGTGGCCATCTCGGCGAGGGAGAACCCGATTGCCTGATGTTGGGCGATCGGCTTGCCGAACGTGGTGCGCTGCTGCGCATACCGTGCGGCGAGTTCGAACGCGCGGATCGCGACACCGCACGCGCGGGCCGACACGTTGACGCGGCCGACCTCCACCCCGTCCATCATCTGGGCGAAACCCTTGCCGGGGGCGCCACCGAGGATCGCGTCCGCCGAGGCGCGGTAGTCGTCGAAGATCAGCTCGGTGGTGTCGATGCCCTTGTACCCCATCTTGTCGATCTTCCCGGGGATCGTCAGCCCCGGAACGACCTCGCCGAATCCGGCGGGCTTCTCCACCAGGAACGTGGTGAGATTGCGATGTGCCTTCTCGGACCCCTCGTCCGTCCGGACCAGTGCGGCGACCAGGGTGGAGCTGCCCCCGTTGGTCAGCCACATCTTCTGGCCGTTGATCACGTAGTCGCCGTCGGCGTCGCGCTTGCCGCGGGTGCGGATCGCGGCGACGTCGGAGCCGAGTTCGGGCTCGGACATCGAGAACGCGCCCCGCACCTCCCCGGTGGCCATCCGAGGAAGGAAGTGCTGCTTCTGCACGTCGGTGCCGTGCTGACGGATCATGTACGCGACGATGAAATGCGTGTTGATCACACCCGACACACTCATCCAGCCGCGGGCCAACTCCTCGACGCACAGCGCGTAGGTGAGCAGTGATTCGCCGAGCCCGCCGTACTCCTCGGGAATCATCAGTCCGAACAGCCCCATCTCGCGCATCGTGTCGACGATGTGCTGCGGGTAGGTGTCCGAGTGCTCGAGCTCCTGCGCGTTCGGAATGATCTCGCGGTCGACGAAAGACCTCACGGTGTCGAGGATCTCGGTCTGGAATTCGGTGAGACCGAGGGTCTGGGCCAGGCGTGTCACGCGGGTTCCTTTTCGTTGGTGCGGATGGTGCCGTCGGCGGCGAGTGCGTCGATCTCGTCGTAGGTGAGCCCCAGGTGCTCGGCGAGGACGGCGGCGGTGTCGTCGCCGTTGGCGGGCGCCGGTCGCACCGGCGGATGCTCGCCGTCGAAGGACATCGGGGTGCTCGGCGCCGAATAGGTGCCGATGCGGGGTTGTTCGAGCGTGCGGAACATCGGGTTGGCGGTCACGAGCGGGTCGGCGGCGAGCTCGGCGAACGTGCGGTAACGCTCGTGCAGGATCGACGTGCCGACGAGTGCGGCGGTCGCCTCGCCGGAGCTGCGGCGACGGAACCACGGTGCGAACAGCGCGGTGAGGACCTCGCGGTGCTCGAACCGGCTCCCCTCGTCGCGGAAGTCGACGCCGAGGGCCTGTTCGAGGGCGGTGACCGCCGCCGTGGTGCCCGTCAACTCCGTCAGGTCGCGGAAGTGCCGCGGTGTGAGTGCGACGAGCATGATCCGGGCGCCGTCGGAGGTCTCCACATCGATGCCGTACGTGCCGTACACGGCGTTGCCGACGCGGGGGCGGTCCGCTCCGCCGAGTTGTGCCTCGGCGATGTAACCGAGGTTGCCGACGGTGGCGAACGCGACGTCCTCGAGCGGCAGCACCACCTTCGTGCCGGCCCCGGTGATCTCCCGGCGATACACGGCGGACGCGACGGACAGCGCGGCGTACAACCCGCAGGAGACGTCCCAGGCCGGCAGCACGTGGTTCACCGGCGTCCCCGCGTTCTCCGGTCCGGTGACCTGGGGGAATCCCGTCGCGGCGTTGACGGTGTAGTCGACGGCGCCGGTGCCGTCCGCGCGCCCGAGGACCTGCACGTGGATCAGATCGGGGCGGATCGCGGCGAGCGTGCCGTGATCGAGCCACGACCGGCCGGCGGCATTGGTGACCAGGACACCGGCGTCGATGATCAGGTCGCGGATCAGATCCTGCGCCCGTGGGTCGCGGAAGTCGGCGGCGAACGATCGCTTGCCCTTGTTCAATCCGGCCCAGTAGATCGATTCACCGTCGTCGGTCAGCGGCCACCGCCGGTAGTCGGCGGCCCCGCCGATCGGATCGACACGGATCACGTCGGCGCCGAGCTGCGCCAGTGTCATCCCGCACAGGGGCGCGGCCACGAAGCTCGACACCTCCACCACCCGCACACCGGCGAGGGGCGCCGTGGAGGAGGGGAACTCGCCGGTGGGTGCGTTCGTGTTCATGGATCACCTGTCTGGTAGCGGGTGTCCGCGCGAGCCGCCCGGACCGGATCCCTCGCCAGCATGCAACATGTCTGCTGCGCAGACCAGCGTCGATCGGCTATGGATCCGATAGCGCAGACCAATGTCGCGGCGGTGGATCGAGTCATAGGTTCCGATGATCGATCCCATCGGCGGCGGGACTTTGTTCGAGGTGAGCCACATCACGTTCAATGGTTGCAGGCGCCGGAACGGACGTTCCCGCCCCATCTCCCGAGGAGAACCTCGACCCCCGAGTTCTGAAGGGACTCTCCGTGACAACAGGCGAAATTGTGGACAGCGAACAGGGCCCCTCCGTTCGCGCCGGTAACACCCCGTCCGGGAACACATTCGGAGTCACCCCCGCGCGTGCGTGGGGTATGACCGGACTGGTCATCTTCCTCTATGTCGTGAACTACGCCGACAAGGCCGTCCTCGGCATCATCGCTCAGCCGCTGGCACGCGAGCTCGGCATGAGCTCGTCGCAGATCGGTCTGGTCGGCTCACTGTTCTTCGTGACGTTCACGATCGGCGGATTCCTCGCGGGCCCCCTCGAGAAGAAGCTGACGCTCCGGTGGGCGCTGCTCGCTCTCGGCTTCACCTGGTCGATCGTAATGCTTCCCCTCGTCGTCACGGCCTCCTTCGCGGTGCTCATCGTCTCCCGGATGCTCCTCGGGTTCGCCGAGGGACCGTCCTCGGCGCTGATGCACACCGCCGCGTACTCCTGGCATCCGCCGGCCAAGCGTGGCCTCCCGGGTGCGTTCCTCGCCGGATCCGCCTCGGTCGCCAAGATCGCGCTCGCCCCGGTCCTCACGTTCATCACCGTCCAGTGGGGATGGCGGATGGCTCTCGTCGCGTTGTCGCTGCTCGGCATCGTGTGGATGGTGGGCTGGGTCGCGAAGTTCAAGGAAGGCCCGTACACGACCAAGGCGAAGCCCGCGGACGCTGCGGCGGCACCCTCGACCGAGCCGTCGGTGCCGTGGCGCAAGATCTTCCTCACCCGCACGTTCATGTCCTGCGCGGTGCTGATCATCGTCGTCTACGCCCTGACGACCGTCGTGCTGACCTGGCTGCCGTCGTACTTCGAGGTGGGCCTCGGCTACAGCGCGTTGCAGGCCGGTTCCATGTTCGCGTTGCCGTCCGTCGTCGGACTCGTGCTGATGATCTCGTCGGGCACCATCACCGACCGGCTGATCGGACGCGGCCACACCTCTCGCGTCGTGCGGATCATCGTTCCCGCCGTCGGTGTGCTCGTCTGCGGTGTCGTGTTGACCCTGCTGCCGTCGATCGGAACCCCCGCACTGGCCGTCGCGCTGGTCTCCATCGGCTACGGCTTCGGTGCGATCGCGTTCCCGCTGATCAATGCCGCGATCTCCGAGCTGTGCCCGCCGCAGCAGACCGCCGGCACCATGGGTGTGTTCCTCGCGCTCATGGCGACGGGTGGGCTCGTCGCGCCCTACGCGACGGGTGTGATCGTCGACAACGCCGTGACACCGGCCGACGGCTACGCCACCTCGTTCCAGATCATCGGCATCCTCGGTGCGATCGCCGCGGTGCTCGTGCTGGTGTTCGCGAACCCGGAGCGCGACCGCAAGATGATCCGTGCCGCGTCCTGACCGGCGGTGCATAGCTTCCGCCTGACGGAGGCTTCCAGCGAAAGCGTCTTCCTCATCGGCCGGGTGCGTGGTCTCCTCGATGTGAGGACCACCACCCGGCCGGTCGACGTCACAACACACCGATCGAGCCCACCGCGACCGCGTGTCGCGGCGACCAACGAAGGAATACCATGCGCGATGCCGTGATCGTGGACGCCGTCCGTACCCCCATCGGACGCCGAGGCGGGGCACTGTCCGATACCCATCCCGTCGATCTGTCGGCTCATGTGCTCGGTGCACTGGCCGAGCGTGTCGGATTCGACCCGGCGATCGTCGACGACGTAATCTGGGGCTGCGTCAGCCAGGTCTCCGAACAGGCCGGAATCGTTTCCCGCAGTGCTGTGTTCGCGGCAGGGTGGCCCGAGTCGGTTCCCGCCACCACCGTCAACCGCGCGTGCGGGTCGAGCCAGCAGGCCGTGTCGTTCGCGGCGGCGGCCGTCATCGCCGGGCAGGCCGACATCGCCGTCGCCGGCGGTGTCGAGTCGATGTCGCGGGTGCCGATGGGCAGCGCCGTGAGGACCCCCGGCGAGAACTACCCGCAGGAGGTGCTCGACCGATTCGGCGTCGGCGGATTCAGCCAGGGCATCGGCGCCGAGATGATCGCCGACAAGTGGGGCTTCACCCGCACCCGGCTCGACGAGTTCGCGTTGCGCTCGCACGAACTGTCCGCGGCGGCAACCGATGCCGGAGTGTTCGCGAAGCAGATCGCTCCCCTCGCCGGCCTGACCACCGACGAAGGCATCCGTCGCGGCGGCACCGTCGAGTCCCTCGCCCGGCTGAAGACGGTGTTCAAGGAGGACGGCGTCATCCACGCCGGCAACTCGTCGCAGATCTCCGACGGCGCGGGTGCGCTACTCGTCACCACCAGCGAGAAGGCCGCCGAACAGGGGTGGACCCCGATCGTCCGTGTGCACACCGCGGTGGTCGCCGCGGACGACCCGGTGGTCATGCTCACCGGTCCCATCCCGGCGACCGAGAAGGCGCTGAAGCGGTCCGGCCTGTCCATCGACGACATCGGCGCCTTCGAGATCAACGAGGCCTTCGCCCCCGTCCCTCTCGCGTGGCTCGCCGAAACCGGAGCGAAGGCCGATCGGCTCAACCCGCTCGGCGGCGCCATCGGCGTCGGTCACCCACTCGGCGGTTCCGGCGCGATCCTCATGACCCGCCTCGTGCACCACATGCGCGACAGCGGAATCCGCTACGGCCTGCAGTCGATGTGTGAGGCCGGCGGCATGGCGAACGCCACCATCCTCGAACTGCTCTGATCTCCGAATTCTCATAGAGGAACGAAACACATGGAACTCAAAGGACTTTCCGTTGCAGTCACCGGCGGAGCCTCCGGGCTCGGCCTCGCCACCGCGCGACGCGTGCTCGATCAGGGCGGCACCGTCACCCTGATCGACCTGCCCACCTCCGACGGCGCCGAGATCGCTGCCGATCTCGGTGACGGCGCGGTGTTCGCCGCCGCCGACATCACCGACTCCGAACAGTTCGCGGCCGCTCTCGACGTCGCGCACGACAGGGGCGGCCTGCGCGGTGTGGTGCACTGCGCCGGCGCCGGACGCAGGATGCGCATCCTCGACAAGGACGGCAAGGCGGGGTCGCTCGAGGACTTCGAGTTCGTCATCCGCCTCAATCTCATCGGCTCCTTCAACGCGTTGCGGCTCGGAGCCGAGCGCATCGCTCAGGCCGAACCCGTCGACGGGGAACGCGGCGCCATCGTCCTGACCGCGTCCGTCGCCGCGTACGAGGGGCAGATCGGCCAGATCAACTACTCGGCGTCCAAGGCCGGCATCGTCGGCATGACGATCGTCGCCGCGCGGGATCTCGCCGGCAAGAACATCCGGGTCAACACGATCGCTCCCGGCACCATGGACACCCCGCTGCTGGCGAGGGTCCGCGACGACGTCCGCGCTTCCCTCGCGGCGAGCGTGCCCAACCCTTCCCGTCTGGGACGGCCCGACGAGTTCGGCAGTCTCGCCACCTCGATCCTCGAGAACGGGTATCTCAACGGCGAGACCATCCGCCTCGACGGCGCCATCCGCATGGCTCCGCGCTGAACGGGCCCGCCATGACAACCGCAACTCCCGAATGGACCCGGATGTCGCTGCGGTATCCGGAGACGACGATGGTGGCGTGGGCGCCGAGCCTCGCCGCGATGTACGGAGATCGTGCCGCGATCGTCGACGGCGACCGCACGTGCAGTTTCCGTGAACTCGACGAACGATCCGCGCAGTTCGCAGGAGCCCTGCGTACCGCCGGTGTCGCCGAACGCGACGTGGTGCTGCTGCATCTCGGCAACTGTGCGGAGTTCTACGTCGCGTACTACGGCGCGTTGCGCGCCGGTGCCGCGGTGACCCTCGTCAACCCGCTGCAGCCCGGGCCCGGATTGCGTCGGCAGATCGACGAGACCGGCGCGAAGGTGGCGGTGACGCAGCCGGCGCAGGCCGGTACCCTCCTCGGTGTCGCCGGGGGAACCTCCGTGACGATGGTGGCGGTGGTCGCGGACGACGCCGCCGGTGGAACACCGGAGGCGGCACCCGAATCCGTCGATGTCGTGCCGTTCGAGGATCTGCTCGACGGCAGGCCGACGGACTTCCCGGCCGTGGCGATCACCGGCGAGGACATCGCCCACATCGCGTACACCGGTGGCACGACGGGAATTTCGAAGGGTGTTCGCGTCCTGCACCGCAACGTGCTCGGTAATGTCACGCAGATGTGCGCCTGGCGGGCCGGACACCTGCCGGTCGTCGGCGCCGACGGACTGGTATCGCTGCAGCCGATCGACGGGCTGAACGTCGACGGCATCACTCCGGGTGCGGGGTCGACGGTCGTGGTGTCGCCGCTGTTCCACGCGCACGCACTGATCAATTCGTCGTTCCTGCTGGGGTGCGGTCTCACCCAGGTACTCGCCGGGCGTTTCGATGCGGGCCGCATGCTCGAACTCGTCGAACGACATCACGCCGTGTACATCACGGGAAGTCCCGCGATGTGGCATGCGCTCGCCGATCATCCGGACGCCGCGACGCGGGATCTGTCGTCGCCGCGGGTGGTGTCGTCGGGTGCCGCCCCCATCGACCGGGGCACCCTCGAGGCGCTCGGTCGCGCGTTCCCGAACGCGAAGGTCGTCGAGGGATACGGTCTGACGGAAGGCACGTGCCTGGTGACGGCGATGCCGTTGGAGAAGGGTGCCGACGACGACTACCGGCTCGGCAGCGTGGGTCTTCCGGTGTTCGACACCGACATCGAGATCCGCGACCGCGAGGACCCGGCGACGGTGCTCGGTGCCGGGGAGCGGGGAGAGCTGTGGGTTCGTGGCCCGCAGGTCACCGGCGGATACCTCGGGCATCCGGAGATCACGGCCCAGCAGTACGTGGACGGGTGGCTCGCCACCGGCGACATCGCGTACGTCGACGAGGACGGTTACCTGTTCATCGCCGATCGCGCGAAGGACATGCTGATCTACAAGGGCTACAACGTGTATCCGCGTGAGCTCGAGGAGGTCCTGGTGTCGCACCCGTCGGTGTCGACGGCCGCGGTGGTCGGGCGCGACGCCGGCGTGGTCGGGCAGGAACCGATCGCGTTCGTCGTGCCCGTCGAGGGCGGGCGGATCGACGAGGCCGAGCTGACGGCGTACGTCACCGAGCGGGTTCTGCCGTACAAGAAGGTCCGCGGCATCGTCGTCCTCGACGCGCTGCCCACGTCGGCGGCGGGCAAGGTGCTCAAGACGGAACTCCGCGACCGCCTGTAGCCGCCCCCACCCGTGCGCATTTCTGGTAGCTCCCACTACCAGAAA